>NZ_JBQFPY010000004.1:0-349190 GCF_056536625.1 Ruegeria sp. CJ9
GCTCCATGGGCGTCGACAAATACTGGTCCCCCGTCAACCGCGTCGACAACGCATATGGCGACCGAAACCTCGTCTGCACATGCCCACCAATGGACGCATACCTCGACGCAGAATAAACACAAAACACAAAGCTCCGCCGGAATACCGGCGGGGTTTTTCGCCAATAGGAAACCTGTGTTCCAAATTGCGCACCCACCCTATGTCGTTTTCTGCGGGTGAACGGTCTTTTTTGCTTGCTGGATCTGCGAAGGCCTCATACCCCTGTCCGTGGGACACCCCTCCCCAACGAGGGGCGTGTATCTGGAAGGGTAATACACATGACCATCGAACAACCGGCAACGCGGCCGGCGAATCCGCGTTTTTCCTCGGGCCCCTGCGCCAAACCCCCCACATTTGATCTGTCCAAACTGGCCGATGCCGCGCTGGGTCGGTCGCACCGTGCAGCCGTTGGCAAGGACAAGCTGAAGGCGGCCATTGAAGGCACGCGCGAGGTTCTGGGCATTCCGGCGGATTACAAGATCGGCATCGTTCCCGCCTCGGACACCGGCGCGGTCGAGATGGCGCTGTGGTCGCTGCTTGGCGAACGCAAGGTCGAGATGCTGGCGTGGGAGAGCTTTGGCTCGGGTTGGGTGACCGATGTTGTCAAACAGCTGAAGATCGACGCCGAGGTGAAAACGGCCGAGTACGGGCAGATCGTTGATCTCGCATCCGTCGATTTCGCCAATGACGTTGTGTTTACATGGAACGGCACCACCTCGGGTGTGCGGGTTCCCAATGGCAACTGGATTGCGGATGACCGTCAGGGTCTGACGATCTGTGACGCAACCAGCGCAGCCTTTGCGATGGACCTGCCCTGGGACAAGTTGGATGTCACCACCTTCAGCTGGCAGAAGGTGCTGGGTGGTGAGGCCGCGCATGGCATGCTGATCCTGTCACCCCGCGCGGTGGAGCGGCTGGAGAGCTACACACCCGCATGGCCCCTGCCTAAGATTTTTCGTCTGACCAAGGGTGGCAAACTGATCGATGGTATCTTTACCGGTGCCACGATCAACACGCCTTCGATGCTGGCGGTCGAAGATTACCTGTTCGCGCTGGATTGGGCGCGCTCGGTTGGTGGTCTGCAAGGGCTGATCGCCCGAGCTGATGCCAATGCCGGTGCGGTGCATGCATTCTGTGACCGGAACGACTGGATCGCCAATCTGGCCGAGGATGCTGCGACGCAGTCGAACACTTCGGTCTGCCTGAAGTTCACCGATGACCGCATTCAAGATGGCGCAGTCTTTGCCAAAGCCGTGGCGAAACGGTTGGAGGTCGAGAATATCGCGCTGGATATCGGCGCCTATCGCGACGCGCCTGCGGGCCTGCGCATCTGGTGCGGTGGTACGGTCGAAACCTCGGATATCGAGGCGATGCTGCCTTGGCTGGCCTGGGCTTTTGAGGCCGAGATCGCGGCGCAAACCGAAGCCGCCTGACCTTTTTCACCGGGCCCCATCAGGCCCGGACCTTCCCTACAATTCAAGGACCAGAGATATGGCCCCCAAAGTACTCGTATCTGACAAGCTCAGCGAAACCGCCGTTCAAATCTTCCGGGATCGCGGCATCGATGTGGATTTCATGCCCGATCTTGGCAAGGACAAAGACAAGCTGGCCGAGGTGATCGGTCAGTATGACGGCCTTGCCATCCGTTCGGCCACCAAGGTCACGCCGACCCTGCTTGAAAAGGCTGACAACCTGAAAGTTATTGGCCGCGCTGGCATCGGCACGGACAATGTGGACAAAGAGGCTGCCTCGAAAAAAGGCGTGATCGTGATGAACACGCCTTTTGGCAACATGATCACAACGGCCGAACATGCGATTGCCATGATGTTCGCCGTTGCGCGGCAAATCCCCGAGGCCAGTACCTCGACCCATGCGGGTAAGTGGGAAAAGTCCAAGTTCATGGGAATCGAGCTGACCAACAAGACCCTTGGCGTCATCGGCGCGGGCAATATCGGCGGCATCGTTTGCGAACGCGCATTGGGCCTGAAGATGAAGGTCATCGCCTATGATCCCTATCTGGGCGAAGAGAAAGCCGCCAAGATGGGCGTGGAAAAGGTCGAACTGGACGAACTGCTGTCGCGGGCAGACTTCATCACCCTGCACGTGCCGCTGACCGACCAGACCCGTAACATCCTGAGCCGCGAAAATCTGGCCAAGACCAAGCCGGGCGTGCGCATCGTCAACTGTGCCCGTGGTGGTCTGGTCGACGAAGAGGCGCTGTCCGAGGCGCTGCAATCCGGTCACGTTGCTGGCGCCGCCTTTGATGTGTTCAGCGAGGAGCCCGCCAAGGAAAACGCCCTGTTCAACCTGCCCAACGTCGTCTGCACGCCGCATCTGGGTGCGGCCACGACCGAGGCGCAGGAAAACGTGGCGCTGCAGGTGGCCGAGCAGATCTCGAACTATCTGCTGACAGGAGCGGTGGAAAACGCGCTGAACATGCCCAGCGTCACCGCCGAAGAAGCCAAGATCATGGGGCCGTGGATCAAGCTGGCCGGTCACTTGGGCAGCTTCATCGGTCAAATGACAGATGAGCCGATCAAGGCGATTAACATCCTCTATGACGGTGTCGCCTCCGAGATGAACCTGGCGGCTCTGAACTGCTCGGTCGTGGCGGGGATCATGAAGAAGTTCAACCCCGAGGTGAACATGGTCTCGGCTCCGGTCGTCGCCAAAGAGCGTGGCATTCAGATCTCGACCACCAACCAGGACAAGTCCGGTGCGTTCGAAGGCTACATCAAAGTGACCGTGGTGACCGAAAAGCGCGAACGCTCGATCGGGGGCACGGTCTTCAGCGACGGCAAGCCACGTTTCATCCAGATCAAGGGTATCAATATCGAGGCCGAGGTGGGTGCGCACATGCTCTACACCACCAACGAGGACGTGCCGGGCATCATCGGTGCACTGGGTCAGACCATGGGTGACAATGACGTCAACATCGCCAACTTTACCCTTGGCCGGGCGGAAGCAGGCGGCGAAGCCATTGCGTTGCTTTACGTGGACGAGCCGGTCCCGGCCGAGGCGCGCGCCAAGCTGGCGGAAACCGGTCTGTTCACCCAGATCAAACCGCTGGAGTTCGACGTCGCCTAAGCAGTGTTGAATTTCTGGAACAATTCTTGCCCGCGCCCCTCAAGGCGCGGGTATTTTCTTTTCCTGACACGCATTTCGCGCCAAAAGCCGGGTACGCGTTTATCCGAGGGATTTTCATGACATCCGCCATCTACGCCATCGGCGATATCCACGGGCAGTTAGAGATGCTTGAAAATGCGCTGCACCTTATCGAACAGGACGGTGGGCGGGATGCGCGGATCGTGTTTTTGGGTGACTATGTAGATCGTGGGCCGGATTGTCGTGGCGTTCTGGACCTTTTGGTCGCTGGGCAAAAGGCAGGGCGGAACTGGGTTTTTCTGTTGGGCAATCATGACCGGATGTTCGCCAGATTCATGCACGATGGTTCAACCGCCGAGGCCAAATTGCGGATCGGCGAACACTGGCTGCATGCGCGTTTGGGCGGGACCGAGACGTTGGCGTCATACGGTGTGACGTACACCGAAGAAGAACGCGTTTACAAAATTCTCGACCGTGCAAGGGCAGCAGTGCCGTCGGACCATGTCGACTTTTTGAACCGGCTGGTGACGTACCATCACCAGGATGAGGTTCTGTTCGTCCATGCCGGGATTCGCCCCGGTGTATCGCTGGCCGATCAGACCGAGGAAGACCTGATCTGGATACGGGGCGAGTTTCTGGATGATCCGCGACCGCACCCGTGGCTGGTGGTCCATGGGCACACACCTGCGGAACAGGCTGAGCATCGCGGTAACCGGATCAATCTGGACGGAGGTGCCGGGATGGGGCGACAGTTGGTTCCGGCTGTGTTTGAGGGCCGGGATTGCTGGCTGCTCACCAACGATGGCCGTGTGCCGCTGATCCCTTAACCCTTGGTGAACAGGTCCTTGTAGTCCTCACGCAGGAAATTCTTTTGCACCTTGCCCATCGTGTTGCGGGGCAGCTCTTCCAGCACGATCAGTTTGCGTGGGTGTTTGAACCGGGCCAGCGAGTTCTGCACGTTGGCCAGAATGGCCTCGGGGTCCAGTGTCTGTCCCGGCTCGGGCACCAGAATGCCCAGCACGGTCTCGCCGAAATCCGGGTGCGGTACGCCGATCACTGCGCTTTCCAACACGCCCGGCTGGTCATCCAGAACCAGCTCAACCTCTTTGGGGTAAATGTTGTACCCGCCCGAGATGATCAGGTCCTTGCCGCGCCCGACGATGTGGACATACCCGTCCGCATCCAAACGCCCCAGATCGCCGGTGATGAAAAACCCGTCTTCGCGCAGCTCGGCGGCGGTTTTCTCGGGCATTTGCCAATAGCCCTGAAACACGTTGGGGCCGCGCACCTCAAGCATGCCGATCTCACCCTGCGGCAAGTCTGCACCGGTTTCGGGGTCGGTCACCTTCAGTTCGACGCCGGGCAGGGGAAAGCCTACCGTGCCTGGACGACGTTCGCCGTCATGGGGGTTCGAAGTGCTCATGTTGGTCTCGGTCATGCCGTACCTCTCAAGGATACGGTGGCCAGTGCGCGCCTCGAACCGCTCATGGGTCTCCGCCAGTAACGGCGCCGAGCCCGAGATGAACAAACGCATGTGTCGGGTCAGATCGCCGGTGAACCGCTCATCGCCCAGTAAGCGGGTGTAAAAGGTCGGAACCCCCATCATCGTCGTGGCCTGCGGAATCAGCCGCAACATGTCTTCAAGATCGAATTTCGGCAAAAAGATCATCGACCCGCCCGCGGACAGCGCCACATTTGTCGCCACGAACAGCCCGTGCGTGTGAAAGATCGGCAGCGCATGCAGCAGCACGTCATCCGCCGTGAACCGCCACTCCTGCACTAGCGTTTCAGCGTTTGACAGCAGATTGGCCTGCGTCAGCATTGCGCCCTTCGATCGTCCGGTTGTGCCCGAAGTATAAAGGAATGCGGCCAGATCATCCTCGGACCGCTGGACCGGCTCAAACGCGGGCAACATCCCCAGCGCCCGCCGCATAAGGCTTCCCGAACCATCGGCGTTGAGCGTCTCTAACCGGGCGTTTTGGGCGGCGGCGATAGGGGCCAGCCCCTGTTCTTTTGCGGCGTCACAGACAACCAGTTTCGCACCGCTGTTTTCGATGAAATATTGTAACTCGGCCGTGGTGTATCCGGTATTCAGCGGCAGAAAGATCAATCCGGTCTGCACGCAGGCAGCATAGAGCGCCAGCGCCTGGGGCGATTTTTCCACCTGTACGGCCACGCGTTCACCGGGCTCAAGTTCGTATCCGCTTAGGGTATTGGCGATCTGCGCGGCCATGTCCAGAAAATCGGCATGGGTCAGGATCTGACCATCAGGAAGATGAAGAAACGGTGTGTGTTTGCCCGCGTGAATGCCAAACAGCCGTTCGTACAGCGGGTTACCCATTTCGTATTTCCTTTGCGCCTGCTTAATCTTGGGTGAATCTGTATCGGATTGAGCAGAGGGTAAAGAGAAATCCGGGCGCGGTTTAGAATTGCGTGGTCATGCGATACCCGGCGGCAAAGAACATCTTGGCAAAGGTCACGGGCTGACCTTGCAACCAGGTGATGCGCTCTCCGGTAAAGACCGGTTCTCCTTCGGGGACGTCCAGAAACCCAGCGAGTGTTGTATCGGCACGGCTGGCCAGAAAACTCAGTTCGACATTGGTGAAGGGCAGGGTCTGGATCAGCCACTCATTCGGTCCGATCTGCGAGAAATCTGCCTGCTCCACCTGCGGGACCGAGGCCGTGACGATCCAGCGATCCTCAAACTGAAACGGCGTGTTGCCGTTGAAATGCATGCAGCGAACATGCATCACGCTTTGCCCCGCAGACAGAGCCAATCGGGCGCTTAGCCATTCCGGAGCAGTCTCTAACTTAGAAGAAACCAGCGCATAGCGATACGTGCCGCCCATCGCCTCAACCTCGTCCCGGACCATGGGGATGGTGAAACGGGCCTGTCGCTGCGGTGCGCTCAACACCCGCGTACCAGCCTTGCGCCGGCGTTCCAGATAGCCCTCGTCAGCTAACTCCCGCAGGGCGCGGTTCACTGTTGTGCGGGTGCAGGAAAACTCGACCGCAAGATCCTGTTCGTTGGGCAACAGAGAGTCGGGCTGCCACTCGCCCGATCGGATGCGGGACAGAACGGTTTTCTTGATGTCTTTGTAGCTGGTGGTGTCACTGGATTGGGGCATGATGACCGTTCCTTTAGACCGAGGCCAGCAGGCCCGCAATCGCGGATCTATAGGCGGATATGATCTGATCACGTGCGACGTGGCGGCCCTGTTTCACCATGTGGCGTCCGGCAGACCACAAGTCAATTACCAGCCCATCAGGGGCGGCAAAACACAGTCCATCCAGCAATTGATCGTCCGTCAATGCGCAGAGCGTCGGGTGGGTCCGGTCAATGGCCAGCAGATCAGCTAACTTGCCCTCGGCAATCTCACCAGCGTTACGTCCAAGTGCTTGCGCACCACCTTGCGCGGCACCGGTATAAAGAGCGTGCCCGACCGAGCCTTCGCCCGGTACCAGGACCGCCCGCTGTTGATCACGCAGACGTTGGGAGTATTCCAGGGTGCGCAGTTCTTCGGGCAAGGAAATCCTAATATTAGAGTCTGATCCGACCCCGAATCGTCCATTTTCTGCGACGTAGGTCGCGCCGTTGAAAATACCATCGCCCAGATTGGCCTCGGTGATCGGGCACAGCCCCGCCACAGCACCGGACTGGGCCAGCGTGCGGGTTTCGGCATCGGTCATATGGGTGGCATGGATCAGACACCACCGCGCGTTCACGTCTGCATTGTCCAGCAGCCAGGCCACCGGACGCTGGCCCAACGCGGATTGTACGTCGGCGACTTCCTGAACCTGTTCGGCGATATGGATATGGACCGGACCCTTGGGTGTGTTTTGCAGCAGTTCGCGCAGGTCTGTCGGTGAAGTTGCGCGCAAGGAATGTGGCGCAACCCCCAATATAGAGTCAGTGCTTGGCAGTTTATTACGGCAATCATCCACCAAATTCAAAAACCGGGACACATCATTGCTGAACCGCAACTGCCCACCTGACAGCTTGTCCTGCGCAACGCCGCCATAGGTGTAGAGGACCGGTAAATGAGTCAGACCGATCCCTGACTGGTGTGCGGCGGAAAAGATACGCTGGCTTAGTTCCGAGAGTTGATCGTAGGCCGCGCCGCCGGGTTGGTGATGGACATAGTGGAATTCACCGACCGAGGCATACCCGGCCTCCTGCATCTCCATGAAAACCAGTGCGGCGATGGCTTCGATCTGGTCGGGCGTCAACCGATCCAGAAAGCGATACATCAGGTTGCGCCATGTCCAGAAACTCTCGCGTCCGGCCATGCGGGTTTCCGTCATGCCCGCCATGGCCCGTTGAAAGGCGTGGCTGTGCAGGTTTGCCAAAGCGGGCAAAAGAACGTCAACGCGCGTATCATCGGGCAATGCCGACGCCTGGTACTGCACCCGGCTGATACGCCCATGGTCGATTTCTACTCGCACATCGTGAACCCAATCAGAGCCTAATAAAGCTGTCTTGGCATGAATCTGCATTTTGATTTCCATAATGTGTAGACTTCATATCTTTACACCTATACATAAAAATCAAACAAGAGGGGAGCCGAAAAGAATCGCCATGACCAGAAAAGCGGTCTTACTCAGCGCCAGGATGGCCACGATGTCAGAAGGGGGCACGCCCTATGGGCTGTGTCGGGATGCAGCGATAGCCGTTAACGGGGCAAAGATTGTCTGGGTCGGTGAACGCCAGGACCTGCCGCCGGAATATGCTGATTGGCCGGTCGAGGATTTCGGTGAACGGTTGATCACTCCGGCGCTGATTGACGCGCATACCCATGTGGTGTTCGGTGGAAACCGCGCAACTGAGTTTGAAATGCGGCTGAATGGCGCCTCATACGAGGACATCGCCCGTGCCGGGGGTGGTATCCTCTCCACGGTCAACGCCACGCGGTCCGCCAGCGCTGAGATGCTTTTGTCAGATGCTCTAACCCGCGTGGACGCCCTGATTGCCGAGGGTGTCAGCACCCTTGAGGTCAAGTCGGGCTATGGGTTGGATACCGAGACCGAATTGAAGATGCTGCGCGTTGCCCGCCGGATCGGTGAAACCCGCCCTATCCGCGTCAAAACCAGCTTTCTGGGCGCACATGCAGTGCCGCCGGAATATGCCGAATGCCCCGACGACTATATTCGCGAGGTCTGCATCCCAACCCTGCGCGCGGCCCATGCCGAGGGGCTGGTGGACGCGGTGGATGGGTTCTGCGAAGGAATCGCCTTTAACCCCGCACAAATCGCCCTGGTTTTTGATGTGGCGCAAGAGCTGGGCCTGCCGGTGAAACTGCATGCCGAGCAGTTGTCCAATCTGGGGGGGGCGCAACTGGCGGCCTCTTACGGGGCTTTGTCGGCGGATCACATCGAATACCTGGATGCCAATGGTGTATCAGCCATGGCAAAGGCCGGAACCACGGCCGTGCTGTTGCCGGGCGCGTTTTACACACTGCGAGAAACGCAGGTGCCACCCGTTGATCTGCTGCGCCAGCATCAAGTGCCAATGGCTTTGGCGACTGACTGCAATCCCGGTTCTTCGCCGCTGACCTCGCTGCTGCTGGCCATGAACATGGGCTGCACACTGTTTCGTCTTACGCCTGAAGAGGCGCTGGCTGGTGTCACCCGCAACGCCGCGCGCGCGTTGGGGATCAACGATGCGGGCACTCTCGCGCCGGGGCATAGGGCGGATCTGGCGATCTGGAATGTCACTCATCCGGCGGAACTGGCCTATCGCGTCGGCTTCAACCCACTGCATAAACGTCTTTTCGGAGGGATCGAATGACGTCTCTGATTTTGCAGCCCGGTCAGGTTTCTTTGGCGCAACTGGCCGAGATCTATTGGGATCAAACGGTTGTTTCACTGGATTCTGACTGCAAGCCCGCAGTCGATGCGGCGGCGCTACGTATTCAGGCGGCGGCTCGGGGCAATGACCCCGTCTATGGCGTCAATACCGGTTTTGGGAAACTGGCCAGCCTCAAAATCGCGCCACAGGACACCTCGACCCTGCAGCGCAACCTGATCCTCAGCCATTGTTGCGGTGTTGGTCCCGCCATACCGCAAAGGCTGACCCGGCTGATGATGACACTCAAGCTGTTGTCCTTCGGTCGCGGTGCATCGGGCGTGCGGTGGGAGCTGATCGAGCTGTTGCAGCAGATGCTGGCCCGCGGGGTCACTCCGGTGATTCCGGCACAGGGTTCGGTTGGGGCATCGGGCGACCTGGCGCCACTAGCCCATATGACGGCGGTGATCATTGGCGCGGGAGAGGCGGAGGTGAACGGCACTGTTTTGCCGGGGGCTGAAGCGCTGAAAACAGTTGATTTAGAGCCTATTCAACTAGGTCCCAAGGAAGGACTGGCCTTTATCAACGGCACGCAGTTTTCAACTGCCTTTGCCCTGGCTGGGGTGTTCGAGGCTTGGCGTGCGGCGCAAAGTGCGCTGGTTGTTTCCGCCTTGTCGACCGATGCGATCATGGGGTCCACCGCACCCCTGCGGCCTGAAATTCACACTTTGCGCGGTCATCGTGGCCAGACCGAAGCCGCCAGCGCCATGCGCGCCGTGCTGGACGGGTCGGAAATTCGGGAAAGTCACCGTGAGGGCGACACCCGCGTTCAGGATCCTTATTGCATCCGCTGTCAACCGCAGGTCACGGGCGCAGCAATGGATGTATTGCGGCAGGCCGCCGCCACGCTTGAGGTTGAGGCCAACGCAGCCACCGACAATCCGCTGGTTCTGGCCGACGGGATTGTCTCGGGAGGGAATTTCCATGCTGAACCTGTAGGGTTCGCCGCTGATATGATCGCGCTGGCCGTGTCCGAGATCGGTGCTATCGCGCAGCGTCGCATTGCCCTGATGGTGGATCCGACGCTCAGCTTTGATCTGCCGCCTTTCCTGACCCCTGATCCGGGGTTGAATTCTGGCCTTATGATTGCCGAGGTCACCACGGCTGCGTTGATGAGCGAGAACAAGCACCTCGCCAATCCCTGTGTCACCGACAGCACTCCCACCTCGGCCAACCAGGAGGATCATGTTTCGATGGCGGCCCATGGTGCGCGGCGCCTGATCCGAATGGTCGAGAATTTGAACTACATTCTGGGTGTGGAATTACTGTGTGCGTCTCAAGGGGTTGAATTTCGCGCGCCGCTGGTCACCAGCGGGCCTTTGAAGCAGGTCATTGCTCGGTTGCGGGCTGACATTCCGGCCCTGACCGAAGATCGTTATTTGGCCCCTGACTTGGAGACCGCGAAACAACTGGTAGCCGGGGCGTCGATCCTACGGGCCGTTGGCACCCCAATGCCCGAGGTGGTGTGATGCAGGTGGTTAGCGTGCATCACGGGGATGGCCCTATCGTCTTGGGACAACCGCATGGCGGGACCTATGTGCCGGATGACATTGCAGCTCGTCTCAATGACACTGGGCGTGCATTGGGGGACACGGATTGGCACATAAACAGGCTCTATGATAAGCTTTTGAGTGGTGCGACGGTGGTTCAGTCGCATGTTCATCGCTATGTCATCGACGCCAATCGCGATCCCGACGGTGTTTCGCTTTACCCAGGGCAAAACACGACAACGCTGGTGCCATTGACCGATTTCGATGGGCAACCGATCTGGCGCGACGGGCAGGAACCGTCAGAGGATGAGATCGGTCAGAGGCGCGAAACCTTCCATGTACCCTATCATGCCGCGCTTGCCGAAGAGTTGGAGCGCGTGCGGGCAAAGCACGGCGTGGCTGTTCTGTTCGATTGCCACTCGATCCGCAGTCGCATTCCATTTCTGTTTGAAGGCATGTTGTCCGACATGAATATCGGGACGGATGGGGGAGTGACCTGTGCGCCAGACATAGAGTCTATTACACATGAATTTGCCGCATCGTCGCCCTACAGCACCGTTCTGAACGGGCGGTTCCGGGGTGGCTGGACGACCCGCCACTATGGCCGTCCGGCCGACGGTCTGCACGCCATACAGATGGAACTGGCGCAATCCACTTACCTGACAGCCGAGGCCGCCCCGTGGAGTTATGACACTGCCAAGGCCGACCGCCTACGTCGTTGGCTGCGCGATATTCTGGAAGCCATCCAAGACACTGCATTGGAGACGATCCCATGACCGACCCTCGCAAGAACACGCGCGATATCTATCCGCCGACAGGCCCCGAGCTGAACGCCAAAAGCTGGCTGACTGAGGCCCCGCTGCGGATGTTGATGAACAATCTGCACCCGGACGTGGCCGAAAACCCGCATGAACTGGTGGTTTATGGCGGAATCGGCCGCGCGGCCCGCACGTGGAAGGATTTCGACACTATTGTGGACGGTTTGAAGGATCTGGAAGAGGACGAAACCCTGATCGTTCAATCCGGCAAGCCGGTCGCCATTGTGCGGACGCACAAGGACGCGCCCCGCGTGCTGATCGCCAATTCCAACCTAGTGCCCCATTGGGCAACTTGGGATCACTTCAACGAGCTCGATAAGAAGGGTCTGATGATGTACGGCCAGATGACCGCTGGCTCGTGGATTTACATCGGCACGCAGGGCATCGTTCAGGGCACCTATGAGACCTTTGCCGAGGCCGGGCGCCAGCATTATGGCGGCGACCTGACCGGCAAGTGGATTCTGACCGGGGGCTTGGGCGGCATGGGGGGCGCGCAACCGCTGGCCGCCGTTTTTGCCGGTGCCTGCTGTCTGGCGGTCGAGTGTAACCCAGACAGTATCGATTTCCGCCTGCGCACCAAATACCTCGACGAAAAGGCCGAGACTCTGGACGAAGCGCTGGAGATGATCGATCGTTGGACCAAAGCGGGCGAGGCAAAATCCGTGGGCCTGTTAGGTAACGCGGCTGAGGTGTTCCCAGAAATCTTCAAAAGAGGAAACGAGGGCATCCGCCCGTTTCCCGATATTGTCACCGATCAGACCAGCGCCCATGATCCGATCAACGGCTACCTGCCAATTGGTTGGTCCATGGCGCAGTGGCGTGAAATGCGTGAAACAGACCCTAAAGCAGTGGAAAAGGCTGCTCGGGCGTCGATGAAACAACACGTCGCCGCGATGGTTGATTTTTGGAACGCGGGCGTGCCGACGCTGGATTACGGTAACAACATCCGGCAGGTGGCACAGGATGAGGGGTTGGAGAACGCTTTTGCCTTCCCAGGTTTCGTTCCCGCCTATATTCGTCCGCTGTTTTGCAAAGGGATTGGGCCATTCCGCTGGTGTGCGTTGTCAGGCGACCCCGAGGATATCTATAAGACCGACGCCAAGATGAAAGAGCTGTTCCCCGAGAACGAACATCTGCATCGCTGGCTCGACATGGCGCAGGAACGGATTGCGTTTCAGGGCCTGCCTGCGCGGATTTGCTGGATCGGGTTGGGCGACCGCCACCGCGCCGGGTTGGCGTTCAATGAGATGGTCGCCAATGGTGAGCTGAAAGCGCCGGTCGTGATCGGCCGGGATCATTTGGACAGCGGTTCCGTCGCTAGCCCGAACCGCGAGACCGAGGCGATGTTGGACGGGTCTGACGCCGTAAGCGATTGGCCGCTGCTGAATGCTCTGATCAACACCGCCAGCGGCGCGACCTGGGTCTCGCTGCATCACGGTGGTGGGGTCGGCATGGGGTTCTCTCAACATGCGGGTGTGGTGATCTGTGCCGATGGTACCGAGGACGCGGCCCGACGGTTGGAACGGGTGCTGTGGAACGATCCGGCCTCGGGCGTGTGGCGGCATGCGGATGCGGGGTATGACATTGCAAAGGATTGCGCCCGCGCCCATGGGCTGCGGTTGCCTGGCATTCTGGGGTAAACATATCAACTGTCTCTGGTGAATTGGCGGCCCCTGCGTTATGCGCGGGGGAGCCTGCAGGAGACCGATGATGTACGTAGCCACTCTGTTGACCAATCCGAACATGCCGAAGCTCGAGCAGGCTTTGGTCGAGTCGTTGTGCAACGCGTGGGGCGGGGGCGATCTGGTTTGGCTCAGCGAAGATGAGGCGGCGCAGTTCACGTTTCCCGAGCTGCCTGATAATCAGTGGGACGTCTGGGCAGAGCTGCAGTTGTTAGAGGTCGACCTGATCGTGCAGCCGTTCGGGAAACGCCGCAAGCTGATGCTGCTGGCCGATATGGACAGCACCATGATCCAGCAGGAATGTATTGACGAACTGGCCGATGAGGCGGGCGTGGGCGATCGCGTCAAAGACATTACCGCGCGGGCCATGAATGGTGAGCTTGATTTCGAAGGTGCGCTGATTGAACGTGTTGGCCTACTGAAGGGCTTGGATGAGGCGGTGATCGACAAGGTTCTGAACGAACGCATTACATTGATGCCGGGCAGTAAGGAACTGGTTGCGACGATGCGCCTGAACGGGGGCTATGCGGCCCTGGTGTCGGGTGGGTTTACGGCCTTCACCGCGAGGGTGGCTGATCTGCTTGGCTTTGATGAAAACCGCGCCAATACATTGCTGGCCGAAAAGGGCAAGCTGACCGGCGATGTACAGCGCCCGATTCTGGGCAAACAGGCCAAGGTGGATGCGCTGGCGCAGATTACCAAGCGGCTGGGCCTGTCCGAGGCCGACGTGATTGCCGTGGGCGATGGCGCCAATGATCTGGGCATGCTGAGCCGGGCCGGAACCGGTGTGGCGCTGCATGCCAAACCTTCGGTCGCCGCCAAATGCGATATTCGGATCAATTACGGAGATCTGACGGCATTGCTGTACCTGCAGGGCTATTCCCGCGCGGTCTTTACCGAGGTCTGATCGCAAGGGGCTTCCCTTTATTTAACAAAAATGTTAAACAATGGTCATGAACACGCTTCTGACCGCATTTTCGGCATTGTCCGATGCCACCCGATTCTCGATTGTCGAGCAGTTGATGCAAGACGGTGAACTGCCCGCTGGTGACCTGATAGAAGGGCGCGGCATGTCAGGGGCCGCGATCTCGCGCCATCTGAAGGTGTTGCGCGCCGCCGGGCTGGTGCAGCAGCGAGTGCAGGGCAGTCAACGCATGTATTCCATCCAGCCCGAGGGGCTGCGGACCATCGCGGAATGGACCATCTCGAAACGGCAATTCTGGGAAAGCAGCCTCGACCGTTTGAACGATTTGATTGAAAGGGAGAATTCATGGCCGACCTGAAATTGGAACGCGCGTTTCCCACATCCCAGGAAAACCTGTTTGCCTGGATCAGCGATGGTGCAAAGCTGTTGCAGTGGTGGGGCCCCGAAGGGATGCATGTGCCCGAACATGATTTGGATTTTTCACGCCTTGGGCCGTGGCACTCGGTCATGGTGAATGCCGAAGGGCAGCGATACAAAGTATCCGGGCAGGTGACCCATGTTGATCCGCCGAATTCTGTGGGGTTCACCTGGGGCTGGCATGACGATCAGGATCAGCGCGGAGCGGAAAGCCACGTGACGCTGACGGTCACAGCGACGGAAGCTGGTGCAAAGCTGGTTCTTGATCACCGCGAATTGGCCGATGCCGAGGTCGCGGCCAACCACAATCAGGGTTGGACTTCGTCACTGCGCAAGCTGGAAGCTCAGTTTTAAGATTTTCATTAGGGAGGAAGAGAAATGCCTCAGTTCTTGTTTGTCTATCACGGTGGTCACACCCCAACCGACCCCGCCGAAATCGAAGCGACCATGGCCGCCTGGGGCGCATGGTTCCAGAATATGGGCGATGCGCTGGACATCCCCGGCAACCCGGTGGGCCAGTCCTATACCGTCAGCAACAGCGGTGTCGTCGACAATGGCGGTGCCAACCCGGCCTCGGGGTTCACGGTCATCAGGGCCGACAGCATCGACGCCGCCAACGAGATGGCCAAGGGCTGCCCCATGGTCGTCAACGGATCAGGCTCGGTCGAAGTGGCCGAGATTCATCCGATCGAGATGTGATCGCCTTAGCCGGGGAAACCCGGCGCAGGTTTGATGATGCCGCATTCCAGCCCGCGGCGGCTGTACTGAATGGCGTTCATGAATTTGCGGGTGGCCGGGTTTTCGGCCTCCAGCACACCCAGATGGACAAGAATGGATGCGATGGCACATTCAGCGGCACGCGTGGTGCCGTCTGTGATCTTCAGTGCCACGCCCATGCGTTTTTCCGGAATGATGGCGATGAAAACAGCTTCGGCCCCGGTCTTGATCGCGGCGCGGCCCTCCATCGCGCGCATCAGTTCGGTACAGGCGCGGCTTTCGCCGGCAACCAGTTCGGGATGCTTGATCATCGCGGCGGTCAGTTGCTGCGCCGCGTCGCTGGCCCGGTCCGACCGGTCGGTGGCCGAGGCAAACCACGCCATCGATCGCGCCAACCCCACCAGCGAGGTGGCAAAGTTCGGCGCTGAACATCCGTCTATCCCATAGGCGGGGCTGGCCTCACCGGTTGTTTCTTCGATGGCTGACAAACAGGCCTGCTGAACTGGGTGGTCGATTTCCAGATACTCCGGCCCGGCTCCCATATGCTGGGCCACGGTCAGGAACCCGCAATGCTTGCCCGAACAGTTATTGTGAATCTGGCAAGGCGTGTCGTCGGCCAGAATCAATCCGTCGCGCGCGGCCATATCCTGCGGCTCTTGCGGGCCGCAGCGCAGATCATGTTCGGACAGGTTCAGATGGTCCAACCAGGCGGTCACGCGGTCAGTGTGGATATGCGCGCCGCTGTGTGAGGCGCAAGCCAGTGCCAGATGCTCGCTGTTCAGCCCATATTTCGCCGCGGCGCCTGAGGTGATCAGCGGCAGACCTTGGATCATCTTGGCCGAAGATCGTGGGTAGATAATCGCACTTGGATCACCCCAGCTTTGTACGATCTGGCCACTGTCATCACAGATCACTGCATGGCCCAGATGCAGGCTTTCCAACAAGGGGCCGCGCCATAGTTCTGTCATTGGTACCGGCTGCGTCATCAGGCCTCTCCGTAATATGCGCAAAATTCTGCCAATCGCCCTTTCGCCTGTGGCGAAACCTGCGTTAGTGTGTGTATGTCGACAATCATCGGAATACGCAACTTACAGACGAACCGGCAGGGTGCGCAGGCTTTTCCGATGGGTATGAGGTAATAGGTCGAGCTAGGAGGCTGGACAGATGGGATTGAAACTCGTCCGTGTAATCGCGGGCCTGTGCATGGCAGGGATGGCCACTACGGCAACCGCTCAGCAGGCGTCAAGCACCAACCGTGTGGCAGCCAAAACCGATTGGAGCGTGTTCGTCGAAGACGATCCCACCGAATGCTGGAGCGTGTCTGCACCCAAGGAAACCGTCAACACACGCGGTGGCCGGGTGGTCTCGGTCCGCCGCAGCGATATCCTGCTGTTCGTGTTCTATCGTCCCAACGCCGAGGTGAAGGGGCAAGTGACCTTTACCGGCGGCTATCCGTTCGCGGCAGGCTCAACCGTCAATCTTGAAATCGACGGGACCGAGTTTGAACTGATCACCGAAGGCGAATGGGCCTGGCCTGCAACCGAAGGCGAAGACCTCAAGGTGGTTGCAGCGATGAAGCGGGGCACTGAGGCTGTTCTGACCGCCCGGTCCGAGCGTGGGACGCAGACCAAGGACACATTCTCGTTGCTGGGTTTCACGGCAGCGATCGAAGACGCCGAGAAACGCTGCACAAACTGATACGTATCTGAAGACACGCGAGACCCCGTCATTTGGCGGGGTTTTCTTTTTTTTGAAGCGCCAAGTGTCGGCTTTACGCCACGTCTGTCTGCAAGTTTGATCCGTATCAAAGCGAGCCTCCGACATTTTTGAACTAATTAGTTCAGCTGAATAGAAGGAGCTTACGAATGCTGAATAAGCCTATTGTTGCGCTGATGATGGCAGTCGCCGTGTTGTTGAGCGCGTGTGAAAAAGATTCTGAAACCTACCCCGTATCCGGTGAGCAATGTGGGCCAGAGGATCCGGTAAAAACTTTGGATGCAGCAGATTGCGATATCCTGCCAGCGGGCATCTGAAGCGGCTTACCTGATAGCATTGATTTCGGCCGCATCGGCGTTGACGGTGCGGCCAATCTGTATTTGGGGCGCAGTAGTTCGCGTGCTACCGTCGGCAGTGGGAACCTCTGGCAGGAGCGAGTTATGCGGTATGTATTGATCACATTGTTGTTTTCCTCTGCGGCACTGGCAGACCCAACGTTGGAATGTTCAGACGCAAGTTCTCAGGTGGAAATTGGGGCGTGTGTTGGCGAGATGGAAGATCGGGTCAGTCTGGCGCTGGAGGAGAGCTACGGATTTGCCATGCAATCGGCCAAAGAGTTGGACGAGATCACCGAGCGGGTGGTGGCGCAGCCCGCCTTGGAAGCTTCGCAATCAGCCTGGGCAAGCTACCGCGATGCGCAGTGCGAAGCGGTGGGCGCTTCCTATGGCGGAGGGTCCGGTACTGGCATCGCCATCACCGCGTGCCGGGTCGATCTGGGACGCGCGCGTGTGGACGAGTTGCTGCGCTTTGCGAATTGATTGATACGATTCCTTTTGATCTTTGCTAGCGATCCTATATAGAGGCGCATCCCAAGCCAGAATCCGTTGAGATAACCACATGTCGCCCAAAGCGCCGATCACTCAAGATGTCATGACCATCCCCCGCAAATTGCCCGAGGGGAAGACTAACCTTGTCGGCCTGACCCGCGCCCAGCTGCGTGAGGTTTTGATCGAACATGGCACGCCGGAAAAGCAGGCCAAGATGCGCACCGGTCAGATCTGGCAATGGATTTATCAATGGGGTGTGCGCGACTTTGCCGAGATGACCAATCTGGCCAAGGCCTATCGCGCACAACTGGCCAAAAACTTCGTGATCGAAATCCCTGAGGTTGTTACGCGTCAGGTGTCCGAGGACGGCACCCGCAAATACCTGTGCCGTATCGCGGGCGGGCACGAGGTTGAGGTCGTGTACATCCCCGAAGAAGATCGCGGCACGCTGTGCATCTCGTCTCAGGTGGGTTGCACGCTGACCTGTTCTTTCTGCCACACCGGCACGCAGAAACTGGTGCGCAACCTGACCGCGGCCGAGATTGTCGGTCAGGTCATGATGGCGCGCGACGATCTTGAGGAATGGCCGGTTCCCGGCGCGCCCAAGGACGAAACCCGTCTGCTGTCGAACATCGTTCTGATGGGCATGGGTGAGCCGCTGTATAATTTCGAAAACGTCCGCGACGCGATGAAGATCGCCATGGATCCCGAGGGGATTTCCCTGTCGCGCCGCCGCATCACCCTGTCGACCTCGGGTGTTGTGCCTGAAATCGCGCGCACGGCTGAGGAAATCGGTTGTCTGCTGGCGATCTCGTTCCATGCCACCACGGATGAAACCCGTGACGTGTTGGTGCCGATCAACAAGCGCTGGAATATCGAGGAACTGCTGGGTGCGCTGGCCAGTTACCCGAACGCATCGAATTCCGAACGGATCACCTTTGAATATGTGATGCTGGATGGCGTGAACGACAGAGACGAGGATGCGCATCGCCTGATCGACCATATCAAGCGTCATAACATCCCGGCCAAGATCAACCTGATCCCGTTCAATGAATGGCCGGGCGCGCCGTACAAGCGCAGCTCGAACAATCGCATCCGGGCCTTTGCGAATATCATTTACCAGGCGGGTTACGCCTCACCCATCCGTAAGACGCGGGGCGAGGATATCATGGCGGCTTGTGGTCAATTGAAATCGGCCACGGAACGCGCCCGAAAATCGCGCAAACAGATCGAGGCCGAAGCCGGGGTGAAAAGCTGAGGCGTGTTATTGTCGCCAAGTGGTCGACAATAAATAAATTCTCGCCTTGCTGTTCTTTGCATTCGAAATTTGGTATGTTTTAAGCGTCGGGGCTGGATCGGCGCATGTCACTCTTGCGCACAAAGCGGTGAAAGCCGTGGTCTGGCCGTGGCGCGTTTGTTCAGGGCCGCTATCTTATTTCAAACATGATAGGCGGCGTTCAGGCGAACCTTAAGAAACAGGTAGGCCATCCATATGTTTTTACGATTTAAACGTGTGTTTTCAATCTCACTGACAGTGCTGTCAATTTCGGGGTTGTCCGCAACCGACGGGTTTGCGCAATCAACTGGTGAGGACGCGCATATTGCCATCGAGAATCCAGCGGATTTGTCCAAGGAGGAAGCATTGCGCATCTATGAATCCCTGCAGCGGCGCATGGCGCGGGGTTATGGCGCTGCACAGCTGGATTTGCTCCTGAATTATCAGAACTGGCCATTGTTCAACGATGCGCCCTATATCTCGGCCACCCATGGTCAGCGGTATGTGAACAGCTATGCTAATCGTATGGCCCATAACTACGGAACGCTGGCCGAGGGGGAAAAGCTGCCCAAAGGCTCGGTTTTGGCCAAGGACAGCGTGACCGTCACGGATGAAGGCAATATCCATCCCGGCGCTTTGTTCGTAATGGAAAAGCTGGCCCAAGGCGAAAGCCCCGACACGGGTGACTGGCGTTATATCATGGTGATGCCAGACGGATCGCTGTTCGGGGACACGATGGGTGCGCGCGCAAATTCGGTCGCCTATTGCCATGATTGCCACGAGGCGGTCGCTGACCGGGACTACACCTTTTTCGTGCCCGAAGAATACATCGTCGGCAATTGATCAACTGCGCTTGAGGCGGGCGGCTCCGATCACCTCGATCAGGGTCTGACGCACGGGTTCGGGCTGCGCCTCAACCGCGTTCAGCACCTCGCGCAGTTCTGCGCGCAGGCCGTGCATCTGGTCGATCAGCGAAATCATCATCGATAGCGCGTCGGGTTCCATCTCGTATTGCTCATGCAATTCGCAGGCCAGTTCCAGACGGGCGACGTCGAGGCTGTGATAGACCAAGCCCTGATCAGTTTGTTCGGGGATCACGATCTCGGCGGCCAAGTATTCGGTCAACCGGGTCGAGGTCAGGCGGGTGACGGTTGCGATCAGCTGCTCTTCGGTCAGAGTGCGGGTCATGACGGCATTCCTTTACGCGGATCATAGCTTTGGCTCTCGCGCCATGTCTCCATGAATTGCTTTAGGTCTTCGTCGATCTGTCCGGGCATCGCGATGGTCAGTTCGATCAGCTGATCGCCGCGCTCGGTTGAGCCGCGTTTCTTAACCCCTTTGCCGCGCAGGCGCAGTGTCTTGCCGCTGCTGGTGCCCGCAGGAACGCTGACGTTAACGCCACCGTCGATGGTGGGTGCAGGGACCTTGCCGCCCAGAATGGCCTCATCAATCGTGATCGGCAGAGTGATATGTATGTCGTCGCCCTGACGATCGAAGACGGGGTGTTTGGCAACCGAGACGGTCACTAGAGCATCACCCGGCGGTCCGTCGCCAAAGCCCGGATCGCCTTTGCCGCGCAGGCGAATGGTTTGGCCGTCGGTGATGCCAGCGGGAATCTTGACCTCGATCCGGTCGCCATCGGGCAGGGTCAGTTTCTGGCTGGCCCCAAAAACCGCATCCAGAAAACTGATTTGCAGGCTGTAGCCTCGATTGTGCCCCGGCGCGTGGAATTCATGGGTGCGCTGGCCGTATCCGCCACGGCCCCGCATGAACTCGGCAAAGATGTCCGACATGTCATCGGGGTCTGCAGCCTGTCCCCGATAAGGGTTCCCGGCGGCCTCGGCGTAGTCGCGATAATAATGCTGCTGCGGGCGTTCCTGACCCGAGGCGTCAATCTCACCATTGTCGAATTGCGCCCGCTTTTCGGGGTCTTTGAGCAAGTCGTAAGCGGCGGCTGCCGCCTTAAACTTGGCTTCGGCCTCGGCATCGCCGGGCTTTAGATCCGGGTGGCATTCCTTGGCGATACGCCGATAAGCCTTTTTGATTTCGGCGGCGCTGGCGTCTTTGGCGACACCAAGGGCGGAATAGGGATCGTCGCTCATCTCACCTCTCGCGGGTCGGGCTGAACAGGTTGGTTTTATCATGCGATTTCAAGGACCCAAAAGGAAGAGGCTTTTGAAACCGCTCGCAAAACCCCGAAAGTCTGCTAACATATGCACGTTTCGAATTATTTTCTGACGGAGACCCCCATGACGCGCAGAATCAAATCCGCCTTGGCCCTGCTGGCCGGCAATGCCATCGGGTTGCTACTGGCCACGCTGCTGCTGTCAGGGTTTGCGATCAAGCCGATCTCTTTCATCGTCGTGGTGATCGTCTTTACGCTGGTGCAGGTGGTGGCCGAGCCGCTGATCTTGAAGCTGGGCGAGAAAAAAGCACCCGCGCTGAAAGGCGGCATCGCGCTGATCGTTACCTTTGTGGGCTTGCTAATAACCGATCTTGTCACTGCCGGGTTGACGGTTGGAGGTATCTCAAACCTGTTGGCGGCCACGCTTCTGGTCTGGCTGGGGGCGCTGCTCGCCAGCATAGTGCTGCCGATCTATGTGTTTACAGAATTGCGTGAGCCCAAGAAGAAATCATAGCGCGTTCAGGCTGATTTCAATCGCCTGCCACAGTTCCTCGACCGGTTCACAGCCGACAGACAGGCGGACGAAGGCGGGGTCGACATCGTCGCCCCAGCGCGCGCGGCGTTCTGCTGAACTGTGGACGCCACCAAAGGAGGTTGCGGGACGCAACATCGGGCAGGCGTTGATAAAGGCCTCGGCCCTGGCCTCGGTCTCAAGCGTGATCGACAGCAGGAACCCAAACCGCGACGTCTGTGCTGTGGCCAGCGCATGCGATGGATCGCTAGGCAGACCGGGATAGCGGATTTGCCGGACCGTCGAGTGAACGGCCAACCGTTCGGCCAGCTCCTGCGCCGAGGAACACATACGGTCGAACCGCACATCCAGCGTTTCCAGTCCGCGATGCAACAGCCAAGCCTCATGCGGGCCGGGGATCGCCCCAGAAACGCGGCGCCATTCTTCTATCCGTTCCATAATCTGTGCATTGCGGCTGGCCACGTGGCCCATCAACAGGTCGGAATGCCCACCCATGGCTTTCGTATCCGAGGCCACAACCACGTCGATGCCCATATCCAGCGGGCGCTGGCCCAGCGGGGTCAGGGTCGTGTTATCAGCAATCGTGATCCCGCCCGCTGCACGAACCGCAGTGGCGATAGCAGGCAGGTCCAGCATGTCCAGACCGGGGTTCGAGGGGCTTTCGACAAAAACCACATCAAAGCCGTCAAACCCGCCCTCGTTAAAGGTGGTCGTCGGGCGTTCGGTGACCGTTACACCCAGCCCGGACAGGAACTGATCGGCCAGCACGCGCGTGACATAGTACCCATCCGACGGAATCAGCAGGTGCGACCCGGCCTTCAGGGTTGCAAACAATGCGGCTGAAATTGCCCCCATGCCAGACGGAAAAGTCAGGCAGGGCGCACCTTCAAGATGGGCCAGCACATGTTCCAGATGCTCCCAAGTGGGGTTGTCGACTCGGCCGTATGTGGGCAGGCCGTCCGTCACGCCCGGCAGATGATACATACTGCTTTGAGTCAGCGGCAGCGTCACCGGCTCACCCGCGTTCAAGGCATTGCCGCGCAGGTGCAGCATCTCTCCGGTCTTCGGGGCCATGGTTCAGCGCCCCGGTATTTCGTCGCGGGGCGGGGCGGGTTCCCAGTTCTCGATGATCTCGACCGCCTCTTGCGCCGTGTCGACAAACCGGAACAGATCCAGGTCTTCGTCCGAGATGGTGCCCGCGTCCGCAAGCGCCTCCCAGTTGATAACCTTTTCCCAGAACTCGCGGCCAAACAACAGGAAGGGCACGCGCTCCATCCGACCGGTTTGGATCAGGGTCAGGGATTCGAACAGCTCATCCATGGTTCCGAACCCGCCGGGAAAGATAGTGATGGCGCGGGCGCGCATCAGGAAATGCATCTTGCGGATGGCGAAATAGTGGAAGTTGAAGCTGAGCTCGGGGGTCACGTATTCGTTCGGCGCTTGTTCGTGCGGCAACACGATGTTCAGGCCGATGGAACAGCCGCCCGCATCCTGCGCGCCGCGATTCCCCGCCTCCATCACGCCGGGGCCACCGCCGGTGACGATGACGTTCTCGCGGCAGCCGGTTTCATTGGATTTCTCGGTCATCAGCCGGGCGAATTCGCGGGCCTCGTCATAGTACTCCGACAGGTTGGCCAGCGTCTGGGTCCGGGCGGTGTGTTTCTGCGACGGCTCGGGAATGCGCGCACCGCCGAACATGACGATGGTCGAGGTGATCTCACGCTCGGTCATGAGCATCTCGGGTTTCAGCAGTTCCAGCTGCAGGCGAACCGGGCGCAGCTCATCCCGGCACAGGAAATCGTCATCGGCAAAGGCAAGGCGATACGCGGGTGAGCGCGTTTGCGGCGTGTCCGGTACCTCACTCGCGGTCGAGCGGTCGGTCTGCGCGTCGCGGAAAGGGCTGAGGCGGTCTTCTCTCATGAGTGATGGTTCCCTGCTTGCGTGTTCTTGAAACAGCTATAGGGTTCGCGGGCAGAGTGCCAGTCACGGAAGAACAAGAATGAATTGGAAGAGTGAAATATTGGCGGCCGCCGACAGGATCAACGGTTATGCGCAGGTGACGCCGGTGATGGAAAGCCGGGCCTTGGGGTTGGGTTACCCGGTTGAGATGAAGCTGGAACACCTGCAGCATACCGGCAGTTTCAAGGCGCGCGGGGCGTTCAATACATTGCTGAGCCAGGATGTGCCCAAGGCGGGTATCGTTGCAGCGTCTGGCGGCAATCATGGTGCGGCGGCGGCCTTTGCAGCGCGCGCATTGGGGTATCCGGCAAAGATTTTCGTGCCGGAAATGGCAGGGCCGTCGAAAATCACGCTGATCGAACGGACCGGTGCGGATCTGAGCGTCGTGCCGGGCGAATACGCTAACGCGCTGACCGGGGCGCAAGCGCATGAGGATGCAACAGGTGCGATGCAAATCCACGCCTATGACGCGCCCGCAACCGTTGCCGGGCAGGGCACCTGTTTCGCAGAATGGGAGGCGCAGGGTCTGCAGGCCGACACGGTTTTGATTGCCGTCGGCGGCGGCGGATTGATTGCAGGCGCACTGGGCTGGTTGCAGGGCGCGCGCAAGGTTGTGGCGGTCGAACCCGAGACATCATGCGCGTTGAACGCATCCCTTCAAGCCGGAGAGCCGGTGGATGTCACCGTTTCGGGTATCGCCGCCAATGCGCTGGGCGCGCGGCGGATCGGGTCGATCTGTTTCGGACTGGCGCAGGGGCTGGCATCGGTTCTGGTCAATGACGAGGCCATCGCCGAAGCCCAGCAGGTTCTTTGGCGCTCGCATCGGATTCTGGTAGAGCCAGCGGGCGCGACCGCATTGGCTGCGCTGCTGTCTGGTGCCTATCAGCCGGAACCCAATGAGCGTGTGGCGGTGCTGGTTTGTGGTGGGAACCTCTCGCCGGACCCATTGAACGGCTGAAACTGCAGCAATCAGCCGCAAAGCGCGCATTCTGCGTCGCATTGCGGCCTGTCCCCTGCTTGCGTATAGGCAACACCAACGTGAACAGATTCTGCAGGGAGCCGCCAAATGTCCAACGCGCAACTGGAAGCCGCTATCGAAGCCGCCTGGGAGGCACGCGATACCATCACCCCCGCCACCTCTGGCGAACAACGCGAAGCGATCGAAGATACGCTGAACGCGCTGGACAGCGGTTCGCTGCGTGTGGCCGAAAAGATGGACAGCGGCGACTGGCATGTGAACCAGTGGGCCAAAAAGGCGGTTCTGCTGGGCTTCCGCATCAAGGACATGGAGATTCAGTCGGGCGGTCCGCAGGCCGGCGGCTGGTGGGACAAAGTGGACAGCAAATTCGCGGGTTGGGGCGAGGATCAGTGGCGCACCGCCGGGTTCCGCGCCGTGCCGAACTGCGTGGTTCGCAAATCCGCCTATGTCGCGCCCGGCGTGGTGCTGATGCCGTCTTTCGTGAACCTAGGCGCTTATGTCGACGAGGGCACCATGGTCGACACCTGGGCCACCGTGGGGTCCTGCGCACAGATCGGCAAGAATGTACACCTGTCGGGTGGCGTCGGCATCGGTGGTGTGTTGGAACCGATGCAGGCAGGCCCCACCATCATCGAAGACAATTGCTTTATCGGCGCGCGCTCTGAGGTGGTCGAAGGCTGCATCGTTCGCGAAGGCTCGGTTCTGGGCATGGGTGTGTTCATCGGCAGGTCGACCAAGATCGTTGACCGCGAAACCGGCGAGGTCACATATGGCGAAGTGCCGCCCTATTCGGTGGTTGTTGCCGGATCGATGCCATCAAAGAACAATATCAGCCTGTACTGCGCGGTGATCGTGAAACGTGTGGATGAAAAGACCCGCTCGAAAACCGGGATCAATGAATTGTTGCGGGACTAACAGGTAAGAAAAAAGATAATGCCCGAACCACGTTCGGGCATTTCATTTGTTTAAGCTCGGTTATCGAGCGATCTGATTGTTGGCGTCCGCGAGCTATATTCTCGTCATCTGACCAACACCAGATAAGCTTAGTTAGCGATCTTCGCCTGGACGTTCGACTGCGCTGCCATTTTCTTCGCCGCTAGTGTAGCCACTGCCGTTGGATTCACCGTCGTCTCCGCCGCCGGATTCACCGCCGTCATTGGGTTCACTGCCGTCATCGCCGTCATTGGGTTCACTGCCGTCATCGCCATCGTTGGGTTCACTGCCATCGTCACCGCCGGATTCACCGCCGTCATTGGGTTCACTGCCGTCATCGCCACCACCGGAACTGTCGCCGTCATCGCCGCCACCGGAGCTGTCGCCTTCATCGCCGCCACCGGAGCTGTCGCCTTCATCGCCGCCACCGGAGCTGTCGCCTTCATCGCCGCCACCGGAGCTGTCGCCTTCATCGCCGCCACCGGAGCTGTCGCCTTCTTCGCCGCCGCCGGAGCTGTCGCCTTCTTCGCCGCCGCCGGAGCTGTCGCCTTCATCGCCGCCACCGGAGCTGTCGCCTTCATCGCCGCCGCCGGAACCGCCACCTTCTTCGCCGCCGCCGCTGGCTTCAGCTTGCACAGAGTTGGTGGATGCGATTGTCACAACAAAAGCTGCGGGAGCCAGAGCTAGAACGGACACACTTGCCACGGTAGTTAGGAGTTTAGACAAAGTACTCATTGAACTTTCCTTTGTTAAAAAATTGCGACCAATAGTGTTGGGTATTCTAAATTTCGCATGCCATACCTCGTATCGACCTAAAGATGTGGCGCTGCCGTAAGCTAATTTCCGCGCAAATAAACCCGGGCTGTCGGCGAAATTGTACCGATTTCAACCATGCGGATTCTCAATAATATTCCTGTCAATCCAGTGGGGAAATTTTTGCTAGTAACGTGTGTCAATTTTGCATGAAGGCGGAAGCCTGTTGGCTTTGATGCAACGTATTTCGGTTGCCCACAAATCGAATCAGGTCTTGCTGCCGGATCGTTCTATCAGTTGACCATGCCTTGTTGCGCCCGTAATGCAGGCGCCATGGAAAAGCAAAAGAAACCCTCGCGTCAGCAAGTCTATACCCTGCTTGTGCAGATCGGCCGCAAGGATGGCGATGGCCTGCCCGACGGCGCGACCGGCGCGGCGCTGATGTGTTTCGCCAGTGGCGTGGATGAGGCCGAAGCCGTGCGCGAGACCGTGGCGATCCTGAAACAGGCAGACACCGCGCCGCTGGACGTCACCGGCTATGGTACATTGGCCGAGCGAGAAGCACAGGGCCATGACATTGACGCCGACGAGCGCGCGCTGATGCAGCGGGCATTGGATGAAAACGCGGTCATAGTCGCGCAGATGACGCCGTTTTTCGGCGATGAGGAGCAGGGTTAGTTCCGAACCCCGAACCACTTGCGGTATATCTCGTCATAGGTGCCGTCTTCACGCAGCGACAGCAGCGCCTGATTGACGTCCTCGACCAAGGGTGATCCCGTCGGGAAGGCGATCCCGTAATTCTCTCGCAAGAACACGCCGCCGGTCACCGATGCGATCCGTCGTCCTTCGTGCGAGGCATAGTAAGACAGGATCGGCGCGTCAAAAACAACCGCGTCCAGCTCTTTGTCCTTGAAGGCGGTCAGCATCTCATCCAGACCGGAATATCCGGTAAACTCGATCTCGCGCCGGTTCAGGAAATTGGCGGCGGTCGAGTTCGAAATCGTGCCCACCTGTTTGCCATACAGATCGTTGACCGAATTCACGTTGCCGCTGATCGCATCCACCGTCATGACCGAGGTGATGCGCGCGGTAAAAACCGACACGATGAACAGGGATGACACCACCAGAACCACGCCCAGCACACGGCCAAACGGGGTGCGCGGCATGCGTTCTTCGAACCCGCCATTGACCACCAGGTTCAGCGCCCACCAGAAGGACGGGAACCATGCCTCATTCAATTTGCGGTCGAAATAGGGCTGCGAGCGGCGCTCGAACCCCCACATCAGCATGCCACCGCCCAACAGGATGGCAAAGGCCAGGCCAATGGCGATGAACAATTCGGTCGACAGCAACGCATGCAGCAGCGAGGGCCGGCGTGCGGCCTCGGACGGGACCATGATCTGCAAACCGGCCTCAAAGATCGGCTGGCTGAAATCCATCTGCGTTTCGCGCGCCGCGGTGATCGAGATGTTGGCGATGGCCAGATCGGCGGTACCGTCCTGCACTGCACCCAGCATGTCGCTGAACGCCTCGACCCGGTTGACCGAATAGTCCCAATCCAGCGACTGGGCCAGCGCCGCCAGCAGATCCATGGAAAAACCGGTCTGTGCCCCGTCTTCGACATAGGAAAACGGAGGGCGGGTCACGGTGGTGACGTCCAGTGTCTGCGCCTGGGCTTGTTGTGCAAGCGTGGCGAAGGTCAGGCAGATCAGTGCGAATAGGGCGCGTATCATCGTCAGTTTACCTGTTTGGCGCGGCTCTAACGCAATTTTGACGGGTGCGGCAAGGTAGTCGCGGGGTCAAGGTCCGTGTTTTATTGGGGTATCGGCGCGATACAAACAGAAAAAAGCCCGTGGAATCGGGCGTGCGGGGGTTGGCAATCGGCCCAATTCGTTGAATCTGTGCGCGAACCAGCGCCCGAATGAAGCAAAGAGGTCTCACCATGACAGATCCGGTAGAATTGACAGCGGACCTAATCCGTTGCCCATCGGTCACACCCGAAGAAGGTGGCGCGCTGGTGTTGTTGGAAAAGTTATTGTCGGATGCGGGGTTCGATTGCACGCGGGTCGATCGCGGGGGTGTCGCCAACCTGTTCGCGCGCTGGGGCAAAAAGGGCCATGCGCGCAGCTTTGGGTTCAATGGCCATACCGATGTTGTTCCGGTCGGGGATGAAGCCGCCTGGACCATGCTGCCCTTTGGGGCGGAAATCCGCGACGGCGTGATGTACGGGCGGGGGACGACCGACATGAAATCCGGCGTGGCGGCCTTTGCGGCAGCGGCGGTGGATTTCGTGCAAGATACGCCACCAGACGGTGCAGTCATTCTGGCCATCACCGGGGATGAAGAAGGTGATGCCGTGGACGGCACAACCGCGTTGCTGGATTACATGGACCGCGCCGATGAACGGATGTCGGTCTGTCTGGTCGGCGAACCGACCTGCCCGAACACGATGGGTGAGATGATGAAGATCGGGCGTCGTGGCTCGATGACGGCGTGGTTCACGGTGACCGGTGTACAGGGGCATTCGGCCTATCCGCATCGCGCCAAAAACCCGCTGCCTGCAATGGCGCGGCTGATGCACGACCTGGCCAGTCGTGAGTTGGATCAGGGCACGGATCATTTCGATGCCTCGACGCTGGCCGTTGTGAATATCGATACCGGAAATACAGCAACCAATGTGATCCCGGCGCAATGCCGTGGGGCAGTGAATATACGGTTCAACGATTTGCACTCGGGTGCAAGCCTAAGCGACTGGTTGCGGGCCGATGCGCAACGTGTGGCTAAGGCATATGACGTCGAGGTCGATATCAAGATCAAAATCTCGGGTGAAAGTTTTCTGACCCCGCCCGGCCCGCTCTCGGATCTGGTGGCGCAAGCGGTCGAGGCGGAAACGGGCCTGCGCCCCGAGATGTCCACGACCGGCGGTACTTCGGACGCGCGGTTTGTGAAAAACCACTGCCCGGTGGTCGAATTCGGCCTGGTCGGTCGCACGATGCATCAGGTGGATGAATGCGTCGAGGTGGCGCAGATCGACCAGCTCAAGGCGATCTACACGCGCATCCTGCGGGATTATTTCGCCTGATCCATGCAGCGGACTCTGGTAATCATGGTCAAAGAACCACACCCGGGGCGGGTGAAGACTCGTCTGGGTCGCGATATCGGCATGGTCGGTGCGGCCTGGTGGTTTCGGCATCAGACCCAGTCGTTGATCCGGCGGTTACGCGATCCGCGCTGGCAGATTGTCCTGGCGGTCTCCCCGGACCGCGAGGGGCTGAACAGCCGTATCTGGCCGGTGGATCTGCTGCGAGTGCCACAGGGGAACGGTGATCTGGGCGATCGCATGGGCCGGATGTTGCGGGACATGCCAAAAGGTCCGATCTGTTTAATTGGTGCAGATATTCCCGACATCACGCGGGGGCATATTGCGCGGGCGTTCAAGGCGCTGGGCTCGGCGCAAATGGTGTTCGGGCCTGCGCCGGACGGGGGCTACTGGCTGGTTGGCGCGCAACGCTATGGGGCTTTGCCCACGAACCTGTTCCGCGATGTCCGCTGGTCCACGGAACACGCACTGGCCGATACTCTGGCCTCAATCCCCGGAACGCGGGTGGCTTTTCTGGATTATCTTCGTGACGTGGACACGGTTGCCGATCTGAAACCCTGATCTTTTTTAGTCATGACGCCGTCGCATCCCCGTGATACGCCGGACTTATGACTCGCATCCCTACCAAGCAAGAGGTCCTCGATTGGATCTCGGCGAACCCCACCCTGACCTCGAAACGCGATATCGCCAAAGCCTTTGGCATCAAGGGTGCAGATCGAATTGATCTGAAGCGTATCCTCAAAGAACTTGAGGCCGAAGGGCATCTGGAAAAGCGCAAGCGCAGCTATCGTGACCCGGACCGGTTGCCGCCGGTCAGCGTGTTGCAAGTAAAGGCTCCGAATGCCGATGGTGACCTGTTCGCGCGCCCACTGGAATGGCATGGTGAAGGCGTTGAACCCATCGTTCTGATCGTTGCACGCGCCAGCGATCCGGCGCTGGGCGAGGGCGACCGCATTCTGGCTCGCCTGACGGTGGTACATGAAGAAGACCACAATTACGAAGCGCGCTTGATCCGACGTATCGGAACCAATCCGCGCAGGATCGTCGGTATCTTCCGCAAAAGCGCCGAAGGTGGACGGATCGTCCCCATCGACAAGACCGGCTCGACCGAATGGCTGGTGCATGACGGTGCGGTACTGGGCGCCAAGGATGGCGAACTGGTCGAGGCCGAACAGGCAGGCCCCAAGAACCGCATGGGTCTGCCGCGCGCCCGTATCGTCGAGCGGCTGGGTGACCCATCGGCACCCAAGGCGGTGTCGCTGATCGCGATCCACCAGCACGGTATCCCCGACGATTTCCCTGATAAGGTGATTGCCGAGGCCGATAAGGCCAAACCCGTCGGCCTGAAAGGGCGCGAAGACCTGCGGGACATGCCGCTGCTGACCATCGACCCCTCGGACGCGCGCGACCATGACGACGCCTGTTATGCGCACGCGGATGAGGACCCGAAAAACCCCGGCGGCCATGTGATCTGGGTCGCCATCGCGGATGTTGCTGCTTATGTGCAGCCGGGAACCGCACTGGATCGCGAGGCGCGAAAGCGTGGTAATTCCAGCTATTTCCCGGATCGTGTGGTGCCGATGTTGCCGGATCGCCTGTCCGGCGATCTGTGTTCGCTGCACGAAGGCGTTCCGCGCGCCTGTATCGCCGTACGGATGCAGATCGACGCAGACGGCAACAAGATCGAACACCGGTTTGTGCGGGGCCTTATGCGTTCGGCCGCTTCGCTGCACTATGCCGAGGTGCAGGACGCCATTGACGGTAACCCGAATGACCGCACCGGACCTTTGTTGGAAACTGTTCTGAAACCGCTCTACGCCGCTTATGCGGCCCTGAAGAAGGCGCGTGCCGAACGGCAGCCGCTGGAGCTGGACCTGCCGGAACGCAAGATCGTCCTCAGCGACGCGGGCGAAGTGACCAGCGTGGCGTTCCGCGACCGGTTGGACGCCCATAAGCTGATCGAGGAGTTCATGATCCTCGCCAATGTCGCCGCCGCCGAGACCCTGATTGCCAAGCGCCGCCCGCTGCTGTTCCGCGTGCATGAAGAGCCCGCGCCTGAGAAACTGGAAAGTCTGCGGGAAACGGCGCAGGCCGCCGGTCTTAATTTGGCCAAGGGCCAGGTTCTGCAAACCCGGCATCTGAATGCGCTGTTGAACGCCGCCGCCGGGACCGAGGATGCCGAGTTGATCAACCTCAGCACATTGCGGTCGATGGCGCAGGCGTATTACAACCCGGAAAACTTCGGGCATTTCGGGCTGGCGCTGCGGAACTATGCGCATTTCACCTCGCCCATTCGTCGCTATTCTGACCTGATCGTGCATCGGGCGCTGATCACGGCGCATGGTTGGGGTGACGACGGTCTGACCGAGGATGAAATCGCCAGGCTGGAAGAAACCGCCACCCATATTTCGGACACCGAGCGGCGTTCGATGATGGCCGAACGGGATACGACAGATCGCTACCTGGCTGCCTATCTCAGCGAGCGCGTAGGCAATGAGTTCAGTGGCCGTATTAGTGGTATCGCCCGGTTCGGGGCCTTTGTGAAAATGGACGAAACCGGTGCGGATGGTCTGGTGCCCGTCCGATCACTCGGGCGCGAATTCTTCCATTTCGACCGTGAGGCAGGAACGCTGATGGGATCGGACACCGGGCTGATCATCGCCATCGGACAGCGTGTCACCGTGCGTCTTGCCGCGGCGACGCCTGTGACCGGCGGTTTGGAACTGGAATTGTTGTCCATTGACGATCAGGCCCTGCCACGGGGACGCGGTGCGAAAGGGCGGCCAACCCGACGCAAAGCGGTTAGCAACAAGCGCAAGAAAGACAAGATCAAACGCAAGGTCGAACGCAAACGCCGTCAGAGGTGATAGGTCAGCGCCCGCGCAATCAGCCAGCCATGGCGCGTCGGGTCGATCTGCGCGGGGTCGTCAAACAACACGGCCCTGTTGCCATCCAGCCGATCCTCGCTGGGAAAGGCCGAGGTGAAATCACCCATCAACCGGCTTTGGCAATGCACATACAGTGCAAACTGCGCGGACTTATGCGTGCCGATCCGGATTGTTGAACCCTTTGGGGCCAGATAGGCGGGCTGACCCCAGCGCAGCGATTCCTGCAAAGGCTGCGCGTCGGGCAAGGACGCGGCGGTGTCAAAGATCAGGTCACGCAGGGCAAGCGCCCCGACACGAGCATCAATTGGCAGCGCGTCAAATGCGGTGGCAACTTTTGGATCGTCAAAGGGTGTCATCTCAGCAGCTTATTCGGTTTGGCCGGGCGCGTCAGGTATTTTGGTCTGAGTGCTTTGTGAATCTCTCACTTTGCGCTATCCTGAGGTTGAGCAGTAATCAGGAATTTCGGAATGCGTAAATGCGTAAGTGGCATCATAGCCGCTGCATTATGGGCATCCATTGTGCAGGCGGAATCCCACAATTCAGCGGATAGGTCACAGACCTTTCAGCTGGCCTCGGCTGATATAACCGTGTCCCTCCGACCGGTCGTGCGGCCTTCAGCTAAGGAGTATCGGGTGTCGACCGAAGGAAACGCGCGGTTTCAGGCGTGGCTGGGGGCGTTCCGCGAACGGGCAGAACAACAGGGCATTTCAGCCGCGACGCTTGACCGGGCGCTGGCGGGCCTGACCTATGATAAAAAAATCATCGAACGGGATCGCAATCAGGCCGAGTTTTCAAAACCGATCTGGGAGTATCTGGATGCCGCTGTGTCAGACACGCGGATCCGCAACGGCCGCGCGGGGCTGGAACGCCATCACGCAACCCTGACCCGGATCGAGGCGCAATATGGCGTCGAGAAAGAGGTTGTGACAGCAATCTGGGGGCTCGAGACAGCGTTCGGGACGTTTAGGGGCAGTGATCAGACCATCCGTTCGCTGGCGACACTCGCCTTTGACGCGCGGCGGGCGCAGTTCTTTGAAACTCAATTGATCGCGGCTTTGCGGATCGTTCAGGCCGGGGATATCAGTGCCGGGAATATGGTTGGCAGCTGGGCGGGCGCGATGGGTCATACACAGTTCATGCCGACCTCATACTTGGATCACGCGGTGGATTTCGATGGCGACGGGCGGCGCGATATCTGGTCCGAGGACCCGACCGATGCGCTGGCCTCTGCCGCCGCCTACCTAGCGCGGCACGGCTGGATCAAAGGTCAGCCTTGGGGTGTCGAAGTACGTTTGCCGCAAGGGTTCGACTATGCCGTGGCCAAGCGGGATTATACATTGATGCCCTCTGACTGGGCCGCGCGCGGCGTGTTGGGTCGCAATGGTACGCCGGTGCCGGATTACGGACAGGCGGCCATTCTATTGCCCGCCGGAGGGCAGGGCGTGGCGCTGATGATCTTCGACAATTTCGGCGTGATCGAGAAATACAACGGTGCCGACGCCTATGTGATCGGTATCGGCCATCTGTCCGACCGTCTGGCCGGCCAAGCGCCGTTTCAAGCCAACTGGCCGCGCGGTGACCGGGTGCTGAGTTTCACCGAGAAAAAGGAACTGCAATCCCGCCTGACTGAGGCTGGCTTTGATACGCAGGGCATCGACGGGCGCACCGGACCAAACACGACCGACGCCGTCCGCGCATATCAGTTGGCTCAGGGGCTGCTCCCGGATGGATATGCCAGTTTGAAGCTATTAGAGCAGTTGCGGTGATAACGAACGGGTCCTGTATAGTGTTTAGGTGTGTGGTGCGGACATTCTCTCAGTTTTTGGCTTTATGGGATGAGTAACCTCCCGACTACCGGCACTCACTACGATAGACGGGAGGTGGACCCAGCAGTTTAGCGGGTCGCGACGCCAGTAGAGGTAATAAAAAACCGGATCGCATTCACATATTTGAATCTAAGTTGCATCAAATCAAGTTTTTTATCGCGCGACAATTTTTGTTTTCCCGCGCGATGCAGTTGCAATGCTCGTGTGCTGAGCTTTGCTTAGCGCTGAAAACTGCTAGCACGCCTGACAGAGGCTGGAACTGATACACAGGGTATAGACACAGGCGAACCGAGCCAAACACGACCGGCGTTGTACGAACGTACCAACTGTGCCGAATTTACTGCCGGATGATTTCGTCAGCTTGAATATGCAAGGGCGGCTTCAAACACTAACGTCACTGAGGTGTCTTAGTCTGAATCTTATGGTCTCGGCCGCCATTTTGTTGTGACTACCCGCCACGTATATTGCCGGTAGCTTCATCAACCCCAAGTGTGCCTCAAATGATGAGGCCGCACTATGACCGAAGACACACCACAACCAGCGCAGTACTATGACAAACACGACATCTGGACGTTGGATCCAACGTCCACGGACAAAGAGGTCTATGATGTCTTTGCTACAGAAGTCGCCAAACTTGTTCAGTTGCTGGATGAAAACGAGCCACTCATGTCGCGGGATTTTTACGCACGACTTTTTGTGTCACTATTGGGGTTGTCCCGAGTTTTGGGAGAGTACGATGATAGCTGGAGCCGGAGTGTCTTTTCTCCGGACGAAATTTAGCTCTGTCACATATAACCTAATGAGGCAGAGCAAGACTCGGATCTTCAAAGCTAAGGGCGGTTGTTAATCCAACCGCCCCTTGCGTTTCGTAGTTACTCTGAACGCCGACCTATGCCGCCACCTTCATCAAGCCCTGCGCGATGATTTCGGCATGTGCCTCATCCAGCGACTTGTAAATCCGCACGAACATCTCGTCGATATCCGCAGGGGTCAGGATCAGCGGGGGTGAGATGATCATCCGGTCACCCACATGGCGCATGATCAGGTTGTTGGCAAAGCAGCGGTCGCGGCAGATATAGCCGACCGTGCCGGGGTCCGAGGCAAACTTAGCACGGCTGGCCTTGTCTGGCGTCAGCGCGATCGAGGCCATCATGCCGACGATTTTGGCCTCACCGACCAGCGGGTGATCGGCCAGCGCCTCCCATTTCTCTTTCAAATAGGGCGCGGCCACGTCGCGGACGTGTTCGACGATCTTCTCCTCTTCGAGGATGCGCAGATTTTCCAGCGCAACGGCCGCCGCGACCGGGTGGCCGGAATAGGTGTAGCCATGGTTGAACTCGGTGCCGCCGATAACCTTGGCGATCTCATCACTGACGATGGACCCCCCGATGGGCGCATAGCCCGAGCTGAGCCCCTTGGCGATGGTCATGATATCCGGTCGGATACCTACGGTTTCTGAGCCGAACCAGTTGCCCGTGCGGCCAAATCCGCAAATCACCTCATCCGCGATCAGTAGGATATCGTATTTATCGCAGATCCGCTGAACCTCGGGCCAGTAACTGTCGGGTGCCACGATCACGCCGCCCGCACCTTGCACGGGTTCGGCGATAAAGGCGGCGACGCGGTCCTCGCCCAGCTCCAGAATTGCGTCTTCCAACTCGCGCGCGCGGGCAAGGCCGAATTCCTCGGGGGTCATGGTGCCGCCTTCGACCCACCAGTTCGGTTGGTTAATGTGGTGGATGTTGGGGATCGGAATGCCGCCCTGCGCGTGCATCCCTGCCATACCCCCGAGAGACGCGGACCCCACGGACGAGCCGTGATAGGCGTTGTGGCGGCTAATGATGATGTTTTTATCGGGCTGGCCTTTTTCGGCCCAATAGGTGCGCACCAGACGGATGTTGGTGTCATTTGCCTCGGATCCGCCACCGGCGAAGAAGACGTGGTTCAGATCGCCCGGCGCCAGTTCTGCCAGTTTCGCGGCGAGCGCGATGACAGGCACATGTGTTGTTTTGAAGAAAGTGTTGTAATACGGCAGCTCGCGCATCTGGCGGGCGGCGACCTCGGCCAGCTCATCGCGACCATAGCCGATATTGACGCACCACAGACCGGCCATGGCGTCCAGAATCTCTTCGCCCTCGCTGTCGGTCAGATAGACGCCATTGGCGCGGGTGATGACGCGGGCGCCTTCCTGGCCAAGCGAACCATTGGCCGAGAACGGGTGCATGTGATGGGCAGCATCCAGCGCCTGCAATTCAGCGGTGGGCATGTGATTAGTTATGGTGGACATCCGGACGTCTCCTGCAAAAGCGGTTGGCATTTACAATATGATCAAATTTTTCCCTGTCAATCGAATCGCCAATTTCTAGCCGTCGGTCAGGGCGTCGGCCATCAGTTCCATCCCCTGTTCGATATCCTGAGCCGTGGCTTTTGCTGCCATTTTCGCATCTTTTGCGCGCAGCGCGGTGATAATGTCCTTATGCCGGTCCGGCAGACTTTGCGTGCCGAAACGGCCACAGACCACACGCAGAGACGGCCCGAATCTCAGCCAGAGCCGCTCGGTCAGATCAAGCAGAATTGGAGCGTCAGCGTAGGAATAGAGGGTTTCGTGAAACGTGTGGTTCAGATGCAGATAACCGCTGACGTCGCCGTCCGCGATTGTGCGGTCAAGCCGCTGATCGATTCGTTCAAGATTTTCGATATCCGCGCTGTTCATATTCGCAACTGCGCGGCTTGAAAGCTCTGATTCTATTGAAATTCTGGCAAATATCATCTGTTCGACATCTCCCGCCGACAACAGCGGTACGCTGACCCTGCGGTTGCCCTGAAACATCAATGCGCCATCCGAGATCAAGCGGCGAATCGCCTCACGCACGGGGGTCATTCCCACCCCCAGCGAATCAGTCAGCCCCTGTATCGTGACGGGCTGTCCCGGCACCAAGTCACCGAACATGATCTGCGCTTTTAGGGTTTGATAGACCTGTTCGTGCGCGGGTCGTTTTTCGGTCTCTACCTTCGCGCTGGATGCCTTATTTTTGATCAAATCCAATTGGTTTGCCCCGTTTCCAGTGATGATGTCTTGCCAGGTTTCAGGCCTCGTGAAACCATACGCGGGATCGAGGGAAAACGCAAAACTTGATCAAATCCAAAAAAACGGGATTATACCCGTACACTTGCAGGGAGAAGAAAATGACAATCAAAACGCTGACCATGACAGCGGTCATCGCGCTGGGGACTTCTGCGGCCTTTGCCGAAGAAGTGCGTGTTTACAACTGGTCCGACTATATCGATGAGGACCTGCTTGCGAAGTTCGAAGAAGAAACCGGCCTGACGCTGATCTACGACGTGTTCGACAGTAACGAGGTTCTTGAAACCAAGATGTTGGCCGGTGGTTCGGGGTATGACGTTGTGGTGCCGTCCGGAACATTCCTTCAGCGCCAGATACAGGCTGGTGCATTTCAGGAGTTGGATTCGTCCAAACTGTCCAACGCGGGCAACCTGTGGGACGTAATCCAGGAACGCACCGCGGGTTATGATCCCAGCAACGCGTATTCGATAAACTACATGTGGGGCACCACTGGACTCGGCGTGAACGTCGACAAAGTCAAAGAAGCGCTGGGTGATGACGTCGCCCTAAATAGCATGGATCTGGTGCTGAAGCCTGAGAACATGGAAAAGCTGGCCTCTTGTGGGGTTCACTTCCTAGACGCGCCAGCCGAGATGATACCAATGGCTTTGCAGTACATAGGCGAAGATCCTGATAGCCACGATCCTGACGTCATCAAGAAAGTCGAAGAGGTTCTGACTAGCGTCCGCCCTCACATCCAAAAGTTCCATAGTTCGGAATATATCAACGCATTGGCCAATGGAGATATATGCGTAGCCGTCGGCTGGTCGGGCGATATTCTTCAGGCACGCGATCGCGCAGCAGAGGCTGACAACGGTGTCAACATTGAATACCACCCATTTGCCGAAGGCTCGTTGATGTGGTTCGACCAGATGGCAATTCCGGCGGATGCTCCGAACCCAGAAGGTGCACACAAGTTCCTGGATTTTATTCTGGATGCCAATAACATGGCCGCTGCATCGAACTACGTTTACTATGCCAATGGCAACAAGGCGTCACAGGAGTTTCTTGTAGAAGACGTGATCGGTGATCCGGCGATCTATCCTGATGATGCTACCATGCAGAATCTCTACATCACGACGCCATACCCGTCGAAAACACAACGGGTGGTGACCCGTCTGTGGACCAAGATCAAATCGGGCACCTGACCGGTTATCTGCACAGGGCGGATTGGCCCGCCCTGTGCCATTTCCCAGATTGATGCACGGGGGCCGTTTTGAACTCTGACGTCTTTGAGCCGTGGAATGATCCACAGGCGAAACCTTTGATCCAGTTCCGGAATGTCACCAAACGGTTTGGTGAATTCACGGCCATCGACAACCTGTCTCTGGATATCTTCGAAAAAGAATTCTTTGCTTTGCTGGGGCCTTCGGGCTGCGGCAAGACCACCATGATGCGGATGTTGGCAGGGTTCGAAACGCCGACCGAAGGGCACATCATGTTGGGCGGTCAGGACATCGACCCGATCCCGCCGAACAAGCGGGCGGTGAACATGATGTTCCAGTCCTACGCACTGTTCCCGCACCTCAGTATCTGGGACAATATTGCCTTCGGCCTGCGCCGGGACAACATGCCCAAGCATGACTTGGAAGAGCGTGTCGAAGAGATGCTGCGCCTGACCCGGCTGGAACAATTTGCCCGCCGCAAGCCGCATCAGATCTCGGGTGGGCAACGTCAGCGGGTGGCGCTGGCGCGGTCACTGGCCAAGGCACCAAAGCTGCTGTTGCTGGATGAACCGCTTGGCGCGCTGGACAAGAAACTGCGGCAGGACACGCAGTTTGAACTGATGGATATTCAGGAAAAGACCGGCACCACCTTTGTGATCGTGACCCACGATCAGGAAGAGGCGATGACCGTCGCCAGCCGCGTCGCGGTGATGGACCAGGGCAGGTTGATGCAGGTGGAAACGCCGGATCGCATCTATGAAAACCCGAACTCGGTCTATGTTGCGGATTTCATCGGGGATGTGAACATCATCGAGGGCCGGGCGTCCGCCAACGGCGAAGACTCCTATCAGATCGACTGGGCCGAGGGGCAGGCACCGCTGACGGCAACCTCAGCAAATGGGTTTTCTAGCGGTCAGACCTGCCATCTGGCGATCCGGCCCGAAAAAGTGACGATCTCGGCGGATCGCCCGGCGGATGCGATCAACGCAGTGCAGGGCAAGGTTCATGACATCGCCTATCTGGGCAACCTGTCTACCTATCATGTCGAGCTTTCAAACGGCACGATCATCAAGGCGCAGACGGCCAATACCCGTCGAATCTCGCGCCGGTCGTTCACCTGGGAAGACCCGGTCTGGCTGTCTTGGACAGCGACGGCCGCGGTTCTGCTGGCCAGCTGATGCGCCGCGCATTTCTGATTGCCGTTCCCTATGTCTGGCTGTTGGCGCTGTTTCTGGTGCCGTTCTTCATCGTTCTGAAGATCTCGTTGTCGGATACCGAACTGGCCATTCCGCCCTACACGCCAACGCTGGACCTGTCGCAGGGCTGGGCCGGGATCAAAGAGTTCTTCAGCCAGTTGGATTTCGAAAACTTCGTCTGGCTGACCGAGGATGACCTGTATTGGAAAGCCTACCTGTCCAGCGTCAAGATCGCGGTGATCTCGACTTTTCTGACGCTGTTGGTGGGCTATCCGATTGCCTACGGCATGGCCCGCGCGCCGGTCGAGTGGCGGCCGACGCTGATGATGCTGGTGATCTTGCCGTTCTGGACCTCGTTCCTGATCCGCGTTTACGCGTGGATGGGGATTTTGTCGAACGAAGGCTATCTGAACCAGTTTCTGCTGTGGCTGGGCATCATCTCGACCCCGCTGACCATTCTGAACACGCAATGGGCGGTCTATATCGGCATCGTCTACACGTATCTGCCGTTCATGATCCTGCCGGTTTATTCGTCACTGGAGCGTATGGACGGGTCCCTGATCGAAGCGGCTGAGGATCTGGGCTGCTCGCGCCTGCAGGCCTTTTGGCTGGTGACTGTTCCGCTGTCGCGTCCTGGCATCATCGCGGGATGTTTTCTGGTGATGATCCCGGTGATTGGTGAGTTCGTGATTCCATCATTGCTAGGCGGCTCGGGTACATTGATGATCGGCAAGGTGCTGTGGGAAGAGTTCTTCTCGAACCGCGACTGGCCGGTGGCCAGCGCCGTGGCGGTGGTACTGCTGCTGATCCTTGTCGTCCCGATTGTGCTGTTCCAGCGCAACCAGCAAAAGCAGACGGAGGCCGAGCAATGAACAGGCTAAGCTGGTTCAACGCGGTGTCCCTGACGCTGGGATTTGCGTTCCTGTATATCCCGATGATCATCCTGATCATCTTCAGCTTCAATGAGAGCAAGCTGGTGACAGTCTGGGCCGGGTTCTCGACCAAATGGTATGGCGAAGTGATCCAGAACGAGGCCTTTCTGGATGCAGCCTGGGTGACCGTGCGCGTCGCGGTATTCTCATCCACATTGGCGACAATCTTGGGTACCGCCGCGGCCTATGTGTTGGTGCGCGGTGGGCGGTTCTTTGGTCGCACGCTGTTTTCCGGCATGATCTACGCGCCGCTGGTGATGCCCGAGGTTATCACCGGGCTGTCGCTGCTGTTGCTGTTCATCGGCATCGGGTTGGATCGGGGTATCCTGACCATCGTTCTGGCGCATACGACCTTTTCGATGTGTTTCGTCTCGGTCGTCGTGTCTTCACGCCTAGTGACCTTCGATAAATCTCTGGAAGAGGCTGCGCTGGATTTGGGCTGTTCACCCGCTCAGGCGTTCCGGCTGGTGACTTTGCCGATCATCGCGCCTGCGGTGATCTCGGGTTGGTTGCTGGCGTTCACTCTGTCGCTGGATGATCTGGTGATTGCGTCGTTCACCTCTGGGCCGTCGGCGACAACCCTGCCGATCAAGATCTTTTCGGCCGTGCGCCTGGGTGTCAGCCCCGAGATCAACGCATTGTCCACGATCATGATCGCGATTGTGACGGTGGGCGTTATCACCGCATCATTGGTCACAAAACGCGCGATGGTGCGGCAAAAGCAGGATGAAATGGCTGCTGCGCGTACCGAATGAAGCGGCTGTTCCCGGATTACACCTATGGGCCCGGCCCCCGGACCAACTGCTGGTGGGACGAAACGATTGCCAGCCCCGACTGGCCGGTTCTCAACGGTGAACAGAAGGTAGACGTCGCCATTGTTGGTGGCGGTTTCACCGGGCTGTCAGCGGCGCTGCATCTGGCAAACGCGTGTGTTTCGGTTGCGGTGCTTGAGGCCCGGACACCTGGTTGGGGCGCCTCGGGGCGCAATGGTGGCTTTTGCTGTCTGGGCGGATCAAAACTGAGCTACAGCGCAATGGTCCGCCAATTCGGTGAGGCGGCCGCACACAGTTATGATCAAGCTGAAATGGACGCGGTTCTCCTTGTCGCTGATCTGCTGAAAACCAATGCCATAGATGCGGATGTGCATTCACAGGGTGAAACCCAACTGGCCCACACCCCCCGTGCGATGGAAGGGCTGCGCAAACGGGCCGAGGCCACGGGCACTTTGCACGCCCCAGATGATCTTCCTGGACTTGGGTTTGGTGGTCGGTTTTATGGCGGGTACACCAACCCGGTCGGATTTGCACTGAACCCCAGAAAATACCTGTTCGGGCTGGCGCAAATGACCCAGACACTGGGCGCCAAGCTGTTTCAGAACAGTGCGGTGCAGACAATTCGGAAGACGCAATCTGGCTTTGACTTGGAGGCAGCCTCGGGTCGGATCAGCGCCGCAAACGTTCTGATCTGCACCAATGGTTACTCCAGCGAGGACGTGCCGCCCTGGCTGGCTGGCCGGTATATGCCTGTCCAATCCACGGTTCTGGTGACGCGCCCTCTGACGCAGGAAGAATTGCAAACCCAGGGTTGGACATCTGACCAGATGTCTTACGATACCCGCCATTTGCTGCATTATTTCCGCCTGATGCCCGACCGACGGTTTCTGTTCGGAATGCGAGGCGGGTTGCGCGCGTCTCCGCAGGCTGAGGCGGCCATTCGCCGGAAGGCTCTGAACGATTTCAGGCAGATGTTCCCGGAATGGGCGTCGGTCGATGTCACCCATATGTGGTCCGGTATGGTCTGCCTGTCGCGAGGGTTAACGCCGTTTGTGGGTCCCGTGACGGATCAACCGGGGATGTTCGCCGGGTTTGCCTATCACGGTAACGGGGTGGCGATGGGGACCTATTGCGGACGGGCGCTGGCCCGGATGGTTTTGCAGCAAGAGACCGGGCTACCTGAACCCATAACACGTGTCCCAGCGCGGTTTCCGCTGGGACGCTGGCGGCGCGCATTGATGCCGCCGGCCTATGCCATGATGGGTCTATTGGACTTATGACCGCTCTAGCACCGCGCGTTCTAGTTCCAACCCCGTGGCATAGTCCGGTGACCCGTTTTCTATCCGCCACAAACAATAGGCCGCCATCCGCCAGGCATACCAACGACGCAGCGATTTGAACCGGGTCACGATGTCTGCGCGTCTGTACGAGGACAGAAACTGATCTTCTTCCTCAGGTGTCATAGCTGACCCCCGGTACAGGTGCTGCATGGCGGGCGACACAAACAGGGCAATGTCTTCGCACGGATCGCCCTGCGCCGGGCATTGCCAGTCGATCAGGGTCAGCCCGGATGGCGCAACCAGAATGTTCCCCGCAACCGGGTCGCCGTGTATCAGGCAAGTCTGTTGGGTCGGCTGTACCTGTTCGTCAGGTTTTAGCTGTTCCAATTGGTGCCGCATGGCCGAGGTGCATCCGTTAAGGATGCTCTGGCCGTGCCGGGCCAGATCCGCACTGCCATTGCATCCGCGGGGCGCCGGAACCGACACATCCAGCCCATGTAGTTTGCCGAGCAATAGGGCAACGTCGGTTGTGTCCTTACGCCAGGGCGTACCCGGCGCGTGATCGTAAAACACCCATCGACCGTTTTGATGTTGACCCGCCGCGCGCAGACGCGGGGCAAACCCGGTCGGCCCCAACGCGGTTAGGCACTGCGCTTCCAACTCGGCATCGTTGCGAAACAATGGATTGCGCAACCCTGTTCGGTACAGTTTCAAAACCTTGCCGCCGTTCTCTTCCAGCACTTTCCAGACCTTATTGGTCCGACCGCCATACAGGGTTTGAAACTGAGCATCAGGTGCGATCAGCCTTCGGTGACGCAGGTCATCAACAAGATCCAAAGGGGGGAGTGTCGGGGCGGGCAGTGGGTTCACCAAAAAAACGAGTCGCAGTTTGCACTGGTTTGGCCTGTCCCGCCCTGCAGATCAAGTTCCGGTTCGGACCCCGGTCACCATCCCTGCCGGAACCACCTGCCCGCTTTCCAACGTCAGCACGACCGCATCCTCGCCAACCTGTGCCTCGACCACCTGACTGTAGGTTGAGACAGGCTGGACTGAAAGCAACTCTTCCCCGTCATAGCTTTCCAATGTGGCTGAATAGCTGCCGGTCGGCAAAGGGCTGCCATCGCTCGTTGTCCCGGCCCAGTCAAATTCGGTCTGGGTCACCGGTACGGAAATCCTTTCGATCTCGGTGCCGTCACTGTCCCGGATCACCATCACCGCACTGTCTGCCGCCGGTTCAGCCTGCGCGGACAGGGTCACAGGTTCGCCATCAAAGTGGAACGCTGCGGTGGTCTGGACATCCATACCGACCCAATTGGCAAGATCCTCCAGCTTTATACCGCCCAGAGACAGCGCCAGTTCGGACAAAAGCTCGTTGCTCTGAACCTGTTGTTCAACCATCGAAAATTGCGCCAATTGCGAGGCGTACTCGGTCGAATCCATCGGCTCCAACGGGTCCTGATTTTGCGCCTGGGTCGTCATCAGCAACAGGAAAGTATCGAAATCCGACGCGATCGAGGTTGCCTGTGACTGGGATGCTGATTGGGCCTGGGTATTGGCTTGCGTCGTCGATTGGGTTGGGGTGATCATGCTTAAAGCCTCATGTCGATCCGGCCGTCGGGGCCTAGTTTCGGAATGGTGGGGCCCGCCTCGGTGACAGGCTCGTCCTGCGTTTCCGCAAGCCGGGTGCCGTCGCCCGAGTCAGACCTATCCTGCTGTGCGTCTGCAGAGGTGCCCAGATCAAAGGACAGGTCGCCCAGCCCAAAGTTCTGGAATTCGGCCTCCAGCACCGAGATGTGACGGCGCATCATATCCAGTGTTTCCGGCCGTTCCGCCGAGATTGTTATGTGCAGGCCATCATCGCGACCATTCAAGACTATCGAAACGCGTCCCAGTTCTTCGGGATTTAACGCGACCTCGATTGTGCCTTGCTGTCCACGGGTCGAAACAACGGTTGCCATTTGATTGGCAACTGCGCGTGCCGTTTCAGCGCGCGCCGTCGATGTCATGGTCTGTGTTAATGGTGCCGAATCTCGGGCAGAGGACAATGTCGGGGTCTCTCTGGTGGTCGATATCTCTTCGATTTCGGGAAAGGTTTGAAGCTCGGTCTGCGTGTTGGTTTGATCCGTGGCCAAAAGCTGCATTTGTACAAGTGTTGGCGCCTGATCAGGCACCACCGCTTGCGATTGCGCCACCTGTGGCGTCGCGGGGACACTTGGTCCGCCCAGGTCGGGTCGGATGATGGGCGAATGATCCAACCTCTCTTTCGGGAGCATGTTCGGTGTTACAAGCCCGGCGGGAAAGCTTGGCGGATTGGTGGCCGCCTGGGGCGTTCTTCTTGGGGAAACTGTACCGAAAAGCATGGCTTGAACGGCTGGAGATACCGTACGCCGAGCAGGGCCCGCCGCGGGTTCCAACCTGTCGGCTTTTTGAGGGGGCGTGTGCGTCTCGTCTACCGTTGCAGTCTCCGCCTCAACAGTTGATAACGTCATGGTTGGTTTTTCAGCCAAGGTCATGGCAACCGGAGCCGGAACAACTTCCGGCACAGCCGCGCGGAGTTCGGCAGGCGGCTGATCCTCGGGGGTATCGGAAACATCCGGAATTTCAACGTTTGCAGCGATGTCGTCCACCTCTGACACCGTGTCTGGGTTCTGAACCAAAAGGTCGGTGAGATCGGGCTCGGCTGACTGCGGATCGGCCTCTTGATCCATGACCATTTGAAAGGACGCGGCCCCTTTGGACGCACGAGGTTCTTGCGGTGTTGCATCGGGTTTCGCGGCGTTACCGGACGAAGACAACAGTGCTGAAAGTGGGTTGGGCATTTTGCTCCGACTCCGTTTGTGTGAACGGAAATCTGCCCGCAGGAGGTTACGTTTATTTTAACCGCTTTCGCCTTTGATCGAGAAAGTTCGATGCAAATTTCGGAGAAAGTGATGAAGATTTCCACAACCCTTCCTACCGCGCAGCCCCCCACCACGGCCGTGAAATTGCAGGCTGCGGCGGTCGAGTTGGAGGCCGCGTTTCTTGCGGAAATGCTCAAATCTTCTGGGTTGGGCAAGGCCAGCGAATCTTTTGGCGGCGGAGCGGGTGAAGATCAGTTTTCGTCCTTTCTTGTGCAGCATCAGGCGCGTGCGTTGGCCGCATCCGGCGGCATTGGCCTGTCCGAAATTTTGTTCCAGTCCATGATGGAGAAAACCGATGCCGACCAATTCTGAAACCGACCTGATCCGATCCCTTGAGGAAGTGCTGGATCTTGAGCGAACCGCGCTTGTCGACGGGGATCTGGACCGGCTGAGTCATATGGCACCGGAAAAGGAAAAGCTGATCGGCGCGATCAATGAATTGCAGGTTTTGGACAGCGCCGAATTGATTCTCCTGCAGCAGAAAGTCGAACGTAACCAGGCGCTGTTGAACAGTGCCGCCGAAGGGATTCGGGCCGTTGCCAGCCGTATGGCCGAATTGCGGCGCATTCGGCAGGAGTTCAGCACCTACGGAGCAGACGGGCAGCGCAACGGATACGCCGTGCGTCGCAATGCGAAACTGGAAAAACGGGCATAGGAGCGGGTTTGATTCAAATCCGAATTTTCTGAGTGAGGGGCTTTAGCATTCCGTTAGGGGATCAGGGGCAAAGGTGGCCGGGCATCTTAAACAACAGGTGGCGCGAACAGCCCGACGGCGGATCGCATTGATCAGAAAGACGTCAAAGCCCGCATGTGGTGCGGGGTAAGCATGGGCGCAAAGGGCCCGAACGGAAAAGGAAGAAAGCTATGTCCAGCATTCTGACAAACAATGGCGCAATGGTGGCGCTGCAAACCCTGAAATCGGTCAACAAGAATCTGGAGATGACCCAGAACGCGATCTCGACCGGTAAGGACGTCGCAACTGCCAAGGACAACTCGGCCGTCTGGGCAATCTCCAAAGTCATGGAGTCGGACGTCAAGGGCTTCAACGCGATCAAAGACAGCCTGGCGCTGGGTGAATCGACCGTTGCGGTGGCGCGGAACGCGTCGGAAACCGTGACCGATCTGTTGACGCAGATGAAAGAGAAAATCGTCGCCGCGCAGGAGGACAACGTTGACCGCGGCAAGATCAACGATGATGTGACCGCTCTGCGGGATCAGATTGCGTCGGTTGTTGGTGCGGCACAGTTCAACGGGCTAAACCTTGTGGACGGCTCGGCCGGTACTGCTTCGATCTTGTCCTCACTTGATCGGGATAGCACTGGTGCAGTGAATTCGTCGTCGATTTCGGTCGCAAGTCAGGACCTGTCCATTGGCGGTTATACTGCCAAAGGCGTACTTGCAGGTTCGGGAGGCGCGACCACCGACAATGATGTTGCAGGCTTTACCATGGATAAAGCCGGCGGGTCAGGTGACATTGTGATCGACAGCTCGACTGACAACTTTGAAGTCGGTGATAGTGTCTCGATCCGAGTCGGTGATCAGGATGTGTCGTACACCATTCAAGCCAGCGATCTGGATCCCTCTGGAACCTATGACGATGCCTATACAGATGCTCTTGTTGCTGTTGGTCTCAAGAACCAGGTTGATGCGCTGGGCATCACAGGTGTTGCAGTCGACTATGACTCGGGATCGCCGAACACCCTGTCCTTTACTACAGGTACGGCAACGGCTGGTGCGGATGCGGATCAGGACATTACCGTGTCGGCTCAATTCACTAATGCTGGTTCCGGTGGGCTTGGCGCACTCAGCTCGATTGACGTTTCGACAGATGCAGGCGCGGCAGCCGCGCTGGGCACCATCGAAACGCTGATCGACACGTCGATTGATGCAGCGGCAGCCTTTGGTTCGGCGCAGGGCCGTATCGAAACGCAGCAGGATTTCGTTTCCAAACTGACCGATTCGTTCAAGTCCGGCATTGGTTCGATGGTCGACGCCGATATGGAAGAGACCTCGGCCCGTCTGCAAGCTCTTCAGGTTCAGCAGCAGTTGGCCACTCAATCGCTGTCGATTGCCAATCAGGCGCCGCAGTCGATCCTGTCGCTGTTCCGTTAATTTTCGGAACCTGGTCGGGGCGCCCAGACGCGCCCCGACTCTGACCGCCAAAAGACGGCCTATTGGAAGGATTTCAAGTGACACCGCAAACTCTTGCACAACGTGCCTACGCGCAGACCGCCCCGACCCGCACCCCGCGCGATACCGAGTACGAGGCGATTTCGAAGATCACGCATCGGCTCAAGGTTGCGGCGGCCCGACGCAAAACCGATTTCGGAGGGTTCGTTCACGCGCTACACGAAAATCGTCGCTTGTGGACCGTTCTGGCAACTGGCGTGTCCGACTCGGACAACGCGCTGCCCAATGAATTGCGCGCGCGAATCTTCTATCTGGCAGAATTCACCGAGCAACACAGCAGTCAGGTTCTGGGCAATAAGGCGACCGTTGAGCCGCTGCTTGAGATCAATATGGCCGTCCTGCGCGGCCTGCGTCAGATGGGTGCTACCTGATGGGGGGGCTGGTTCTGAAACTGGCACCGAAAGAGAGGGTGCTGATAAACGGCGTGGTTGTCGAAAACGGAGATCGCCGCAGCCGCTTTTCAATCATGACGCCGGACGCAAATGTCCTGCGCCTGCGCGATGCCATTCATCCGGATGAGGTGACTACCCCGGTGCGGCGGGTGTGTTATGCCGCCCAGCTTGTCTTGTCCGGCGATATGGAGCCTGAGCGGGCGCGGCAACAGCTTTTGCGGTGGGTTGAAGAGTTGAGCCAGGTCTTCACCGATGCCGACAGTCGTCGTGTTCTGTCCGAAGCTACTGAGGCTTTACTGGCCGAACAGTATTACAAATGCCTGAAATCCCTGCGGGCGCTGTTGCCGCGTGAAGAACGGTTGATGGCGTATCAGCAATGACATTCCGGCCTGTCATCCCCTCTGATGGTATTGTCGGCTGGCGTTTTTTGCAGCGTACCTATGATACGCAGCTCGAAAGCTTTTCGGCCTCGCCAGTCAATGAACGAGAGACAAAGTACTTTCTGAGCAATATCGGCAAGGTACAGACGGCTGAGGAATTGGTTTCGGATAGGCGGTTGCTGCAAGTGGCGCTGGGCGCCTTCGGGCTAGAGGATGACATCAACAATCGCTATTTCATCCAGAAAATTCTGTCCGATGGGACAAGCGCCGAGGATGCGTTGTCCAACCGTCTGGCCGATAAGCGGTATCGGGAGTTTTCCGAAGCCTTCGGCCTAGGTCCGGGCGAGGTGCGCAGAACGGGTTTGACCACCTTTATGGAAGCAATTGCGCAGGACAATGTCGTGTCTCGGTTCGAAATCGCTGTTGGTGAGAGCGATGAGACGATGCGCATATCGCTTTATACGCAACATACCTTGGCGGATCTGGCCGCGCAGGACAGCAGTTCGGACACTAAGTGGTTCGATCTGATGGGGCAACCGCCGCTGAGAAGCATGATGGAGACGGCGCTGGGGCTGCCATCAAGTTTCGCGCAGTTGGACATCGACAGGCAGCTTGAGGTTTTCAAGGATAGATTGTCGGGCCTGACTGGATCAGACGATCTGGCCCAATTTACCGACGAGGCGTCGGTGGCCCGGCTGACAGACCAATATCTTGCACGCAGCCAGATTGCACAGCTGCAAAACACGATTTCCCCTGCTCAAACGGCGCTGATTTTGCTGGGGGCGTAACCTAGGCGCGACACAGATAACTATTCGAAAATTCAGGCGTTCAACACGGCATCCGCCGAAGTTCTGAGTGCAAATGCGGTCACTGGCTGGGACACATTGTGCAGCTTGACCTCGCCCAATGACAAAGCATCCGCGCATGCAGGCTGAATATCGGCCGAGACGACAATGCGCTGACCGATCGTTTTGCTGTATTCCCCCAACCGGGCCGCGACATTTGCGGCCTGTCCGATGACTGTGAAATCCAGCCGTTCGCGCGATCCGACATTGCCATATGTGACCCGACCATAGGCAACCCCGATCGAGCAATCGCAATGAACGTCTGAGCCAGATTGGCGCAACTCACCAAGTTTTTCGACAATTTCAACGGCTGAGCGTTGCGCGTTTCGGCGCGCGACCATGGAATCTTCACCCTCGGGAAAGACTGCCAGAACAGCGTCACCGATGAACTTCAATACTTCGCCGCCATTGTTATGCACGATATCGGACACGGTTTCGAAAAAGTCGTTCAGCACGTTGATATAGGCGGTACGGCCAAGCTGCTCTTCCAGGCTGGTCGAATTGCGCAGGTCGCAGAACATAATGGCCGCATCAATCTCATCCCCGTCGCCGCGCCGGATTTCACCGCCCAGCACCCGCGCGCCCGAGCGTTTGCCGACATAAGTCTCAAGCAACACCTGTGCGTTCTCGCGCTGCATGAAAACTTCGTAAAAGCGGGCAATGACAGATGAGCACTCGAACACCAACCCGAGGTTTTCTGTTGTAAACCCATCAGGATGATCGCAGGTCAGGGTCAGGACATTTGTCCGCCCGTCCGAGAACGGCAATGGCATGGCGACGTAATCGGTGGCACCCTTGGCCCGCAGGTCCTCCATAATCGGGAAGCTGTTTTGGGGGTTTTCGTCGTTCAACCGCTGGCGCACACCGCCCAGCCCGTTCGAGACGTGACGCAGGGGGCTGTTGATATAGGCCGGGTGATCGTGGATTTCATACGTGGGCACATTGGTCGAAATCTGGGCCTCACCTTTTTCCCAGATATAATGCTTGCCCGCGATCAGCGGATGCAGAGACCAGGCCAGAATGCTGAGCCGTTGAATGGCGATGCCGTGTTCCAACATCTTTTCGGCCAACGCCTTGGTGAAGGCTTCCGGCGTGCTGAGGTTGGATGCACCACGCATCAGCCAATCAATCAGAGGGCCGCTGATATTGCCATCCTCGGTATCTCGCAGTTGGTTTTCGCCCAAGTCGACCCGTGTATAGGCCGAGGGCATAAACCCGACATAGCCCTGAATGGCGGCGCTTTCAGGCAGTGCTTCTTCATAGGCCCAGACTGAGTTGGTCAGCCGTTGCCCATCCAGAATGACATCGTGATAGGTCGCCGTTCCCTTGAATGGGCAAAACGTCTGCAACTCGGTTTCTGCACCAAGATCGACACAGATATCCGCGCGCGGAACGTAAATTGTGGCCGGCAGCCGCGTTTCATACATGACTTTCGCGTCGGTGCTTTCGGCCAATAGGGTGTCATCCCGATAGATCGCGATCCGACCTTTCAGCGATTCGACCGATATCCCATAGCCTTTAGTCGGCGGTGTGGTATGGACGTTCATCATCAGTTTCCCTGACCCGCTTAGTAATAGGATGGGCCTTTGGGGCAAGCATTCCAAGGGGGATAACTGGCATTTTATCACACATACCTTGTGCGATGCGGCAAAGTCAGACCATCTGAATCACATCTTTTTCGATCGACAGCATATAGCCTTTTTTGGCGATATTCTTGACCAGCAACTCACTGACCATCTGATTGCCCAAGGCATCGCGCAGCCGTTTGATCCGTGTGGCACCTGCGGCCTCGTCACAATCGGCGGTGTCTTTGCCTGAGATCATCGACTCGATTTGAACGCCGGACAGGACCTCGTCGTCCAGCCGGGATTCGGCCAGCACCGACAAGGTCTCCATTGCCGCGGGTGTCAGTTTGAAATCCATGTTGTTCAGATAGACGGTATTTTCCTCGCGGCTGATCAGTAGCGAGGTGACCTGAATGCCGGTGCGTTCGATCTGTGCCATTCGCCGGTTCAACAACACCAGCATCACCAGAAACACCAGCGCCGTTACCAACATAGCAGTGGCAAAAACCAGCAACACGAAAATCACCATTCGGTAGCTGGACAGTGTATCGGCAAAAGCGGTGCCCGATTGCGCCAATATCTCAAGCAGGCGAATCTCGGTTTGCGAGGTCAGATCGCTTTCGATGAACAATCGTTCGACCCGGGCATTAAAGGCATTAGCATCGGGCAGGGTCCAGAATAAAAAGATGGCCGCTGTTACCAGAATCACCACGATCGCCGCGATGCCCGCGCCGACCAGTCTGACACCGGATCGGCGGGCCTCAGTAACGGAGATAGAATTTTCCGGCATTGGCCTTCCTTTTATCCAACCCTTCCGGCCCGAACACGGACATGACGTTCAGCAGGGTCCAGCCCGACCCCTTGAGGCGTTGGGCGACTTCTTTTTTAGCCTGCCCTTTACCGCAAGCCGATACCTGCATGACGCCATAATGCAGGCGCAGTGGATTGTCCTGCTTGGCCTTGTAGTCGGCATAGCAATCGGCCGCCGAAGCGGTGGTGCCAAGCGATATCAGGGCCAACAGGGCCAGAGAAGAGAGGATCTGTTTCATAGGCCGCATCCTGCGCATGTGTTGGCACGATATTCAATAACCTAAGGGGTTTCGCGGACCTGATATCGGATAACACCGGCCCGTTATTGCCTGTCTGAACGAGGCGCGGCCAGTGTCGGGTCATCAGCACACGGCCCGCCACCGGGTCACCTCAAGACTACTGAAGGACAAGCACCATGCATAAGAAATTCATTGCCCTGATCGTGGCCTCGGCAGTTGCCATCACCGGTATTTCTGCGTCTCAGGCGCGGGCCGCGGATGTCGAGGATATTCTTGGCGGGCTTGCAGCCATTGCGCTGATTGGCGCCGCTGTGAAGCATTTCGACGACAAGAGCAAAAAGAACAACGTGACGCACAACTACAATCACATATATAAGGCGCCCCAGAAATACGTACACACCCGGCCAAAGCACCGGCCACATCACGTACGCCCGCTGCCCCCGCGTGTTGCGCGTTACAGCCTGCCGCAACGATGCTTGCGCACGTTCAAAGGGTATTCGCCCAATCAACGACTGTTGGGGAAGACCTGTCTGGGCAAGCATTACAAATACAGCAATAGCCTGCCTAACCAGTGCAAGGTCAGGTTCTGGAATGGCAAAAAGGTCAAGCGGGCATACCACCCCGGCTGTCTGCGCCAGAAAGGATACCGCGTTAGTTACAAGTAACGGTTTTCGAGCAGGAGCGGCGCCACAGAAGCGCTGTGCGGGAGAGGGCGGCGCAAGCTGCCCTCTCCTTTTTTCTTGCGGTGGATGGCAAAACGCGATTTTCCGGGGGTATGACGACTCCGGATTATGAAATTGAGAAGGCCGCAGCGGCGCGTGGATTTCTGCGGATCGCAGGTGTCGACGAGGTTGGGCGCGGACCGCTGGCCGGACCGGTGGTTGCCGCAGCCGTGATTCTGAACCCCAGTGATATTCCCGACGGGCTGAACGATTCCAAAAAGCTGACGGCGAAACGGCGCGCCGCGTTAGAGGCAGCCCTGCGTGAGAAGGCCGAGATCGCAATTGCCGAGGCGTCAGTGGCCGAGATTGACGAACACAATATCTTGCGGGCTTCGCATCTGGCGATGGAGCGCGCGGTGGCAGCGCTGGACCCGCCGCCTGATTACCTGCTGATCGATGGGAACATGATTCCACGAGGCCTGACGATCCCCGCGAGGGCGGTGGTCAAAGGCGATGCGCATTCTGTGTCGATTGCGGCGGCTTCGATCGTCGCCAAAAACTGGCGCGATCAACTGATGGTGGATTTGGCGCAACAGCATCCGGGCTACGGATGGGAGACAAACGCCGGTTATCCGTCGAAACAACACAAGGACGCGCTGCAAAATCTTGGTGTGACCCCACACCATAGACGTTCCTTCAAGCCAGTACACAATATCTTGTATCAAGAGTAAATTGTAAGTCGCTGATTCAAAAAAGAAATTGACGGCGAATCGACTTTGACTCATCCTTGTCTCAACCAAATGAGCGCAAAAGCGCCGTGGATACTTGAGGCAGTACAAATGACAACAACCACTAAAAAGGGCGCAAAAGCGCTCCCTTTAAACACGATTCTATCCGGGGACTGCATCGATGTGATGAACAGTCTGCCCGAGGCGTCGGTGGACCTGATTTTCGCGGATCCGCCCTATAATCTGCAGTTGAAGGGTCAATTGCACCGCCCCGATAACAGTCAGGTAGATGCGGTTGACGATCATTGGGATCAATTCTCCAGCTTTGCCGTTTATGACCAATTCACCCGCGAATGGCTGAAGGCAGCGCGTCGTCTGCTTAAGCCAAATGGCGCGATCTGGGTGATTGGGTCTTACCACAATATCTTCCGTGTGGGTTCGGCCCTGCAGGACGCGGGCTATTGGATTTTAAACGACGTCGTGTGGCGCAAATCCAATCCGATGCCGAACTTCCGCGGCAAACGCTTTACCAACGCGCATGAGACGATGATCTGGGCGTCGAAATGCGAAGGGGCAAAGTACACGTTCAACTATGAAGCCTTAAAGGCGCTGAACGAGGGCGTTCAGATGCGCAGTGACTGGGTACTGCCGATCTGCACCGGGCACGAGCGCCTGAAGGATGAAAACGGCGACAAGGCGCATCCGACGCAGAAACCGGAATCGCTGTTGCACCGTGTGCTGATCGGCTCGACCAATCCGGGCGACGTGATCCTTGATCCGTTCTTCGGTACCGGAACCACAGGTGCAGTTGCCAAGATGCTGGGTCGCGAATTCATCGGCATCGAGCGCGAGGAAAGCTATCGCAAGGTCGCTGAAAAGCGCATCTCGAAGGTCCGTAAGTTCGACCGTGAGGCGCTGGAGGTCAGCGCCAGCAAACGTGCCGAGCCGCGCGTGCCCTTCGGCCAACTGGTTGAACGTGGGATGCTGCGCCCGGGTGAAGAACTGTATTCCATGAACCAGCGCCACAAGGCCAAGGTCCGTGCCGACGGCACGCTGGTGGGCAACAACGTCAAGGGCTCGATCCACCAAGTGGGGGCGCAGCTGGAAAACGCGCCGTCCTGTAACGGCTGGACCTACTGGTGCTTTAAACGCGACGGCAAAACGGTGCCGATTGACGTGTTGCGTCAGCAGATCCGGGCCGAGATGAACTGATTTTACCAACACCGCCGGTGCCTGTGGCCTGACACAAGGCACTAAGCCTTGCCCCGCCGATCTCGGCGGGGTCTTTTGTTTTTCAACATCTGGTTTCGAAACGGGCCTTCTGTATTCTGCGGTGCAGTGAAGGAGCTTGTGCAATGTCGGATACCACAGCCAGCGAGTCCCGCTTTGACCGGTTCTTTGTGACCCGCCCGGACAATTTCGATCTGGAAAACAAATATACCGAAGCCGCGATGGAACGACACAAGCGCGAGGGGCTTGAACTTGCGGTCCGCGCTCGCTGGATCGCGATGGCGCTGACTGGTGTGCTGCTGATCTACCTGAATCCGCAATGGGAAGTGCTGTGGTATCACTTCATCTTGCTGCTGATCTGCGCCAACGGTTGGTTTATCCGGCGCGCGGGGCGTGTGGGGCAATCGCGAACCGAGTTGCTTTTGATCTTTGTAGACCTGCTGATCATGACACTGGGGATGATTGTGCCCAACCCGTTCAGCGACGATGTCCGACCATTGGCGATGCAGTACCGGTTCGACAATTTCCAGTATTTTTTCATCATTCTGGCGGCCGGTACGTTGGCCTATTCCTGGCGCACGGTGATTGCGATCGGGTCATGGACAGCAGGGGTCTGGACGGCTGGATGGATCATCGCCTGGTGGGTCGCAACCCCGATGCCCGGTCTCAGCGAGCGTGTGGCTGAGGCATTGGCTGGCTATCCCGATGTGGCAGAATTGCTGGACCCCAACAGCTTTATGCCAGCGCAGCGTATTCAACAGGTGATCGTGTTCATGATGGTGGCGGTGACATTGGGCGTGTCGATGCGGCGGCTCAATCGGTTGCTGATGTCGAATGCGGGGTTGGAGCGCGAAAGGGCAAACCTGTCGCGGTATTTCTCACCGAACGTGGTGGATGAGCTGAGCCAGAATGATGAGCCGCTGAAGCAGGTGCGCAAAGAGCAAATTGCCGTCCTGTTCATCGATATCGTCGGGTTCACCAGATATGCCGCTGGTCGCGACCCATATGATGTGATTGAAGCCCTGCGCGGCTTTCACGCCCGGATGGAGGCCGAAGTGTTCCGCCATCACGGAACGCTGGACAAATACCTGGGTGACGGATTGATGGCCACGTTTGGGACGCCGGTGCCGACACCGCAGGATGCGAGTAATGCAGTGGCCTGCGCGCGTGGGATGATCGATGTGATTGACCGTTGGAACGTGGAACGCCGCCGTACGGGCGAGCCTGAGATACGTGTGGGGATCGGGGTCCATTTCGGCGCGGTCGTTCTGGGGGATATCGGCGCCAACCGTTTGGAATTTGCGGTGATAGGGGATGCGGTGAATGTGGCCGCGAAGCTTGAGGCGCAGACCCGCGAATTTCAGGCAAAAGTCATCATGAGCGACGCAGTTCGGAGCCGTTTGGAGGAAGAAGGCCGCAACGTATCCGAGCTGATGGCGGGGTTTGCGAAACACGAAAATCGTGCGGTCCGGGGGGTGGAGGCCCCGATGGATGTATGGGTGATGACCGGGTGAGGGCTCCCGCCGATCAACCATGCATCGAAGATGCAAGGCGGATCGTTGGGCCGGGCAGCCCGCTGACGCGTGCTGCGGTCAGGCACGTGGCAGCGGGTTTTGCAATTTGTTATAGGACGTCCAGTCCGTAACTTCGGGATAGTATTGGCGCCGCCAAGCGCGGACGCGTGGGTTCATGATGCGACGCCACAGCGGTGGGATCATCGCGGCGACCGTCATCACCGGATAGCCGTAGGGCAATTGCGGGGCCGCGTCCTCGGGGTGGTGTTGCAACAGTGGAAAGCGGCGGTTGGGTTTATAGTGGTGGTCCGAGTGGCGCTGCAAATTGATGAGCAGCCAGTTCGACGCTTTCTGTGATGCATTCCATGAGTGGCGCGGTTGGACATGCTCATACTTGCCTGCGCCCAGATGTTTGCGTGTCAGGCCATAGTGTTCGACGTAATTAACCAATTCTAGCTGCCAGATGGCGACGCCCGCCTGGATCAGGAACAGTGCGAGCCCCGAGAGACCTCCGATCACGAAGGCCAAAACCAGCATTGCACCTTGTAATGCCCAGTAGCGCCAGAACGGGTTTGAGAGGTCGCTCCACGGGCGGTCTTTGCGGGCCAGTTTTTCGCGTTCAGCCCGCAAGGCCGAGAACAGGCATTGTTTCAGCACCCGCGGATAAAACCGATGAAACCCCTCGTTATAGCGGGCAGTCACCGGGTCGCGGGGCGTACCGACATAGCGGTGATGCACCAGCAGATGTTCAGAGCGGAAATGTGAATACAGCACCATCGCCAGAAGGATATCGCCCAACCAGCGTTCGACTCGGCCTTTTTGGTGCATCAACTCGTGGCTGTAGTTGATGCCGATCGTGCCCGAGATTACTCCCATTCCGAAGAACAGCCCAACCTTAGCCAAGGTTGACAGGTGGTCGGTATGCGTGGCGTACCAGATCAGCCCGTAAAGGGTCAGGAATTGCACCGGAACCCAGGCTTTTGTCAGCAGGATGTACCAGTGCAACACCGAGTCGGGGGTATCGGGGCTGGCATTGGTCAGATCCAGCCCGGTGAGCCGGTCGAGCAACGCAAAGGCCCACCATGTGGAAAGTGGCACCAGCAAGACCCACCAACCGCCAGCCATTGCGGTGAACCAGATCAGCGGGATCAGCAGGAATGAGATCCAGAACGGCAGGGCCGATTGCCAACGGGGTAAGGTATCTGTTGCGGTCATTGGGTGGCTCCGGATGACTGCGCGCACATTAGCCACAGTCCGGCAGGACAGACAATGGGTTACCGGTTGCGCCAGAGGTCATATGCTTTGCGCATCACGGTCGGCAGGTCGCTGGGGCGGAAAGTGTGTTTTTCCAAAACGATCAGATCATCGAGGGTCGTTTCCGTCGGCAACGTAGCCGTCCAGACACACAGGATCAGGTGAAAATGGGTGAAGGTGTGGCGCACCTCACCTGCTAAAGCTTGCCAGTCAGCGGCAAAGGGAGGGGAGTCTGCTGGCGCATCTGACCAAACTGACCCCGGCCAGCCCAGCATGCCGCCCAGCAACCCTTTGTCGGGGCGCCGCTCCAGCAGCAAGGCTCCATCCGTACGCTGAGCGATATAGACATGGCCATACCGCGTGGGTTTCTGCTTTTTCGGTGTCTTGCGCGGCAGGTCGGGCTGGGTTCCGGCCGCACGAGCCTGACAAGGGTCGCGCAGGGGGCAGATGCCACAGGCCGGAGATTTCGGGGTACAGATCGTGGCCCCCAGATCCATCACGGCCTGTGCATAATCTCCGGGTCGCAGGTCGGGCGTTAGCGCAGCGGCTTTTTCTTTCAACAGGGGTTTCGAGCCTGGCAGAGGGTCGTGAATGTCATACAGACGCGCCATGACCCGTTCGACATTGCCATCCAGAACCGTCTCGGGCCGGTCAAAAGCGATGGCCGAGATGGCGGCGGCCGTATAGGGGCCGATGCCGGGCAGTTTCAGCAGGGCGTCATAGGTATCGGGAAAAACGCCGCCAAGTTCATTGGCCACCGCGCGCGCGCATTTCAGCAGGTTGCGGGCACGGGCGTAATAGCCCAGCCCGGCCCATTCGCCCATGACCTGATCATCCGGTGCGGCCGCCAGTGTCTGAACCGTAGGCCAGCGCGCGGTGAATCGCGTATAATAACCTCGGACAGCGGCCACGGTGGTCTGTTGCAACATCACTTCGGACAACCAGACCCGGTAGGGGTCGGGTATCATGCCCGCCGCCCGGTCGGCTGGACTAACACGCCACGGCATCGTGCGAGCGTGGCGGTCGTACCAGGCCAGTAACGCACCGCTCAGGTCATATTGAATGGTGTCACGCAAGTTTTATCTATCTCTCTGTCGGGTTTCGCTGGCGTCCGATAACATGCCCTTTACAATAGCGGCGCAGGAGTTGGAAACCAGATGCAGCGCAGACGTTCTTCGACCCGCGGGTTCAAACGCACCGCGACATTGCTGAACGGCCAGATCAGGCGCGCCGGGGAAAGCCGGGGCTTTGCCGTTTCGCGTCTGCTGACCCATTGGGCCGAGATCGTTGGCCAGGATATGGCCGCCATCGCGCGACCGGTGAATGTGGGCTATGGCAAGGGCGGGATCGGCGCGACGCTGACGGTGCTGACTACTGGCCCGCAGGCTCCGATGCTTGAAATGCAAAAGGAACAGCTGCGCGGCAAGGTGAATGCTGTTTATGGCTATAACGCCATCAGCCGGGTGCGTATCACCCAGACCGCGCCGACAGGATTTGCCGAGGGGCAGGCCAGCTTCGATCACAAACCGAAAGCGGCGAATCCCAAAATCGATCCCGAAATCGTGGCCGAGGCGGACCGGACTGCGCGCGACGTCAATGACGGTGATCTGCGCGCGGCCCTTGAACGTCTGGGCCGCAACGTATTATCCAAGCAAAAACGCTGAGAAAGGGCTGAGAAATGAGCCGTATTGCAACCGGAATCTGCGCGGCCGTCGCTATTGCCGCTGGCGGCTATTGGCTGTCGAATTCCTCTACTTCGTATCCGATGATTGGCAGTGCCGAGGCGCAAGAGGCCGATATTGACACCTCGACCATCGTCGAGATGGTGCAGGGGGCCGAAGATGCGCCGGTCGAGATCATCGAATATGCATCCTATACCTGCCCGCATTGCGCCAACTTCCATACGGGGGCGTATAAGCAGCTGAAGAAGGATTTCATCGACACCGGTAAGGTCAAGTTCATCTACCGCGAGGTGTATTTCGACAAATATGGCCTGTGGGCTTCGATGGTCGCGCGTTGCGACGGCCCCGATAAGTTCTTTGGCATTTCCGACCTGATCTATGAAGGTCAGTCCGAATGGACCCGCGCAGGTGGTCCAGCTGAAATCGTGGACGAGTTGCGCAAGATCGGGCGTCTGGCTGGTATTGACAATGACCAGCTTGAAGCCTGCCTGCAGGACGGCACCCGCGCGCAAACACTGGTGGCCTGGTATCAGGAAAACGCCGAACGTGACGGTGTTCAATCTACGCCTTCGTTCGTTGTGAATGGCAAGAAGGTCGACAACCAATCTTATGCCGATTTCAAGAAGCTGATCGAAGAAGAACTGGGCAGCTGATTGCCTGTTGCGACCGGTTCTGCACGGACCGGTCGCACTTTACGGCGACGGGGCGATTTGCAGCAGCATCTGCCGCACCTTGTCGGTCTCATTCACATTCAAACGCACAGGCAGGGTGATGACCTTGCTGCGAAACGGCGGTGGCAGGCGCACGGCGTCTTTTTCCGTTGTCACCATTTGCGCGCCCAGCAGGCGGGCCTCGTTCTCTAACCGGGTCATAAGGGCAGGGGTCAGCGGTTGGTGATCGTCCAGTGCCTCGGCCCGCAAGAGTGTCGCGCCCTGTTGGCGCAAGGTGGCAAAGAACTTTTCAGGATGGCCGATCCCTGCAAAGGCCAGAACCGGCGTATCTGCCCAATCCATACCGGTTTGCAGGGGCTCAACCGCGCCGGTGGCGTGGGGAGCGGTCAATTTCGCCCCCCAGCGATCGGTAAATTGCGATTGCGCGTCGGTATCACCCAGCGACAGTACCAGATCGGCGCGTTGCAATCCGGTTTCAACAGGTTCACGTAAAGGCCCGGCAGGCAGACACAGCCCATTGCCGAATCCACGCGCCGCATCGACCACGATGACCGAGAAATCCTTGGCGACCGAGGGGTTCTGAAACCCGTCGTCCAGCAGGATCACACTGGCCCCGGCTTCGGCCGCCGCGCGCGCGCCGGCGGCGCGGTCCTTGGCCACCCAGACCTCGGCAAAGGCGGCCAGCAACAGGGGTTCATCCCCGACTTGCGCGGCGGTGTGTTTGGATGGGTCAACCTGCACGGGACCTTCTAACGAACCTCCATGGCCACGCGTCACCACATGCGTTTCGTGCCAGGCGTCGCGCAATTGCTCGATCATCCAGATTACGGTTGGGGTTTTGCCAGTGCCACCTGCGTTCAGGTTGCCGATGCAGATGACAGGAATGCCGGGTTTCATCCCGGGCTCGGACGCCACCCGCCGGGCGGTTGCGGCGGCATAAATACGGCCAAGCGGTGCCAGTAGTCTGGCACGCATATCCAGCCGGTTGGGGGCGGTGTTCCAAAAACCAGGTGCTCTCATCAATCCGCACTCCGCTGATCCAGGCAATCCTGCACCATATCGATCAATTGATCCGCTTGTGGTGCGCCTTCGGATACGATCTGCCATCCGGCCAGCGCCATATCTGCAGCTCGGTCAGGCGATAGCAGCTCGACCACGGCGTCCCCCAGTTCGGTTGCGGATCTGACCATGCGGGCAGCCCCGGCCCGATCCAGTTGATCGTACATCTGCTGATGACGATGCACAAACGGGCCGTGGATGACGGACGACCCAAGGGCAACGGCAACAAGTGGATCGCGCCCACCCGCGTCGCGCTCTAGCGAACTGCCCATGAATGTGACTGGCGAGACCCGGTGCCACAGGCCCAGATCTTCGGAGTGGGCGGACAGGATAACCTGCGTGTTGTCTTCGATCTGACCGCTGGTGTCCCAATTGGTACAACGCAGATCCATCGTCTCAAGGCGGTTTTGCAGTGGTTCTGCCTCGGCGGTGTCTGCCACATGCAGCACCAGTGTCAGCCGGGGCAACATCCGCAACGCCTGGCGATGGGCACTAAGGATCGAGATGAACTCTTTGTCCCGCACACAAGCTGCCAACCAGACCGGACGCCCCGCCAGTGCGTGATTGGTTTCGATCAGTTCATCCTCGGGCCAGGGCTGCGGGTTCGGGCTGACATACAATGGTGGAGAGTCGGTGACTTTGCCCGACGTTATGCCAAGGCGACGGATTGTCCGGGTGGTTTCCGAATTCGTGGTCAGGATGGTTTTAAAACAGTCTAAAGTAAAACGGGTGATGTCCGGCAGCCACCGGGCGCCGCGCGCGATCTTTATATCGACCCGTGCTTCGATAAGTATCAGGGGAATACCGCGCTCTTCGGCGCGCGTGATAACATTGGGCATCAGCCCGCCCCCGACCCACAGGCCGATTTCGGGGTGCCAATGGTCCAGAAACGCGCGTGCTGCCCCCGCTTGTTCCGAGGGCAGGTTCACCAGCGGGTAGTCTCCTTGCTCCCAAAGGCTCAGGTCGGCTTCGGCGGGCACTGTCAGCAGCACATGCAAAGTGGGTCGGACCTGCTGCAGCCTATGGCAGAAATCTACGACCGCGCGCTGGCGATCCTGTGCGTTGATATGGACCCATAGCAACTCGCCCTCAGGGCGCTGGATCTCGGGTTGGCTGCTCGGGTTGGACACGCCCCAGGACAGAACCCGATAGGCTGCCAGGCTGAGGGATCGCGGTCGGCTCATGGGCGGATTCCGGTGCTGCCCGGGTCAAGCTGTGCGTGCAGGGTGTCATGAATGGGCGTGCCGGCCGCGATCACGCCGTTCAGGCGCGGATGGGCGTTGTTGAACCGCAACGGTTGCGCCAACCGGTCGGAACAGCGGCCGCCAGCCTCGCGGACAAGCAGGTCGCCCGCGGCGATATCCCATTCCCAACTGGGCCGCAGCGTCAGCATCCCGTCGAAACGCCCTTGTCCGACCAGCGCCATTCGATAGGCCAGTGACGGGCGATAGACCCGTTCAAAGTCAGGCACCTGACCCTGCCGCCAATGGTGTGGCTTCATATTGGGTTTGGCCGCCAATATTTGCGCCGTGTCCAGCGTCGTGACGCCCGAGACGTGGATCGCCGCCCCATTCAGAAACGCGCCTTGTCCTTTGGCCGCAGTATACAGCAGATCGCGCAGGGGCAGGTAAATTACAGCCGCAATCACTTCGCCCTGTTCTGCAATGGCCAGTGAGTGTGCCCAGGTGCGCGATCCTTCGGCAAAGCTGCGGGTGCCGTCGATCGGATCGATGATGAACACCCGGTCCTTCGTCAGCCGGTCAGTGGAATCCTCGGTTTCTTCGCTCAGCCAGCCATAGCATGGCCGGGCGGCGGGCAGGCGCTGTTCCAGCATGCCGTTGACGGCCAGATCGGCCTCGGTCACCGGTCCGGCGCCGTCGGGTTTATCCCAGCGCTGCGCCGTTGTGCCCGAGTATCGGGTGGCGATCTTTCCGGCCTCTAATGCGGCGTCGATCAAAAGTTGCAGGTCAGCTGCCGGCAAGTGTCATTCCTTCGATCAGCACCGACGGAACCACCCGCGACAGATACGGGCGCGCGTCGTTTGCCGGGATGATCCGTTTCAACATATCGCGCAGGTTGCCCGCGATGGTGCATTCGTTGACCGGATGCGTGATCTCTCCGTTCTCGACCCAGAACCCTGATGCGCCGCGTGAATAGTCACCCGTGTTTGGGTTGATGGTCGAGCCGATCATAGATGTCACCAGCAGCCCGGTGCCCATGTCACGCAGCAGGTCCTGGCGGCTGTGTGTGCCTTGGGTCAGGCTCAGGTTCCAGTTGCTGGGCGAAGGTGGCCCCGACACGCCGCGCGTGGCGTTACCGGTTGAGGTCATGTCCAGCTTGCGCGCGCTGGACAGATCAAGCGTCCAGCCGGTCAGCACGCCGTTTTCGACAATGGCGCGCCGTTGCGTTGCCAGTCCTTCGGCGTCGAAGGGGCGCGAGCCCGCGATGCGTGGGCGGTGCGGGTCTTCGATCAGCGACAGGTGGTCAGGTAACACCTGTTCGCCCAGGCAGTCCTTAAGCCAAGACGCGCCCCGCGCGATAGCCGCACCATTGCTGGCCCCCAGCAGGTGACCGATCAGCGAGGATGAGATGCGTTCGTCAAACAGCACCGGAAATGTGCCGGTGGCGGGTTTCTGAGCCCCGACCAGCGCCACAGCACGTTCACCTGCGGTGCGGCCAATTTCCTCGGGGCTGCGCAGGTCGCTTTGAAAGGTGCGGCTGTCGCCGTCATAGTCGCGCTCCATCCCGGTACCTTCGCCCGAGATCGCCACGCATGAGGTCGAGCGGCTGCTGCGGGCATAGCCACCGGAAAAACCGTTGGTTGCTGTCAGATGTACACGGTGCGTGCCATAAGCCGCCGCTGCATCGGATACTTGCGATACGCCGTGAACCGCCAGTGCCGTAGCTTCGGCGGCCAGCGCGTCATGCAGCAGGTCTTCGGCCGCTGGTTCCGGGGTAGGGTCGAACAATTCCAATGCGGGCAGATCCCAATCCGTGGCCAACTGCGCCGCATCGGCCAGCCCGGTGAACGGATCTTCGGGGGCTTCGCGGGCCATGGCCACGGCGCGCTCGGCCATCGCGGTCAAGGTTTTCGGGCGGCTGTCAGAGCTGGACACGATCGCCTGCCGCTGCCCCAGGAACACCCGCAGACCAAGGTCAGTACCCTCGGACCTTTCGGCATGTTCCAGCGCCCCGCTCCGCACTTCGACTGAAACCGAAGAGCCATCGATCACAATAGCATCCGCCGCGTCGGCCCCGGCATTGCGGGCCGCGTCAATCAAGGATTGGCTGATGTCTTCTGGTGTAAGGGTCATGCGGCCTCCGGTTGTATTGCATTGGACCTAGCCTTGGACCGCCCGTCCCGCAAGACCTCTGGGCAGATAGATCACAGGTCAGACCTCTTAGTTTGGCCCAAATTCAGATGGGGCAGCCGAAGGGTTTACATTACCGTATAAACTTTCATTAGTTGGGACGCATTACAGATTTCCGGGTGACGATCACAACAGATTGAATCTTTCACCCGGGCAAGTGAAGGCAAATAGGAGAGCTTGGCTTGGCTCAGTTTTTCGTAGTTGATTTTGACGAGCCGCATGTCGTTGCCGCGGGCAAAGGGTCGAGCAATATCATCAGCCATTTCACAAGGGTTCTTACCAAGCTGCAAGTCCCCGCTGAAGTTTTACCTTTCCGGGAACTGATTGAGCGCGGCCCGACAACAGATCCGAAAAGCTATGTTTTGCTGCATTACAACGAGCTTTTCGTCGTTCAGCATCAAAAAGTAGACTGGCTGCGTGCACGTGAAACAGAGCTTGCTGCTCTGGGTCACAAGGTACTGCATTCCGTTGAACATGGGCGCGTCATTGGCCACAAAGTCCGCCAGAACAAGGTTTTGACGGCCGCGGGCGTTCCCATGCCTAGGTTGATTGAGGCGGGTGACAGTTTCGGCACTGTTTTTTCGAACGAAGTGTCAAACGCGCATGTTCCGGTGCAACTCGTGAGCGACGAAAGGGAATTGGATTCCACGCGGTACAACACCGATTACATCAATTGCAAATACGAATACAAAGGTAAGCCCTGGCATTTATCCATTCGTGCCATGGCGGTAGGCGAACAGGTCTTGTTTTCGTGGATAAGAGCCGGAAAAGGACTCAATGTCCGAACTCGGGGGACGCCGGTTGACGCTGAAATGCTAACACATTTTCACGACCTACTGATCAAACCCAATAGTGACCAAATCCGCGACATCGCGAAAAGCGTCAAGAATGCTGTGGGCGTCGGGCTTTACGCGCATGACATTCTTCCATGCGCAGCAACCGGGAAATTTTTTCTGTGTGAGACCAACTTCAAGTTTTATGAGGGGATGTACCGGTTCCACATGCAGAGCATTGCTAAGGATCTGCCGACACCCGCGTATTTTAATGGTCGAACCGCCGGACGGCGTATAGCACGAGCTCTAGTCCACGAGTTGGATTTGCAGACCTGAGTCAGTTAACGGGCGAAGCTCTGGTAATATTGAGCTTCGCCCCCCAACATCACTTGATGCGCTGACCGTTGGCCAGTATCTGGCCATCTTCCGTGAACTCGATTTTCGAGTTCAGCGTATCCGGTTCGTCGCCGGGTACGGCCATCAGGCCCATCATCATCCGCGCACCCATCGCGTCGCTTTCGCCGATCACGCCCATGGTGATCAGCGTGTCGATCAATGCGTTGGCGCCCGCCAGCTGAAGGTTCGCCACGCCGGCCGGGGACGGCAGCCCGTCGAACTCCTCGGTGCTGGAATTGTCGAAAGTAAAGTCCGCGTCACCCGTCAATTTAGCTCCGACAATTGAGACCAGCAATTCGTTGATCTTCAGCGAGTTCAGCTCACCCGGTGCTTCGCCAGATGTTTCCAGAGCCTCGATGGCGGCCGGATCGAAGAAGTTCGTCAGGATTTTTGCGGTTCCGGTGGCGTCCAGCGCGATGGTTGCCGGGTCGCGCGGCAGGGCTCCTGCCGGGTCGAAGATGCTCCACAACACGTCCGACATGGTGAAATCGGTTACGTTGACCGACAGTCCAAAGGGCTGCTCTTCTTCGGATTGCTGCACCGGGAATTCGAACCCAAACCCTGTCTCGGCCATTGCCATCTCGATTGGGAACGGCAGCTCGGCCGTAGTCACGGCGAGGTTTGTGCTGTTTTGTTCGACATCATAAGCCAGACGCTGATCATCCAAGCTGGCGCCGAACCGGCCACCTTCGGATTGGGTGGCCATCGAAAAAGCCTGACCTTCGCTCGTCCCTTCAATCGCGGTCTGACCCGAAGCGTAAGTGAACAGACCCGAGAATGAGACCCCGCCGTTGAAGAAGGACTGCGGATCGGTGCCGTCGAAATCTTCGGGGATCACGCTGGTGCCTTCGAAGGTCAATTGGTTCATCGACCCGTTGATCTTGCCATCATCTGACCCTTCGGGATCGGTGAATCCCAGATCATAGGTCAGCCCGGCTGCGGTCATTTTCTGGTCCACTGTGCGGGTTTCGCCGACCTTCATCCGCGAATCTCCTGACAAGTCGGTCAGTTTGAAATCCATGGCCAGCATGTCGTTGGGCAGGGTCTCATCCTCGACCTGTACGCCACCCAGTTTCAGACCAAGTGTGGGCGCGGAATAGTCATAAGTCATATCGTCCGGTTGGCCCGAAACGACCATCTCAAGCCCGGTATGGTAGTACTCGATATCAACGGAAAACGCCTCGCCCTCTTCCTCGCCGGACAGGGTCATGGGAAAGCTTTCTGGAAAACCGATGCTGACTGTGCCGTCACCATTTTCAGTCAGGGTCATCTGCGGGACGGTCATCTTGAACGATCCGTCCGTGTCCGGCGAAGACAAGGCAACATTCATATCGGTGATCGTGGTCACCCCGCCCGAGATGGATTGTTCCGCCGACACCATATAGCCCATCTGGGACAAGTAGGCCTGCCAATCATCCCAAACCTGCTGGGCGGTGACATCGGCGAACGCGCCCTGAGTGACAACGGCATAGGCCAGAACTGCGCCGCTGCTGCGGCGGAGGAAAGCGGACATTTGAGAACCCTTCTTGATCAAATTTGCCGGCATCGTCGTGCCTGAGGCCGCAGGCGTCAAGGGGCAAGGGCTGGACCCTTTCCCCGTTGGCACGGTAAAGATTCACACAATCTAAAAACAACGGAGGTACAGGGTCCATATGCAGGGTAAAACCGTACTGATAACAGGGGCCAGTCGTGGCATCGGGGCCGAGGCGGGGCGCGTATTTGCCGCAGCGGGGGCAAATGTCGCGCTAGTGGCCCGTAACCTCGACCAGATTGATGCGCTGGCTGCTGCATTGGGTGACAATGCTATCGCGCTGCAATGCGATGTCAGCGATTTTGCGCAGGTCGAACAGGCCGTCGCGGATTGTATCGACCGTTTTGGCGGGTTGGACGTTTTGATCGGCAACGCGGGTGTCATTGATCCGATCTTTCACTTGTCCAATGCCGATGTCGCCGCGTGGAGCCAGGCAATCGACATCAACCTCAAAGGTGTCTTCTACGGAATGCGCGCCGCGTTACCGGTTATGCGCGCGGCGGGCGGGGGCACGGTGATCACGGTTTCTTCGGGCGCGGCGACAAACCCGATCGAGGCGTGGAGCCACTACTGCGCCTCGAAAGCCGGGGCTAAAATGCTGACCGAATGCCTGCATCTTGAAAATTCAATGCACGGCATTCGTTCTATGGGCCTGTCGCCGGGCACCGTGGCCACGGATATGCAGCGGGTGATCAAGGCGAGCGGCATCAATGCCGTTAGCCAGCTGGATTGGGATGATCACATTCCCGCCGATTGGCCTGCACGGGCATTGCTGTGGATGTGTTCGACGGATGCAGATGAGTTTCTGGGCTCAGAAATCTCGCTGCGACGCGAAGATATCCGGCAAAGGGTAGGGCTGACGTGATCAAACTAACCAAGAAGGACGGGTTGTGGACGGTCACACTCAACAACCCGCAAAAGGCCAATGCACTGACCGAGGCGATGCTGAGTGAACTGGTTGAGATCGCCGAAGCTGCTAATGAGGCGCGGGCCCTGATCCTGACAGGTGAGGGTAAGGTGTTCAGCGCCGGGGCCGATCTGGATGAGGTCCGTGCAGGGCTGGCGACCTCGGATCTTTGGGAGAGGTTGTCAGGCGCCATCGCGGCCTTGCCGTGTCTGACGGTGGCTGCTTTGAACGGGACGCTGGCGGGCGGTGCCAACGGGATGGTGCTGGCCTGTGACCTCCGAATCGCGGTGCCGCAAGCCAAGTTCTTTTATCCTGTGATGAAGCTGGGGTTTTTGCCGCAACCCTCGGACCCGGTGCGTATGGCTGCCCTAATCGGGCCATCACGCACCAAGATGATTCTGATGGCCGGTCAAAAGATCACGGCAGAGGAAGCGTACGGTTTCGGTCTGGTCGACCGGGTTGTCGACCCTGATCAACTGATGCCAACGGCGCATGAACTGGTGGCAGACAGCCTGGCCGCCGATCCCCGAATTGCCGCTGGAATCGCAAGGATGAGCCAATGAAATTGTCCGCCGTGCTGCTGCGTGTTGCCGACCCCATGCAACTGACTGATTTTTATACGGATGTTCTGGGTATGACGGCGCGTGCGCAGGGGGCGAATTATCGCATTGGCTATGGTGGGCAGGACGCGGACCTGCTGCTGATGCCGGGTGGGGGCGGATATGCCCACGATGGTGGACAGCGGTATTGGAAGATCGGTATTACCGTGCCCGATGTTGACCTGGCTGTTTCTCGTCTGCGTGAAAAAGGCGTCGAGGTCTCGGAGCCGAAACAGTTCCGCGACATCGGCTATATGTGCCACCTGAAAGACCCCGAAGGGTTTGTGATCGAGCTGCTGCAACACGACTTTCAGGGCAACCGTCCTGACAACGCAGCCGACCCTGCCGCACCATTCGCCAATGCCTGCATCGGCCAGATCACCTTGCGGACAGGGGACTTAGCCGCCGAGGATGCGTTCTGTCGGGCGCAAGGCATGCGACTGCTTTCAGTGCAGGATGTGGCCCAATACGGGTTCGACCTGCATTTCTATGCCTTCACCGATGATGTGCCGCCTAATCCGGACCTTTGGTCCGTTGAGAACCGCGAATGGCTTTGGAAACGTCCCTATACCACGCTGGAATTCCAACATATCGCCGGGGCGCAGTTTGCGCCGGCGCCGGATTACAGGGGGTTAGAGGTTCAGGGGCTGTCGACGTCCCTGAGGGATGCTTTTGGTGATCCGGTGCGGCCTGGCTGATCAGCGCCCACGTCGCTTGCCCGGAACTTTCGACCAAAATCCGGGTGGTCGTTTGCGCACCCAGATCAGGAATTTCTCCAGACGCGGGTGGGTGCGCAGAGCCTCGACCGTATTGAACGCGCGGGCCAATTCGCCCTCGGTCAGGGTGGCGTGGATCTCTTTGTGGCAAATCACATGCAGCAAAACCGTGGGTCCGCCCTTGCCCCCTTTGAGTTTTGGGATCAGATGGTGCAGGCTGCCGCCCCCATCCGGGATGGGGCGGTCACAGAGCGGGCAGATCGGATCGCTGTCTGACATGGCAGGTACAGATTTGCGCTGGATAGCGTGAAAGGCAAGGGGACGGACATGGCGCAGGCAGTGGTGATCGGGGCCGGACCCGCAGGCCTGATGGCGGCAGGGGAACTGGCCGCTGCTGGCCATGACGTGATGGTGGCCGAGGCCAAGCCATCAGTCGCACGCAAGTTTCTGATGGCGGGCAAGTCGGGTCTGAACCTGACCAAGGACGAACCGTTCGAAACTTTGCTGCAATCCTACGGAGAGGCGGCGGAGTGGCTGCGTCCGATGATTGCTGAGTTCGACGCCGCCGAGGTGCAGGACTGGGCGCGGGGTTTGGGGCAGAAGCTGTTTACCGGCTCGACCGGGCGGGTTTTCCCGACAGTGATGAAAGCCTCGCCGCTGTTGCGCGCATGGCTGAGGAGGCTTGAGGGCGCGGGCGTTCGGATACAAACCCGCTGGCGTTGGTTGGGATGGGACGGCGATGCGCTGATTTTCCATACGTCTGAGGGTACACAGAGCCTGAAGCCGGATGTGACCATTCTGGCGCTGGGCGGGGCCAGCTGGGCGCGGTTGGGGTCAGACGGTCAATGGGCGGATATCTTGCAACAGAAAGGCGTCGCGCTGACACCCTTCGCCCCGGCGAATTCCGCCTTGTCCGTTGACTGGAGCCCCCACATGACCCCGCATTTCGGCGCGGCGCTGAAATCGGTGCGTTGGATGGCCGGAGAGCTGGACAGCCGCGGAGAAGCCACGATATCGGCAACGGGGCTTGAGGGCGGCGGGTTGTATTCTTTGACCCCGGCTTTGCGCGCCGGTGCGGACCTGTTAGTCGATCTTGTGCCCGATCTGGACGCAGTGGCGCTACAGTCGCGGTTGGCTGCAAAGAATTCCAAGACCACACTGTCACAATGGCTGAAGAAGTCATTGAAGCTGCCGCGGCAAAAGGTTGCGTTGTTCCATGAGATGTCGAAACGTTGTGGATTGCCGCAATCCTCTGAGGCCACTGCACTCAAACAACTTCCTGTTTCCGGGGCTGCCCTGCGCCCGATGGATGAAGCCATTTCAACGTCTGGTGGGGTCAGATGTACAGCGCTGGACGAGGGGCTAATGCTGACTGCAATGCCCGGCGTGTTCTGCGCCGGAGAGATGCTGGATTGGGAAGCTCCGACCGGGGGCTATCTGCTGACCGCTTGCATGGCGACTGGGCGATGGGCCGGGCGTTCGGCTGTGGATTGGTTGCGCACCGGTTAGCGGGATCGGGCCAGCATAGCCAGACGGATCATTGCGCGTTCCACCAGTGCCATGGCAGGCGCAGTCTGCCCAGCTGAGCGCAGTGACAGGTCAGTATCAGTCAGAACTGTCAGAGCCGTTTGCAACTTCGGTGCCCCCCAGCCCTGGGCCTGGCGTAAAATCCGGTCGCGGCGTTTGCCATAGACCGGTGGCCGCAGCTTACCGATGCCCTGTGCCGCCCCGCCGGGGTCCGAGGCACAGGCATACAATGTGCGAAAGTGCCGGGTTGCGCCGATACACAGGCTGACCGCATTGGTGCCCTGTGATTGCAGCCGTCGGATCAGCGGACCGATCTCTCCGGCGTGGCCTTCAGCGACCACGTTTAAAACATCATCCAACGCTGCCTCGGTCGAGCGGGGCGCGCAAGCTTCGATATCTTCGATGGCCAGTTCGGAACTGTCTCCACGTTTATAGAGCGACAGTTTTTCAATGGTTTGCGTGAAGTCTCCGGGGCTGATGCCGGTGGCCAGTTCAGCAACGGCAGACATCGAATCGCGAGGGATGTTCTGCAACCCGGCCTGAGTCAGAATGCGTTCGATCTCGGTCCGCGAGGGTGGGTCGTCATAGATGCCGACGGCATAGGCAGCGGGATGCGCCTCGAACGCCTTGCGGACTTTCGAGCTTGGTTTCAGCTGCCCGGCGGTGACGATGATCTGGGCATCACCGGGGGCCCAATCCTCGAACGCGGCGGTAATCGCCGGGGCGGCGGTGTCGGTGGTGTCTTCGACGAATACGGCGCGGGGGCCTGGGAAAAACCCCACGGCCTTGACCGCATCCAACAAAAGTGCAGGATCGCCGCGCAAATCCGTGCCCGGAATGCGGGTCAGGCGCATTTCCTCTTCGGCATTGGCGCCCAGAAGTGCCGACAGAACCTGCTGGCGTTTCAGTGCCACGCGCATCGTATCCGCACCATAAATCAAGAGCCCGGCCTTGTCGGCGTCGGGCCGGGCGAAATACCCTTCAGCCTCGCGCGGGCTGAGCTTCATGAACCAAGGCCTGGCGCAGCATAGAGTTCGTTTACGATCTGATCCGACAGGATCGCCATCAGCCGTTTGCGGGCGTCGCGTTCGTCCGCCAGCGTGGACACTGTCGATCCGGCGGCAGAATAGCTGACGAAATTCTCGACCGTGCCCGAGGCAATGACCTGACCGGTCTCGTTTGATTTGAGCGTGTAGCTAGACCTGCCTTCGATGGTATAGCGGTTGGTTTCGTTCGTCGAAGTGATCGCTGACCGCTGGAAAGCAATCGAGACGTTTACATTCAGATTGTATTCGCTGCCCGAGGTCGCGCTGCGCCCCAGCCGCTGTTCCAGATTTTGGACCAGCAAATAGGTGTCGACCGAGTTTGGCGCTGAAACGGCGACCTTGCCGTTCAGGGCCGCACCCGAACCACCGGGCGCGTAGACCGGTTCAAAGCCGCAGGCAGCCAACACCAGCGGTATCATCAACAGGATTCTGCGGTTAAACAACGACATTTACGATCCGGCCCGGGACAACAATAACCTTCTTAGGCGCATTGCCATCCAGCGCCTTTTGCACAGCTTCGGTGCTGAGCGCTATTTTTTCAACCTCGTCCTTCGCCATATCCTTGGCCACGCTGATTTCCGCGCGGCGCTTGCCGTTGATCTGAATCGGCAGGGTCACCGTGTCGTCGACCAGCATCGCCTGATCCGCAACGGGCCATGGGGCTACCGCCACCAAGCCTTCGCCGCCTTGATGTGCCCAGATGTCTTCTGCAAGGTGCGGCGTCATCGGCGACATCAGCTGCGCCAGCGTTTTTATTGCCTGCTTTTGCGCCGCAGCGCCAGCTTTGGATTTTGCCAGCGTATTGGTGAAGGCGTAGAGTTTCGCGATCGCTGCGTTGAAGCCAAAGCTCTCAACGCCAAGGGTTACGTCGTGGATGGTCTTGTGCATCTCGCGCAAGAGCTCTTGATCGCCTTCCCCTTCGGCTGCTGGGTTCATGGCCCCGATCTTGTCGCAGAGGTTCCATACCCGGCTGAGGTGCTTATAGGCGGCCTCGGCCCCGGACGCGGTCCATTCCACATCGCGCTCGGGCGGCGAATCGGACAGCACGAACCAGCGCGCGGTGTCGGCACCGAACGCCGAGATAATGCTGACAGGGTCGACCACGTTCTTCTTGGATTTCGACATCTTGGCCGAAGGGATGATCTCGACCTCGGTGCCGTCTGCCAGTTTGCCGTCGGTCACATCCTCGGGCAGGTGATAGACCGGGCGGCCGTTTTCGTCGCGGGTCTGGTAAATCTCGTGGGTCACCATGCCTTGGGTGAACAGCGCATCGAAGGGTTCGATGGCCTTTTTGGGCAGATGGCCCGTGATGTTCATCGCCCGCGCGAAGAAGCGGGAATAGAGCAGGTGGAGAATCGCGTGCTCGATGCCGCCGATATACTGGTCCACATTCATCCAGTATTCGGCCTCAGCCAAATCAGTGGGCGTTTCGGCGCGCGGGGCGGTGAAGCGGGCGAAATACCACGACGAATCGACAAACGTATCCATCGTGTCGGTTTCTCGCTTGGCCGGGGCGCCGCAGTTCGGGCACGAACAGTCGCGCCAGGTCGGATGACGGTCCAGCGGGTTGCCTGGTTTGTCAAAGGTGACATCATCGGGCAGGCGGACCGGCAGGTTCTCTTTCTTCTCGGGCACCACACCGCAGCTGTCGCAATGGACAACGGGAATCGGGCAACCCCAATAGCGCTGGCGGGAAAGGCCCCAGTCTCGCAGGCGGTATTTGGTGACGCCTTCGCCCCAGCCTGCCTTTTCGGCAAAATCCACGGTGGCGTTGATAGCCTCGTCGCCTGTCGCCTCGGTCAGGCCCGCGAAATGGTTCACCCAACGGACTTTCTCGGTTTTCGGCGGGACAAAGGCGATCTTGTCGACCGGAGTGGCGTCATCCAGCGCAAAGAACGTATCGACCACGGGCAGGCCGTATTTGCGGCAGAAATCCAAGTCGCGCTGGTCATGCGCGGGGCAGGCAAAGATCGCGCCCGTGCCATAGTCCATCAGGATGAAGTTGGCGATCCAAACTGGCAGTTCCCAGCTTGGGTCCAGCGGGTGCTTGACGCGGATCCCGGTATCGCAACCCAGCTTTTCAGCCGTTTCGATGGCTTCTTCGGTGGTGCCACCTTTGCGACATTCAGCCACGAATTCAGCAACTTCGGGGTTCTCGGCTTCCAATTGCTTGGCAATCGGGTGATCCGGCGAGATGCCCACAAACGACGCGCCCAGCAGCGTGTCGGGGCGCGTCGTATAGACGGTGATCGGTTCGCCTCCGTCCGTGCGCTCGAACCCGAATTGCAGGCCGCGTGACTTGCCGATCCAGTTTTCCTGCATCAAGCGGACCTTTGCGGGCCAGTTTTCCAACGTGTCCAGTGCGTCGAGCAGTTCCTCTGAATAGTCCGAGATCTTGAAGAACCATTGGGTCAACTCGCGGCGTTCAACCAACGCGCCCGAGCGCCAGCCGCGCCCTTGTTCCACCTGCTCGTTGGCCAGAACGGTCATGTCGACCGGGTCCCAATTCACAACGGCGTTCTTGCGGTAAACAAGCCCAGCATCGAGCATATCCAGAAACAACGCCTGTTGCTGGCCGTAATATTCTGGGTCACAGGTTGCAAACTCACGCGACCAATCGATCGACAGGCCCAATGGCTTCATTTGCCCCCGCATGTCGGCGATGTTCCCGTAGGTCCAGTCTTTGGGGTGGCCACCGATGGCCATAGCGGCATTTTCCGCAGGCATTCCGAAGGCGTCCCAACCCATCGGGTGCAATACGTTGTGGCCGGTCGCCAGTTTGTGTCGCGCGATCACGTCGCCCATCGTATAGTTGCGCACATGTCCCATATGGATTCGGCCCGACGGGTAAGGGAACATCTCAAGCACATAGTATTTCGGCTTGTCCGCCTTGTGGTTGGCGGTGAAGATTCCGGCCTTGTCCCAGGCCTCTTGCCATTTTGCTTCGATTTCGTTGGCCGAGTAGCGAGACATCGTACGGTCCTTCGTGAATGAAAACGCCGGGTAGGAACCCGGCGTGGTATTAGTGTGATTTTCGACGAGTTGCTAGAACTTGTTGTCCGCAATGCGCAACTGACGGGCGCGGGACAGGATTGCATCTTCGACTGCGCGGGTCGTGGCCGCACTGACCGGGGCGCCACCGCTGGTCTGCAGCGAGACCGACAGAGACCGCGCCGCCAGGGCCGGGTCACTGATGTGAACTGTCGCGCGATACTGCCGCCCTCCACCCGGAGGTGTGCCGTACCCGGTCACGATTACCCCGGTAAAGGGATCAACTTCCTGAACCGGCAGGAAATTCAATACATCCAGCGACGCCGTCCAAAGATAGCGATTCACATTTGTGATCTGTTCAGCATTGGCCGTGTTGAACACATCCCAGATGGTCTCGCGATTCGGATCGTTGAGCTGGCGCTCATCGGTTTTACCCGCATCGAGATTCGTAGTGTACTCGGTTGGTGCGGCCCGATTCTGTCCGCAGGCGGACACGGCAGCAGTCATTATGATCAAACCGAAAATCGTCTGCAGGCGCATTATCGACTGGTCCTGTTCACTTTGGTCAACGTTGTCAATTGTTACTCCTAGACAAGGACCCGTTCAGCAACAACCCTATTATTGTCACATATCAGTGGTCGTAGGGCTTACCGATGCCCAAAAACAGACTGTGGCATCCTTGCACCAATTTTCCCTCAATGCAGCCGAGTCATTTATGCCAAGCTTGCGTGTTGGGGGCAAAAAGAGCGAAACGGTTCCCGTGCTGAGACATGTGCTGAGGCATGTGTCGAGTAGAAAAACTTTTGAAACCGAGGGAAACAAGATGAAAAAAGTTCTCTTCGCATCGACAGCTCTGATTGCAACCGCAGGTGTTGCAGCGGCTGATTCCGGTGTAAACTTGAGCGGTTATGGCCGTTTCGGTATTGGCTACGTTGAAGATCGCGCCAATGCGACCGGCGTAACTGCTGCCACTCTGACCACCGTGAACGGCGGAACTACAGCAGGTGTCATCCCGACCTTTGCTGATTCCGACGACGCGATCCTGGTATCGCGCTTCCGTCTGAACATCGACGGTTTCACTGAAACCGACGGTGGCGTTCGCTTTGAAGGCCGTGTTCGTCTGCAAGCCGACGAAAACTCGTCGACCGGCGAAGCCAACTCCGCTGGCCTGAACGGCGCGCGCTTCTCGGTTATCTACGGTGGTCTGCGTGTTGACGCCGGCAACGTTGCCGGTTCGTTCGACAACCTGGCAAACTACTACGGTAACGAAGTTGGTCTGGAACTGTTCGCAGGTCAGTATTCGGGTGTTGACTACAGCTTCCTGTCGTACACCTCGACCGGTTCGGGCGCGAACGCAGTGTTCTTCCAGTACGCAGTTGGCGACTTCGCTTTCGGCGCATCGTATGACCAGCGCACCATCTTCCTGAACGACGGCCTGGGCGGCACCATCGACGCCGACCGTTGGGACGTGAGCGCGACCTACACCTTCAACAACATCACCGCAGCTATTGCTTATGGTCAAACTGACGCTGGTGTTTCGGGTGTTTCGGATCCAGAACTGCTGGTTTTCACCCTGGGTGCTGAATTCGGCGACTTCTCGGGTACCCTGTTCGTGGCTGACGAAGACAATACCGCTCCTGCTCTGATCGGTACTCGCTTCTATGAAACCGACGGCACCGCTTGGGGTGTGTCGGGTGCCTATAACCTGGGCGCAGCAACCACCCTGCTGTTCACCTACGGTGACGGTAGCGCGGACGCTGACCTTCAGCAGATTGCTATCGGTGCAAGCTATGACCTGGGCGGCGGCGCGTCGCTGGTCGGTGGTATCGGCCGCAACGATTGTTCGGTTTGCGAAGACTCCATCCAGGCTGACTTTGGTGCAATCTTCAACTTCTAAGTTGGGTTGAACCGCAAGGTTTAAGGGCAGGTCTTCGGACCTGCCCTTTTCTTTTTTGCCGACATGGTGTTTTCCTGCGCTGAAAGCAGATTGAGGAAGCTTATGTCGCTGCAAGATATCACTGCCCGTATTTCCAAAGCCGAAACTGCCGCCGGGCGGCCTGCCGGTTCTGTCAAACTGATCGCCGTATCAAAAGTGCAGCCGAACGAACGTGTGCAGGCAGTTCTGGAGCAGGGCCATCGGTGTTTTGGTGAAAATCGGGTTCAAGAGGCCGTAGGTAAATGGCCGGGTTTCATGGAGCAGTTCGCCGACATTGATCTGCATCTGATTGGCCCGCTTCAAACCAACAAGGCCCGTCAAGCGATTGAGCTGGTCAACTCTATCCACTCGGTGGACCGGCCCAAGCTGGCCAAAACGCTGGCGCGGCTGGCACAAGAGGTCGGCACCTGCCCGGATCTGTTCATTCAGGTCAATACCGGGGAAGAGGATCAAAAGGCCGGTATCCTGCCTGCCGAGGCGGATACGTTCATTGCAGAATGCCGGGGGCTGGACCTGCCGATCCAGGGATTGATGTGTATCCCACCCGTCGATGAGGAACCTTCACTGCATTTCGCACTGCTGGCGAAAATAGCTGAACGCAACGGCCTGACTGGTCTATCGATGGGTATGAGCGGTGATTTCGAACAAGCCATTGCGCTGGGGGCAACCCATGTGCGCGTGGGCTCGGCCATTTTTGGTGAACGGGTCAGGCCGCAGGAATAATTACACGCGTGCCAGGCGAAATCTGGCGCGCGATCCAATGCAGGTGGTCCCGGCGGAAGGCTACGCAACCCTCGGTCGGGAATCCCGGGCGGCGCCATTGGTGAACAAAGATCGCCGATCCGTGGCCCGGTATCGCATTGGGCCAGTTCCAATCGGTGATCAACACCAGATCATACAGCGGATCTGCGCGGCGCAGCTTTTCATGGCTAAAGTCATAGGGCGCGCTGACCAGATTATTGTACTGGTCGTCCCGCCCGTCATCCGACCAAAGATCGCGCGGACCGATGGGAATCGCCCAAGGGGCCGGTTTGGCCATGCGATCTGGCCGGTACAGCATCCCCACGATGTGATGTACACCCGTGGGCGTGGCGCCATCCCCTTCGCGTTTTGCGTGGCTCAACCCACCTTTGCCGATTGTGCAGGGAAAAACACGCCCGGCAAATCGTACTCCGCGCGGTGTCAGGACCAGATCATTCGGCGTCACAGCAGATGCCCGGACTTGGCCGCTTTGGTCGCAAGATATCCGCGGTTATGGGCGGTTTCGCCAACCTTCAGCGGCACGCGCTCGGTCACGGCGATACCGGTCTTCTCCATCATCGCGATTTTTGCCGGGTTGTTGGTCAGCAACCGGACCGAGTTGAACCCCAGAGATTTGAGAATGTCCGAACCCAGCCTGAAATCCCGCTCATCATCCTCGAAACCCAAACGATGATTAGCTTCGACCGTGTCGAACCCCTGATCCTGCAGGAAATAGGCGCGCATCTTGTTGGCAAGGCCAATCCCGCGCCCTTCCTGGTTCAGATACAGCAGCACCCCGGCCCCTTCCGAACCCATCTGAGCCAGCGCACCACGCAATTGCGGACCGCAGTCGCATTTCAGACTGCCCATAAGGTCTCCGGTAAAACAGGCCGAATGCAAACGGGCCAAAACCGGTTTATCCCGATCAGGGCGGCCGATCTCGACTGCGTAATGTTCCTCGCCACCGTCTTCGGGGCGAAAAACGTGCAATCGACCGGCCTCGGATACTTCCATCGGCAGGCGGGCGGCAACCACAGCATGAAGCTCACTGCGATCGGCCAGATGTGGCGCAGCGCGGGTGTGGTCAATGCATGTCAGGCCATGTGCCGCAGCAAAGCCGCGCCCATCCTCAATGGGCATCACAACGGCTGCGGGTAGCAATCGCGCCGACTTTGTGAGGGCGATTGCGATGCGGTGCAGGTTGGCGTTGCCCTGACGTTCGGTCATCAGGGGGCCCTTCATCGGAGCGTTCAGGTCGTCTGACGGATCGGCCACCGCCTGCACCCAGGTCATATCGGCATCGGCAGGGATAATCACACGCGCCAGATCGCCATCATAAGACCGGGCCTTCAGCGTTTCCGCCCGCCGCACAGTGACAGCAACCACCGGGTCGCAACCAAGCCCGCGCAGATCCGCGAGCCGTTGCGCGCTCAGGGTCTCAGCCGCGATGGCCAGCACGCTGAACCCGCTGTCGTCGGTCAATGCGACGGGAACCCCCATGCGCAGATCGGCGCGGGCCCGCGCCAGCAATTCTGAAATATCCGGGATCAGACTCATTTATGTTACCCTGTAACGTTCAAGCCTTCCTGTAGCCTGATACGGCAGAAATGTGAAACATTTCCTCTACCTTGGACACGAGGGCGTGAGACAATTGCAGCAAACCTTGTTGATTGCATCTTCCGCGCGCAAGTGGTGGAAAAGGCTTAGGAGGACCGCACATGGCTCAGCTCAAGAAAATTCTGCTGGTGGATGATGACGAAGACCTGCGCGAGGCGCTTAGCGAGCAACTTGTGATGACCGAGGATTTCGACGTGTTCGAAGCCCATGACGGTCAGTCTGCGATGGAACGGGCGCGTGAAGCGATTTACGATCTGGTCATTCTGGACGTTGGTCTGCCGGATACCGATGGGCGCGAGCTGTGCCGCCTGATGCGCAAGCAAGGTGTAAAAAGCCCGATTCTGATGCTGACCGGCCATGACAGCGACGCAGATACCATCCTGGGCCTGGATGCAGGTGCCAACGACTATGTCTCGAAACCGTTCAAGTTTCCCGTGCTGCTGGCCCGTATCCGTGCCCAGCTGCGCCAGCATGAGCAATCCGAGGATGCGGTGTTTGTTCTGGGGCCGTACACGTTCAAGCCTGCGATGAAGATGCTGATCACCGAAGAAGATCGCAAAATCCGGCTGACCGAAAAAGAAACTAATATTCTCAAGTTCCTGTACCGCTCGACCGATGGCGTGGTTGCCCGCGACGTTCTGCTGCATGAGGTCTGGGGTTATAACGCCGGTGTCACCACCCACACGTTAGAGACGCATATCTATCGTCTGCGCCAGAAAATCGAGCCCGATCCGTCAAATGCGCGCCTTTTGGTCACAGAATCGGGTGGATATCGCTTGGTCTCTTAACTCGGGTGGATTGACGTGGATCAAAGTGATACTCTGGATACGTAATTAGATTACTCCCAACCCGCGCATGTCCGGGTTATGACATGCACCTCCCTGTTGGACTGCCGGGCCTGATGGCCCGGCCTTTTTTTGAAACAAGCTGGGTCGAAGATACAAATCCGATGGCCAGATTTGCTCCCTCAAACACAGTTTAGCTGGTGCCGTCGTTTTCCAGAACGGTACCGTAGGTTATGCCGCTGCGCAGGCTACGAAAATCAGCATAAATCTTGCCATCTTCAAATGTGGCATCGATCAACCCGTTGACCTGGCGGTCTTCTCCGACCCGGGTTTCAACCATGGCGATTGAACCAGTGCCATCGCGGCTGATTGTCCCGGTAACCTGACCTTCGTTCCACCGGTCCGAGCCGATCCGGCTCCATTTGCTGGTTCCCCAGAACGCATTGTCCTGTTGTTCTTTGATCTCAAGAACCCACTCAGATTGATTAAAACGCGGGGCTCCATCACTGTGTTCGTTGGGCAGGGCCGCAACGGTGTGGGTGCCGCTCCAGACGCCGCGCAAATCAGGTGTGTTTTCCGCAACTGCATGGGTTGCAAAGGCAAGGGTGCTGGCCAGCGCGGCGGCGCCAAGTGTCTTGAATCTGGTCATGGTTTCCTCCGTTTTCTAGTCACAAATGTTGGGAACCGCTGATCTGATTTCCATGCTGGCGACGAAACATAAACAGGATTTAACCTGCGCTTTATGTTGCGAACGGTGTGGTGGATTGAACCCGTTTGCCCTCAAAACCAAAAACTGGCTCAGGACAATTTTTTCTCGTGGCACCGGCGGAAACGCCACGCTAACCTGCGCCAATTGCGACAGAGGAATCCCCCATGCCCTTTACACTTGCCACCTGGAACATCAACTCGGTCCGCCTGCGCGAGCCTATCGTGCTGAAATTGCTGCAGGAGGAAGCGCCGGATGTACTGTGTCTGCAGGAGTGCAAGTCGCCGGTCGAAAAGATCCCGACCGAGGGGTTTGCCGAGCTGGGCTACACCCACATGATCGCACGTGGGCAAAAGGGGTATAACGGCGTCGCGATCTTGTCTCGGCTACCGATTGAAGAAGTAGGTGATAAGGATTTCGCGGGTCTCGGTCACGCGCGACACATTGCCGGACGGTTGGAAAACGGGGTTACCATCCACAATTTCTATGTCCCCGCAGGTGGCGACGTGCCGGACCGCGAAAAGAATGAGAAGTTCGGGCAAAAGCTCGATTACCTCAGCGACATGCGCGATTGGTACCATGCGGAAAAGCCGGAAAAATCCATTCTGGTGGGGGATCTGAACATCGCCCCGCGCGAGGATGACGTCTGGTCGCACAAACAACTGCTCAAGGTTGTTTCGCACACACCGATCGAGGTCGAAGCGCTGGCTGAAACCCAGGATGCGGGCGCTTGGGTTGATATCACCCGCCAGGATATTCCCGAGGGGCAATTGTACAGTTGGTGGTCCTATCGCGCGCGCGATTGGGACGCCGCTGACAAGGGGCGGCGGCTGGATCACGTCTGGGCCACGCCCGATATCTCGAACGCGGGCCACTCCAGCCGAGTCCTGCGCGACGCGCGCGGATGGGAAAAACCAAGCGACCACGCACCCGTTTTTGCCAGTTTTGACCTGTAATTACGCAACTCTGCCCTTGGTTTCCGCTGCCAGCGGTTGCATATAGGGCGCAAGTTCGAACCGGAGAGTGAAAACCATGGATCTTCTGAACGCCGCAGCCAGCCCCGAGGCCACCGATCTGATCAAGGACGGGTCCGAGGCGACCTTTATGGTCGACGTGGTCGAGGCCTCTCAGGAAACGCCTGTCATCGTTGATTTCTGGGCGCCGTGGTGCGGGCCATGCAAGACGCTGGGGCCCGCCCTGGAAGAAGCTGTAACCGCTGCCAAGGGTGCGGTGAAGATGGTCAAGATCAACGTGGATGAGGCGCAGATGATCGCGTCGCAAATGCGCATTCAGTCGATCCCGACCGTTTATGCCTTTTTCAAAGGTCAGCCCATCGACGGGTTTCAAGGTGCTCAGCCGGGTTCGGAAATCAAGGCTTTTGTTGATCGTGTGATCGAAGCCGCGGGCGGCGAAAGCCCCGGTGGGCAGCTGGATGACGCAGTCGAAGCTGCCGAAGATATGCTGGCCGATGGCGCCGCTGTTGATGCGGCCCAAACCTTTGCTGCGATTTTGGGCGAAGATCCGAACCATGCCGGGGCTTACGGCGGGCTGGTTCGCGCACACATCGCGTCAGGCGAATTGGAACAGGCCGAAGCCATTCTGAACGGCGCACCTGCCGAGATTTCTACCTCGGCCGAGGTGGAGGCGGCGCATGCGCAGCTGGAACTGGCTAAGCAGGCCGCTGATGCCGGTCCGGTGGCCGAACTGACCGCTGCGGTCGAGGCTGATCCCGACAACCTTCAGGCCCGGTTCGATCTGGCGCAGGCACTGCACGCCAATGGCAATGTGGAGGAGGCCGTGGCGCAGTTGCTGGACCTGTTCCGCCGTGATCGCGAATGGAATGACGGTGCCGCCAAGGCGCAGCTGTTCACCATCTTCGACGCGCTAAAACCCAATGATCCGATCGTTCTGAACGGACGGCGCAAGCTCAGCTCGATGATATTTGCCTAATTCGGGATCAGAGCTACACTCGGATACATGATGCATCCCGCTGATCTGCCGGAAACGGTATCCGTTTTTCCATTGCCGGGGGCGCTGTTGTTGCCCCGCTCGCGCCTGCCGCTGCATATTTTCGAGCCGCGCTATCTGCAGATGTTGGACGACGCACTGAAAACGCAGGAGCGGCTGATCGGCATGGTGCAGCCGAACCCATGTCACAGCAACGAAGATAAGTTGCACCAGATCGGCTGTGCTGGGCGTGTGACGCAATTTTCGGAAACCGAAGACGGCCGTTACCTGATTACCCTGACCGGGATTTCACGGTTCCGCGTCCAATCCGAGTTGGACGCCTTTACGCCTTACCGGCGCTGTGCCGTGTCGTGGGGTGGGTTTGATCGGGATTTGGGCCGGGCCGAGATGGACGATAGTTTCGACCGCAGCGCATTTTTGGGCTTGTTGGAACGGTTTTTCGCCTCGCGCCAGCTTTCGACCGATTGGGATACGTTGAAAGATGCAGATGATGAGTTGCTGGTGAATTCACTGTCGATGCTGCTGGATTTCGATCCCGAGGAAAAACAAGCGCTGCTTGAGGCCCCCTGTCTGCGCACCCGGCGCGAGACACTAACGACACTGATAGAATTCGCCATGCGCGGCGGCACGAATGAGGAAAAACTGCAATGACCGAACCCCAACACCCTTTCGACCGGCATATGCTTGAAGCTCTGATTTGTCCGCAGACGCACACGACTTTGCATTATGATGCCGACAAGCAGGAACTGGTGTCCAAGGCGGCCAATCTGGCCTTTCCGATCCGAAATGGGATTCCGGTGATGTTGGTCGATGAGGCGCGAGAACTAGACTAGATCGCGCGACCCTGCAGCAGTTTTGGCAGGTCTCCGGTCAGCCCGGCGGCCTCACGCACGAAGCCACGGCGCAGGCCGGGCAGCGATCCCACAATTCCCATTCCAATGTCGCGTCCGATCCGCAGCAGTGGGTTGTCGTTGGAAAACAGCTTGTTGAACACGTCTGTTGCCATAGCCAGTGCCGCCGTGTCGAACCGCCGCCATTCCTGATAGCGTTCCAGCACCAGGACAGATCCGATATCCTCGCCGCGCCGTCCAGCCAGTGTTAGCACCTCGGCCAGAGCCCCGACATCGCGCAGACCCGCGTTCAGGCCTTGCCCCGCGATGGGGTGCATGCCGTGGGCGGCGTCTCCGACCAGGGCCATTCGGTCGCCAATGAAGGAATTGGCGATGGTCAGGTTCAGCGGATAGGTGAAGCGGTCGCCCTGCAGGCGGATATCGCCCAAAAAATCTCCGAACCGGGGGCGCAGGACCTGCAGGTACTCGTCTTCGGGCAGGGTGTTGATGTGCTGGGCCGTCTCGGTCCGTTCGCTCCAGACGATCGAACTGCGATTGCCGGTCAGGGGCAGAATGGCTAGCGGGCCGGGTGGCATGAAGAACTGGTGGGCAACGCCGTGGTGGGGCAGGTCATGTTCGATGGCGCAGACCAGTGCGGTCTGGCCGTAATCCCAGCCAGTACGCTTGATGCCCGCCCGCGTGGCGGTGCCGCTGCGGCGACCGTCGCAACCGACCAGCATTGAACCGGTCAGTGTGGTGCCGTCGTCCAAGGTCAGCGTCACGCCGGTCGCATCGCAATCCTGCGCGACAACGGTTCTGCCGCTGATTTCTGTGATGCCTTTTTCCTCGGCCATGGCGCTCATAAAGGCGCGGCGCAGGTGACGGTCTTCGACCATGTAGCCCATCGGACCTTCTTCGATCTCGGCATGGTCGAAATGCATGAAGAACGGGGATGGCCCAACGCCTGCATGCCCATCGGTCACCTTGATTTCCAACATCGACTGGGCGTGTTCGGCCACGCGATCCCAGACCCCGATCGCATCCAACAACCTTTGCGAGGCTAGCGCCAGCGCATAGGCACGCCCATCAAAGGCTGCGTTCTTGCGCACTTTTTCCGCCAGCGCGTCAATCACGGTGACCGAATGGCCGGTCTGCGCCAGCGCCAAAGCCAATGCCGGGCCGTTCAGGCCGCCGCCCACGATCAGGATATCCGAGGTTTGTTCCATGCCCCGCAATATGCGCGCCCATTCGGGATTGTCCATGTGCGGTCCTGTCGCTACCGTCCGTCAAAGCGCAATTTTTTCAAGGGGGCGGTGATGCAGGATTGGCTGACCATGACGGCGTGTGATCTGGGTCGGGGCATCGGTATGGGGCGGATTGACCCGGTGGAATTGACCGAAACATACCTGTCGGCCATCGACGAACATCCCCACAGCGACCGAATCTATGCCCGTGTCACCCATGATCGCGCCCGGTCTGAGGCGGCAGCGGCGCAAGCCCGCGCCAAGCAGGGGCAGCGTCTGTCGCTTTTGGATGGGGTGCCGATCAGTTGGAAAGACCTGTTCGACACTGCCGGTATCGGAACCGAGTCCGGGTCGGCCTTGCTGAAAGGTCGGGTGCCGGAAACTGACGCGGTCGTGGTGCGCAACGCCACCGCATTGGGGGCGGTCTGTCTGGGCAAAACCCATATGAGCGAGCTGGCTTTTTCCGGCCTTGGCCTGAACCCAATTACTGGCACGCCGCCCTGCGTCGATGATGTAGAGGCGGTGCCGGGTGGATCCTCGTCTGGCGCCGGGGCATCGGTGGCCTGGGGATTGGCGGCTGGCGGGATCGGCTCGGACACCGGCGGATCGGTCCGCATCCCCGCGGCCTGGAACAACTTGGTGGGGCTGAAAACCACCGCCGGACGGATCAGCCTGGAAGGTGTAGTGCCTTTGTGCCTGCGATTCGACACCGCCGGTCCGCTGACCCGGTCGGTTGAGGATGCCGCGCATATGTTGGCGCTGTTGGAAGGAGGTACACCGGCGGACCTGCGGGGGGCCAGCCTGAAAGGTCGGCGCTTTGCTGATCTGCAGAACGTCGCCAAGGACGACCTGCGCGATGCACCCCGCAAAGCTTTTGACGACGCTGTTGACCGGTTGCGCGATGCTGGCGCGGAAGTCGTGCCATTGGAAGTGCCCGAACTGGATGAGGCGATGGGGCTTTCGGGCCTTCTCTACACCACCGAAGCCTATGGTTTGTGGCGCGACGTAATCGAGGCCAACCCAGACGCCATGTACCCTGAGATTCTGGCGCGGTTCCGCGCAGGTAAGGATAACTCGGGGCCCGATTACGTCGCCGCATGGTCCAAACTGAAAGCCTGCCGGGCTGCTTGGGATTCGGCAACCTCTGGCTTTGACGCCGTTCTGGCCCCGACAGCCCCGATTCTGCCACCGAATCTGGAGCGGTTGATGACGGATCACGACTATTACGTTAACGAAAACCTGCTGGCGCTGCGCAATACGCGGATTGGCAACCTGATGGGGCTTGCGGCCCTGACCCTGCCCACCGGCACTCCCGGTTGTGGGCTGATGATGTTAGGTTATCCGGGCTCGGAAGAAGTGCTTTTGCGACTTGGATCAGCAGCCGAAGCAGCATTGGCCTGAATGCCACAATCCCCTGATTCGGCACCTCTTTGTCTGGACGAAGCGGGGTGCGGCCTGTAATCTGCTAAAAAAACGGGGCGAAAATGATCCCGATATTGAGGCAGCAGTTATGAATTTCCCCGAGCGGTTTTCGAACCTACCGGAATACGCATTTCCGCGTCTGCGCACCCTGCTGGACCACCACCAGCCGGGCGGAGATGTGATTCACATGACCATCGGCGCCCCGATGCATGACTTCCCGGCTTGGGTGACGGATGTGATCATGGAAAACGCTGCTGGGTTTCAGGGCTATCCGCCAAACGAAGGCTCGCCCGAGCTGCGTGGCGCGATCACCGACTGGATCAAGCGCCGCTATGGCGTGGCGATGGACCCCGAAACCAACGTGATGGCGCTGAACGGCACGCGTGAGGGGTTGTATAACGCCGCCATGGCGCTGTGCCCGGAACAGAAGAACGGCCAAAGACCGGTCGTCCTGTGCCCGAACCCGTTTTATCAGGTTTATATGGTCGCCTCGATCTCGGTTGCGGCCGAGCCGGTCTTTGTGCCCGCAACCGCCGCAACGGGTCATCTGCCCGATTACGCTGGATTGCCCGAGGACGTGCTGAACCGCACCGCTGTGGCCTATATCTGCTCACCCGCCAACCCGCAGGGGGCCGTTGCCTCGCGCGATTATTGGGCCGAGCTGATCCAATTGGCCGAGAAATACGATTTCCGCATCTTCGCGGATGAGTGTTATTCCGAGATTTATCGCAATGATGCCCCAGCCGGGGCCTTGACCGTAGCGCAGGAAATGGGGGCCGATCCCGAACGGGTCACCCTGTTCAACTCGCTGTCAAAACGGTCCAATCTGGCAGGGCTGCGGTCCGGCCTGATTGCGGGCGGGCCTGAGACGATCAAACGGGTCAAGCAGTTGCGCAGTTACGCGGGCGCGCCCTTACCAGCCCCCTTGCAGGCCGCAGCGGCACGGGTTTGGGCGGATGAGGCGCATGTCGCTGAGAACCGCGCGCTGTATCAGGAAAAATACGCGATTGCCGATGAGGTACTTGCCAATGTTCAGGGTTATATGCCGCCAGAGGCGGGGTTTTTCCTGTGGCTACCGGTCGAAAACGGTGAAGAAACCGCATTGAAGCTTTGGCAGCAGACCGGGGTACGGGTGCTGCCGGGCGCATATCTTTCTCAAGGCGATCCGGGGCAAAACCCGGGCGAACAATTTATCCGGGTCGCCATGGTGGCCCCAAAAACAGAGATGAAGCGCGGACTGATCATGCTCCGCGACTGCATCTATTCGTGAGGTACGAGGGCAAAATGGCATCTTATAACGCGCGCAACCGCGATCCATTGCTGGACAGCACGACTCAGGCCGCGATTGAGCGGCGCAGCAAAGAGCTGATCGGGATCGCCCTGATCCTGCTGGGGCTGGCCGCCGCCGCGATGATCTGGTCCTACACGCCGGATGATCCGAATTGGATGGTTTCAACGGACGCGCCGGTGCAAAACTGGATGGGGCGGATAGGTGCCTCAATCGCCGCACCGTTGTTCATGATCGTAGGTTGGGGCAGCTGGAGTATCGCGCTGGTGCTGATCGGTTGGGGCGTGCGCTTTGCTGGGCATTTCGGCGAGGAGCGCGCGGTTGGCCGCCTGATCTTTGCGCCGATCTGGATTGCCATAGTCTCGGTCTATGCCGCGACGCTGGTGCCGGGGGAGGCGTGGCGTGCGACCCACAGCTTTGGTCTGGGTGGTCTGTTCGGCGATACCGTAATGGGCGCGCTTCTGACGCTGCTGCCGATTTCCTCGCATTTCATGGTCAAGCTGATGTCACTGGCCATGGCTGCCGGGATGTTGGCGTTGGGTGTTTTTGTGCTGGGTTTCACCAAAGCGGATGTGCGCAAGGGCTTCCGCGCCTTTTTGCTGGGCTTGGTCATGTCCTATGACATGCTGATGAACCTGCTGGGCCGTGGGGCCACTGCCACCGCGCAGGCCGCCCGCGACCGTCGCACGCAGTGGGAGGAACGCAAGGCCGCCCGTGCGGAAGCGGCGGAAGCTGTGTTTGAAGATAATCTGGCCTATGCCGATCCGGTGTTCGAAGAGCCGGACTATGAAGAACCCGAGCCCGCAAAACCGGGCTTGTTGGCGCGGATGCCCAGCCTGATCCGCCGTCCCGATCCGATGATCGAGCCCGAGCTGGTCGATCCTGAACCCGTTGCTGGGTTTGACGAAATGCCGGGTGAGGATCGTATCCGATCCAAGATCTCTGCCGCTGTGCGCAACCGCAAGGTCGCGATCGGTGAAATGACCCCCGAGCCTGATCCGAACCTGCCGCTGACCAAGGGCCGGGGCCGGGGGCCCGATCCGCTGATCCTGAACCCCAGAGGTGGCGACGAGCTGCCGCCCGAACCGCCGATGACCTCGGCTGGACTGCCGCCGGAACCGATGCTGACAGCAGAACCCGCGCCAGAGTGGCAGCAAGAACCGCTGCATCAGGACTTTGCGCCCGAGCCGGATTTCGAAGACGAAGCCGTGTTCGAGGACGCGTTCGAACCCGCGCCGCAGCAGCGCCCCGCGATGAAAATCCCGGTGGCCGAGCCGCGCAAACCGGTGGTGGCGCAGCCTGTGCGCCGGACCCCGCCGCCCTCGCGACGCGCGCAGGCCGAGGCGCAGCCGACCCTGTCATTCGAGGAGCGGCATTCCGATTTCGAATTGCCGCCGCTGAGTCTGTTGTCCAACCCCGCCAGCATTCAGCGCCATCACCTTAGCGACGAGGCGTTGGAAGAAAACGCGCGGATGCTTGAAAACGTGCTGGATGACTATGGCGTCAAGGGTGAGATCACCAGCGTCCGCCCCGGCCCGGTTGTCACCATGTACGAACTGGAACCGGCGCCGGGCCTGAAAGCCAGCCGTGTGATCGGTCTGGCCGACGACATTGCCCGTTCGATGTCGGCGTTGTCGGCCCGGGTTTCGACTCTGCCGGGTCGTTCGGTGATCGGGATCGAACTGCCGAATGAAAACCGTGAGATGGTGGTTCTGCGCGAAATTCTGGCCAGCCGAGATTTTGGTGACGGTAACCATGCGCTGCCTCTGGCGTTGGGCAAGGATATCGGTGGCGAGTCCGTTGTGGCGAACCTGGCCAAGATGCCTCACTTGCTGATCGCGGGTACCACCGGGTCCGGTAAGTCGGTAGCGATCAACACGATGATCCTGTCGCTGTTGTACAAGTTGTCACCGGACGAATGCCGCCTGATCATGATCGATCCGAAGATGTTGGAACTGTCAGTTTATGACGGCATCCCGCATCTGCTGTCGCCCGTTGTAACCGACCCCAAAAAGGCGGTTGTGGCCCTGAAGTGGGTCGTGGGCGAGATGGAAGACCGCTATCGCAAGATGTCCAAGATGGGCGTGCGTAATATCGCGGGCTACAACGGCCGTGTGAAGGACGCGTTGGCCAAGGGCGAGTTGTTCAGCCGCACGGTCCAGACCGGGTTCGATGACGAAACCGGCGAACCGATGTTCGAGACCGAAGAATTCGCCCCCGAGTCGATGCCCTATATCGTTGTCATCGTCGACGAGATGGCCGACCTGATGATGGTCGCGGGCAAAGAGATCGAAGCTTGCATTCAGCGTCTGGCGCAAATGGCGCGGGCCTCGGGTATTCACTTGATCATGGCTACGCAGCGTCCCTCGGTCGATGTGATCACCGGTACGATCAAGGCGAACTTCCCGACCCGGATTTCGTTCCAGGTGACCTCGAAAGTCGACAGCCGCACCATTCTGGGCGAAATGGGCGCCGAGCAACTGCTGGGGCAGGGCGATATGCTGTATATGGCCGGTGGGGCCAAGATCACCCGCTGCCACGGGCCATTTGTCTCGGACGAAGAGGTCGAAGAAATCGTCAACCACCTGAAACAGTTCGGCCCGCCGGATTACATGAGCGGCGTTGTCGATGGACCGGCAGATGAGAAGGCTGACAATATCGATGCCGTTCTGGGTCTGAACACGGGTGGCAATACGAACGGCGAAGATGCCCTCTATGATCAGGCCGTGGCGATTGTGATCAAGGATCGCAAATGTTCGACCTCATACATCCAGCGGAAACTTGCCATTGGCTACAACAAGGCCGCGCGGTTGGTTGAGCAGATGGAGGACGAAGGCGTTGTTTCTTCTGCAAATCACGTCGGAAAGCGGGAAATCCTCGTCCCCGAGCAGTAGGATATTTAATAACAAGGGCAAAGCGCTTATCTGGGTTTTATGAAACAGATTGCTTTTGCCCTTGCTCTGACCCTGGCCGCACCTGCCGCCTGGGCGGCCGACAAACTGCCATTGTCGCAGATATCCAATTATCTGAACGGTCTGAATACCGTTGAGACGACATTCACTCAGGTCAATGATGACGGCTCGTTGAGTACCGGCAAGCTGTGGATGCAGCGGCCGGGCAAGATGCGGTTCGAATATGATCCGCCCAACAGTGCCGTTGTTCTGGCCAATACGGGCACGGTGCAAATCTTTGACCCCAAGTCGAACCAGCCGCCCGAGCAATACCCTCTGAATCGGACACCGCTGTCACTGGTGCTGGCGCGTAACGTGAACTTGGGGCAGGCAAATATGGTTGTGGCTCATGACTTCGACGGCACCGCCACAGTTGTCACCGCCCAAGACCCGAAAAACCCCGATAGCGGACGGATCGAGCTGATGTTCACCGACAACCCGGTTGAGCTGCGCAAATGGGTGATCCATGACAATGCGGGCACGAAAACAACTGTGCTGTTGGGTCAACTGGATACAGACAGCAACCTGAGCCGAGATCTGTTTACCAAAGCGAAAAGAAGCGGGTCAGGCAATCGCTGACCCGCGTTCTGGTCAATAGCGGCAACCGGACAGTTGCGCTTGGTAAAGTTTGGCGCGCGCATCCACATCATTGGCGACATTCAGCAACCAGGTCTTGCTATAGTGGCTGCCCCGGGCATAGCCGGTGTGGCCTTCGTGATAGGCTAGATACTGGTTGCGGGTGTCGCTGGGGTGAATGCCGTTCCGCTGATAACTTTTGTTCATATACCAGCCGATAAAGTCAGACGCATCGCGGATACGGTCACGCTTGGCCCGGCGCTTGCCGGTCTCGCGCTGGTATTCATCCCAGGTGCCATCCAACGCCTGGCTGAAGCCATATGCGCTGCTCTGCCGGCCCATCGGAATCACACCCAGAACGTAATTATGCGGCGTGCGTGCGTCATGCTTATAGCGGCTTTCCTGATAGATCGTCGCCATTTGTACATGAACCGGGACGCCCCATTTGCGCTCGGTGCTCTTAAAGGCCTTCATATAATCGGGCCGTTCGCGCGCAATGCTGCACGCGTCATTCAATTTGCTGGGTGGTTGCTTGGACCCACCACCACAGGATGCCAAAAGCAGCACCCCGAAGAGTACGATAAGAATTCTGCTCATGTGCCTCGTGCCTTTTTTCTTTATTCTAGCGCAGATTGAGCGTTTAGGGAATCACAATCGCTACAGAATAATCGCGAGAATTATAGGTAATGCGCCCACGGACAACGCTGTTGAGACCATGACCATCCCGGCAACCGCGTCGGAATCGGCATCGAACCGCTCGGCCAGCAGGTATGAGGTTACTGCCACCGGAGTACACATCTGCAGCACCAGAACGCCAAAGGCCACGGCTTCGAGTTTGAAGATCAGCGCAACAGACCAGCCCAGGGCGAAACAGACAGCCAGTTTAAGAAATGACAGCCAGACCGCCTGACCCAGCCGGTGCGTTGTCAGCCGCGCAACCGCCACGCCCAGCGTTATCAGCATCAGGGGCACTGCCATCTGGCCCAACAATTCCAATGTGTTAGTCAGAAACAGGGGCGTCTGCCATCCGCGCCACAAAAACAGCGCCCCCAATAGGGTGGCCCAGACCATCGGTTCGCGCACGACTTTGCCGAACGCGCCTTTTCCGGCCACAAGGTAGATGCCGTACGTAAACGAAAACAACGCTGTTACTGACAGGAAAATGACCGCATAGCCCAACCCGGCCTGGCCAAAGGCGAAAATGCACAAAGGAAGACCCAAATTTCCGGTATTTCCGAATATCAGCGGCGAAAGATAGGTGCGCTGTTCAAGTTTCAGCCCCCGGACGATCAGCCAAAAGACCGCTGCCATCACCAGATTGGCAACGATTGTCGCAACGGTAAAACGGGAAAGATCGCCGCCCGGAATGTCGGTTTGCATCAGCGCCACAAAGATCAGGCTGGGCACAGCAAGGGTCATGGCAAAGCGGGTGACGAATTGCAGGCGATACTCGAATCCCAGCTTGACCCAGGCAAAGCCGATGCCCGCCAGAACAAAGACCGGGGCCACGATTTCGAATACTGTCAGCAAGAGGTTCACAGACTGTTTCCCTTATTTACGGATCAATGATTGGCATTTCCGCCCGGAAAGAGGTAGTAAGTTCAATGGGGGCATAAACTATGCTGAAGACACACGCCAAGTATGGCCTGGGACAGGTCGTCCGTCATAAAAAACATCCCTTCCGAGGGGTGATTTTTGACGTGGACCCCGAGTTTGCGAACACGGAAGAATGGTATCAGGCCATCCCCGAAGACAGCCGCCCGATCAAGGACCAACCGTTTTACCACTTGTTGGCGGAAAACGATCAATCCTTCTATGTGGCTTATGTTTCTGAACAAAATCTGGTCGCCGACCAATCGGGTGAGCCGGTTGAACACCCCGATATTCCCGATATGTTCGGTCCGTTTGAAAACGGCGCCTATCCGCTCCACTTCCATCTGAACTAAGGGTGCTTGGCCGGGTGTCGGCCCGTCAGTACCCAAGGGCGCACCCGTCTTTTCGCGGGTCGCTTGCGCCTTGAAGAACGCCATCCTCACAGATTCGAATGGCTTGTGCGCCGCCCAACGGCGTTTCTGGAATCTCTACAGTGTGCCCTAAATCACGTAATTGTTGGATGGTGCTGGGCGAAATTCCGCGTTCCAGCTTTAATACGCCATTGTCGGCAAAGGCGCGCGGTGCCTCGATGCTGGCCTGAAGGCCCAACCCGTGGTCCGTCAAATTTGACACAAACCGGGCGTGGCCGGTGGGTTGATAGGCGCCACCCATCACGCCGAACGGCATCAGCACACGACCTTTTTGCGTCAACAGCCCCGGAATGATTGTGTGCATGGGGCGTTTGCCGCCGCCCAGTTCATTCGGATGACCCGATTGCAGGGTAAAGCCTGCGCCTCGGTTTTGTAGCAGAATGCCGTATTTTTCGGATGCGATCCCCGAACCGAAGCTGTGAAAGATGGAATAGATCAGCGAAACCGCCATTCTGTCCCGATCCACAACGGTGATATAGACGGTGTCCTTGTGAATCGCCTCGGTCAGCGGGGCGGCGGCGGGCATGGCGCGTTTCGGGTCGATTAGCGCGGCCAGCCTGTCGGCCACATCCTGATCCGTGAACCGATCCGCATGTGTTGTATGATCGGGATCGGCGATAAAGCGGTTGCGCGCGTCATAGGCGAGTTTCGAAGCCTCCGCCTCAATATGCAAACGCTGCGCCCCGAACAGGTCCATGCTGGCTAGGTCGAAGTTCTTGAGGATATTCAGCAAAAGAATGGCCGTGGCGCCCTGGCCATTTGGTGGATGTTCAACCAAATCCAACCCATTGTAGTCACCTCTGACAGGCTGTGTTTCAGTGCATGCGGTGGCCAGAAAATCCTCAATCGTGTGAACGCCGCCGAGTTGGGTGAGTGCAGCGACCATGTCCTCGGCGATGTCACCGGAGTAAAACGCATCCCGCCCGGTACGAGCAATCTGGCGCAAGACTTCGGCTTGCCCTCGAGAGCGAAACACCTGCCCAGTTTTAGGAGCACTGTCATTGATCAGGTATTGCGTCCGCGCGGCCCCCTGTAGAGTGGCTGCCCCTGTTTCCCAATCAAACGCCACCCTTGGGGCAACCGGCACCCCAGCTTCGGCATAGTGAATGGCGGGTTGCAAAATGGCCTCAAGCCCCAGTTTGCCCTCGGTTTGCGCCAGATGACAGAACGCATCGACGGCGCCGGGAACGGTTACAGCGTCTGCTGTGTTCAAAGGCACTTTTGTCAGCCCCTGCGACCGCAGTTTTTCTGCGCTAGCTGCTGCAGGCGCGCGGCCCGAACCATTCAGGGCGCGTATCTGATCCTCACCCGCCCGGTTGTACAGCACGAAACAATCGCCGCCCAGCCCGGTCATCTGAGGTTCACAAATACCCAGCAGCACCGCCCCGGCGATGGCGGCATCCATTGCGTTGCCACCCTGAGTAAGAATGTCCACAGCGACCTTTGCGGCCAAGGGATGCGACGTGGCGCACATCCCTTCGGTCGCCAGAACTTCGGATCGACCCGGTGAGTGAAAATCCCGCATGACATTATTCCCCGATTGAACGCGCCGAAGGTATCGCGCAGTCAGGGGTTGTCCAGTCAAATCAAAGGGAAGTTCCTCGGCGCCGTTCACTGGGTGGGGGCTGTGACACGTGGCGCCGAGGGAAGCTATCTGAGCTACAATTACTCTTTTGCCCTTTGTTTGCGGCGTTACAATGGTTCGATCTGGGCCTTATTGTGACGTTTTCTTGCCGTCAGGTGGGCTCTGGAAAGTCAAAGCGCAGCGACAACCGGTTACAACCATTGCTTCGTTCGTAGCGGATATCGCTGGTCAGTTCGTGGATTAGAAACCAACCGAACCCACCTTCGGGCAGGTCTTCGACCGTCGATCCCAGTGATGCCGGGATGCCGTCAGGTACCCGAAATCCGGGTAACGGGTTGCCAGTGTCCGAGATCAAAATCTCAAGCCAGTTCTGATGCAGGCGGCACCGAACCTTCACCTTGGCCGGAGTTATGTCGGCATAGGCATGTTCGACCACATTATTGATTGCTTCGGCCAGCGCGATTTTCACATCACCCGCCTTGTGCGCCGGAAGCCCATGCGCCGCCAACCCCCGGCTGAGTTGCGCGATCCCGGCACTGGCCTCGGTCTCAGTTGCTGCGAAGCTCAGATCTAAACACTTGCCGTTGTACATGGGCATCGCGCCTATTCAGATAGTCAATTAGGTCAATCCGCGGCGGTCGACAGGGCATCATCCAGGGTTGGATACAGTTTGAACACCGTGTCCATACGGGTCAGGCGGAATACCTTTGCAACAAAAGGGTGCAGCCCAGCCAGGTCCAGCCTGCGCTCATTTCCAAGCTGTTTCATCGAGGCGACGATGGCACCCAAGCCACTTGAATCAATGAACTCGACACTGGTCAGGTCCAGCACCACGCGTGTGGCCCCGCCTTCGGCCTGATTGCGCATATCTTCCTTGAACTGGATGGCCATGGCCGCATCAATCCGGTCGGAATGCACTTTGATAATTTGGGTTGCGTCGGTCGTTGTGCTGGTCAAGGCCATGCGCGACGGTCCTCTAATATGAAACTCGCTAGTAGAAATACGCTAGACGACAATTCTTACTATTCGGTATCCATCAAAGCTGAAAGAGGAGGATCATCGCGATGAAACAGGTTGTTATCGCGGGGGCGGCGCGGACGCCCATGGGCGGGTTTCAGGGTATGTTCGACGGTATTGCCGCTGCTGAATTGGGCGGGAGCGCCATTCGTGCTGCGCTGCGCGGCGCGGGCGCTGATACGGTCGACGAAGTGCTGATGGGCTGTGTTCTGCCCGCCGGCCAGGGCCAGGCCCCGGCACGACAGGCCGGATTTGCGGCGGGATTGGGTGAAGAGGTGCCCGCAACAACCCTGAACAAGATGTGCGGGTCGGGAATGAAGGCTGCCATGATCGCCTTTGACCAGATTGCTCTGGGTCACGCTGATACGATGATCGCAGGTGGCATGGAGAGTATGACCAACGCCCCTTACCTGTTGCCGAAAATGCGCGGCGGTGCGCGCATCGGGCATGGTCAGGTGGTTGATCACATGTTTTTGGACGGCCTCGAGGACGCCTATGACAAAGGCCGCCTGATGGGCACTTTCGCCGAGGATTGCGCCGAAGCCTATCAATTCACGCGAGAATCGCAGGACGAATACGCGCTGCAGTCGCTTTCCAACGCCCTGTCTGCACAGGAAAGTGGTGCCTTCGAGGGTGAGATCACACCTGTTACCTCCAAGACCCGCAAGGGCGAGGTCACTTTTGCCCAAGATGAACAGCCGCAATCCGCCCGGCCAGATAAAATCCCGACGCTGAAACCTGCCTTTCGTAAGGATGGGACGGTCACGGCAGCCAATTCGTCATCGATTTCTGACGGGGCAGCCGCGTTGCTACTGGCTTCGGCTGAGGCGACCGAAGCGCAGGGCCTGACTGTGCGTGCCCGGATCATTGGTCATGCCAGCCACGCGCAGGCCCCGGGTTTGTTCACGACCGCGCCGGTTCCGGCCGCACAGAAGCTACTGTCGAATATCGGCTGGTCCAAAGATGACGTCGACCTGTGGGAGGTGAACGAGGCCTTTGCCGTTGTACCCATGGCCTTTATGCACGAAATGGGCCTGTCGCGCGACAAGGTGAACGTAAATGGCGGGGCCTGCGCTTTGGGGCATCCAATCGGCGCCTCGGGCGCTCGGATCATGGTCACTCTGCTCAACGCACTGGAAAAGCGGAACCTCAAACGCGGCGTGGCTGCCATCTGCATCGGTGGCGGCGAAGGCACGGCCATCGCCATCGAACGCGTTTGACGCTTGGGTTTATTCCACATACTGCGGGATAAACCTTTTCCAAAGAGCTCAATCATGACCGCCGATTACGACACGCTTGCTAAAACCATCGCCGCCCTGACCGAAGGTGAAACGGATCAGGTTGCCCTAATGGCGACAATTACCTGCGAGGTGCATCACGCCGATGACCGGTTCGACTGGACTGGCTTTTACCGCGTGACCCAGCCCGGTTTGTTAAAGATCGGTCCCTATCAGGGTGGGCACGGCTGTTTGGTCATCCCGTTCGACCGGGGCGTCTGTGGTGCTGCCGCGCGGACTGGCGAAGTGCAGCTTGTGCCGGATGTCGAAGCCTTTCCGGGTCACATCGCCTGTGCGACGTCCACCCGGTCAGAATTGGTGCTGCCAGTGCGGGACGCATCGGGAAAGGTGATAGCGGTGTTCGACATCGACAGCAATCAGCCGGACGCATTTACCGATCAGGACGCCACAGCGCTTGGCGCCATTCTGACCGACGTTTTTGCAAGATGAATTCAGCCGGGACATGTCCCGGCTGATTGATGTTCAAAAAGGGTCGCGATTTATCAGCTTGCCAGGATCTTGGCCTTTTGCGCGGCGAATTCCTCTTCCGTCAGATGGCCGCTCTCCTTGAGCTTGGCTAGCCGTTCCAATTCATCCGCGGCGGATACGCTCGCGACCGAGCGGATGTAATCCTTCTGCGCCTCTTCTATCTGATTCATGGTCTCGACATTGTGCTGGTGCATCTTATCCCCGCGCACGATGAGATAGCACAGCACGCCCAACCAGGGGATCAGGATCACAAAGGCGATCCACAACGCTTTGCCTCCGCCGCTCAGGTCCTTTGAGCGGAAGACATCGGCAACGACCGAAATCATCACCCAGAACCAGGCAACCATCAGAAACAACCAGAAGATTGACCAGACTATATCGAAGAAACCGATCCCGTTTTCCATATTCATCCAACCCTTTGCATAAAAAATAGAAATCTCTGCGCACAGAGATACCTATTTGTAACAGACAGTTGGCGATATGGTTAGATATTGTTTTAGGTGAATATAATATTTTTACAGTAGTTTTTCCGAGGCTTCGGTCATCACCAAGAATATTAGAGTCATTTGAACTCCAGTTATAGCGAACAGCCAGACTGAAAACCCGCGTTTGCGGGTTTTGTGCCTGAAAATCCATCGCCCGACCACTGCGCCGGGGCTGCCACCAAGCGCGGCCAGCCATAATAGGCGGCGTTCCGGCACCCGGTTTTTGCGCCGTCGTGCGCGGGCCTTGTCCCAGCCAAAGGCCAATAGTGTCAGGGTGTTGATCCCCCATAAATAGATCACTGCAATCCACATGCGAAAGGCATACCAAGCAAACTGATCAAGTGAAATGAAAAAACTCTTGGAAATTTCATGATTCTCAGCCATCGTGAAAAAGGAGAGGAAATTTTCACAAGAATCGGAACGCCCCTGGTGAATACCCAAGCCCCCCACAGCGCGACACTTGGTGCGGATATCCGCGCCCTGCGCAAGGCGCGCGGGTTGACCTTGACCGAGATTGCAGCGCGGCTGAACCGGTCGGTCGGATGGCTCAGCCAGGTTGAGCGCGACATGTCCGATCCCTCGATCTCGGACCTGCGCCAGATTGCTGAGTGTCTGGGTGTGCCGATGTCGATGCTGTTTGCGCATTCCTCGGTGCCGGTGGCCGAACAGGGTTACGTGGTGCGCGCCGGATCGCGCCGTCCGATGGGCTCGGGTGAGGAAGGGTTGATCGAAGAATTGCTTTCGCCCGATCTGACTGATGACTTCGAGATGGTACATTCCACATTCGAGCCCCGCTCCAGCATGCAGAAACCAGCCAATCGGCCGACGCAAGAGGTTGGTTACATGATCTCTGGCCGATTGGATCTGACCATAGGCTCCAACCAGTTCACGGTGGGGCCGGGTGACAGTTTCCGCATCAGGCATGAATCCTATCAATGGGCCAACCCCTATGATGAGCCCGCCGTGGCCATCTGGGTCATCGCCCCGCCGGTGTACTGATGAGTTTCGAGGCCTGGACCATATTCGCGCTGTTTTGGGTAGTCTTCGTAACTACCCCGGGGCCGAATGCGGTCAATTGTATTTCGAATGGGATGAGCCTGCCGTTTCCAAAGGCGATGCTTGGCGTTCTGGCAATCCTGACGCAGGCCAGCGCGTTTCTGATCCTGTCAGCGCTGGGTGTGACCGCGCTGATCGCGGCCTCTCCAACCGGGTTCTTCATCGCAAAGCTGGTGGGCGCGGGTTTCCTGATCTGGGTGGGTATTCGTGGCTGGATGAATGCTACGAAACCTGCGCCAGCTTCGGAACGGCCTGCACGTCATGTCTATCTGCACGCGCTGGCCGTGGCGACGATCAACCCCAAAAGCGTGGCGGGATATCTGGCGGCCTTTTCGCAATTTGTGCAGCCCGAGGTGCCGATCTGGCAGCAGATGGGGGTGATCATGCCCACCGCGCTGGTCATCACCACGCTCAGCTATACCGGGTTCACCTTGCTGGGCGCGCTGATGGGCAAGGCGGCACTGGGGGCGGTGTTCAACATCTGGGTGCGCCGGGTCATGGCGACCTGTTTCATCATCTATGGCGTGTTGCTGGGGGCCAGCTCCACGCCCGCAACAAGGGGGTAATGACATGCAAGCCGGTTCCTGCCTGTGCGGCGCGGTCGCGTTCACGATTGACGGAGAATTGTCGCCGCCCTCGGCCTGCCATTGCGGTCAGTGCCGCAAGCAATCAGGGCATTATTGGTCTTCGACCTCGACCCATCAGGACAACCTCAGCTTCGCTGCCAGCGATACGCTGAACTGGTTCCGTGCCTCGGACATTGCTCGGCGTGGCTTTTGCAACGCCTGCGGTTCGTTCCTGTTTTGGCAGCACAATGACGAAGACACGATTTCGATTTCCATGGGCGCACTGGATGAGCCCACAGGACTGCACCTCGCCCGGCATATCTTTGTCGCTGACAAGGGCGATTACTATGACATCACAGACGATCTGCCCCAACGGGCACAGTAACAAGGATCAAGACCAATGAGCGATTTTCCGACAAAAGCCCGCGTGGTTGTTATCGGTGGCGGTGTGGTGGGAGCCTCCTCGCTGTACCATCTGGCCAAGAAAGGCTGGACCGACTGCGTTCTGCTGGAAAAGAACGAGCTGACCGCAGGCTCGACCTGGCATGCGGCGGGTAACGTGCCGACCTTCTCGACCTCGTGGGCGATCATGAACATGCAGCGGTACTCGACCGAGCTGTATGCGCGGCTGGGTGAAGAAGTCGACTATCCGATGAACTATCATCAGTCCGGCTCGATCCGTTTGGCGCACAGCAAAGAGCGGATGCAGGAGTTTGAGCGTGCCATGTCGATGGGCCTGTACCAAGGCATCCCGATGGAGATGTGGACCCCAGAAGAGGCCAAGGAACGCTATCCCTTCCTTGAAACGCATGATCTTGAGGGCGTGCTGTATGATCCGACCGATGGTGACATTGACCCGGCGCAGTTGACACAGGCGTTGGCCAAGGGTGCCCGCGACATGGGACAAAAGATCATCCGGTTCTGCCCGGCAACCGGCGTGACCCAGCACGACGATGGAACCTGGACCGTACACACTGACAAGGGCGATATCGCCTGTGATTATGTGGTCAACGCTGCTGGATATTACGCGCAGCGCGTGGGTGAGTGGTTCAAGCCTTACGGTGGCCGCACTGTGCCCGCGATGGTCATGAGTCACCAGTACCTGCTGACCGACGAAATCCCCGAGGTTGAAGAATGGTCCAAGGAAAACGGCGGCAAGAAGCTGCCGCTGCTGCGCGACGTAGATATCTCGTACTACCTGCGGCAAGAGAAGCACGGCTTCAACCTTGGCCCGTATGAGCCCAACTGCAAGGGCCACTGGATGAGCGAAGACGACCCGATGCCCGAGGATTTCTCGTTCCAGCTTTGGAATGACGATCTGGATCGGATTGAGGACATCGTCACCGACGCGATGGAGCGGGTGCCGCTGATGGCAACCTCGGGCGTTGGTCGCGTGATCAACGGCCCGATTCCTTACGCGCCGGACGGTCTGCCACTGATTGGGCCAATGCCGGGCGTCAAAAACGCGTTCGAGGCGCACACCTTTACCTTCGGCATCGCGCAAGGCGGTGGTGCAGGCAAAGTGCTGGCCGAATGGATTGTCGATGGTCACACCGAATGGGATATGTGGGCCGTCGATCCGCGCCGCTATACCGATTACACCGATCAGGATTACTGCAACCAGAAAGGGCTTGAGGTCTATGGCAACGAATACGCCATGCACTATCCCCAACACGAATGGCCGGCCGCACGCGACAAGAAACTGTCGCCGGTCCACGCCAAGGTGAAGGAACTGGGCGGCGTCATGGGAGTATATAACGGTTGGGAACGGGCCAACTGGTTCGCACAACCCGGCGATGACACCTCGCTTGAAGCCACCCATACCTGGGGCCGCTCGGGCCCGTGGGAGCAGCGCGTCAAAGAAGAATGCGAGGCTGTACGCGACCATTGCGGTGTGTTGGATCTGCCGGGCTTTTCGCGCTTTATGGTCAAAGGCGAGGGCGCGGCCGAGGCGTTGCGCGGGCTGGTCGCGGGTGGTCTGCCCAAGGTCGGCCGCATCAATTTGGTTTATATCTCGGACGATCGGGGCCGGATCCTGACTGAGATGTCCTGCCTGCGTTTGGGCGAGGATGAGTTCGTCATGATAACGGCCGCAACGGCGCAATGGCATGACCGCGATATTCTGGTGAATGCGATGCCTGCTGGTGTTTCGGTCGAGGATGTCACCACCACACGCGATACACTGATCGTCACCGGACCGAAATCGCGGGATATCCTGTCGGGTTTGACGGATGCCGATCTGACCACAGGTTGGCTGACCCACCAAGCGGCCACCGTCGCCGGGCAACCTGCCTATTTGATCCGCGTGTCCTTTGCCGGCGAGCTGGGCTGGGAAGTGCATGCACTGAACGAGCATATGCCTGCGATCTATGACGCGATCATTGATGCCGGGGCCAAGCCGTTTGGTATGTATGCCTTGAATTCGCTGCGGATCGAAAAGGGATATCGCGCCTGGAAAGGCGACCTGTCGACCGACTATTCGCTGCTGGAAGGTGGACTGGGGCGGTTCGTCAAGCTGGACAAGCCGCAGGACTTCCCCGGCAAGGCCGCGATCCAGAACGAAAAACAGCAGGGCGTGAAGAAATCCTTTGTCACCCTGACTGTGGACGCAGGCGATTGCGACGCACCCTACATGTCTTGCATTTGGCAGAATGGTGAGATCGTTGGCGAAACCACCTCGGGCGCATGGGGCTACCGTGTTGGCAAATCCATTGCGCTGGGCATGATCAAGGCCGAGCTTGCCAACCCCGGCACCGAACTTGAGGTCGAAATTTACGGCCGGAAATGCCGCGCCGTGGTAGAAGAGGATCAACCGCTGTGGGATCCTCAGAACGAGCGGCTGCGCGCCTAACCCCTGTCGGAGGAGCCATGAGCAAGCGATATTCCAAATTGGGGCCCGGTGAGGGTCCCAACTATGACTGGGAAAACGACCATACGTTCGTAAAGGTTTCGGCCCGGGATACGAATGGCGCCTATACGCTCATGGAAGACAATCTGAAGGCCAGCTTCGCGCTTGGCCTTCATCGCCACGATACCCATGCCGAGTCCTTCTATTTCTTGGAAGGTGCAGTGGATTTCTATGTCGACGGTGACTGGCATCGATGCGGTCCGGGTACCACGATGCATGTCCCGCCAGGGGTTCCGCATGCTTGTCGCGTGGCCGATGGGGCACCGGCGCGGATGCTGATGATTTTTCAGCCTTCGGGGTTTGACGGTTTCCTTGCAGAACTTTCGACTATGACCAACGCCGATTTCGCTGATGAGGCTAAGATGGCAGCACTAAACGCCCGCTATGACATCATCCCGATGGGTCCCGTTCCGTCGCATCCAGACGATCAGGCATAAAGGCAGTATCTGATGACGACACCCACAGTCATGTCCGGCGTTTATCTGACCCAACACGGCGGACCCGAGGCGTTGGAATGGCGCGACGACCTTCCGGTACCGCAACCGGGTCCGGGGCAGGCGCTGGTTCGGGTGTTGGCCGCAGGAGTGAACAACACGGATATCAATACGCGGGTCGGCTGGTATTCCTCGGATGTGACAGGCGCGACGGATTCTGTTGATCAGGACGTCGATGCCGGAGGTTGGGGCGGTGCGCTGCAGTTTCCACGCATTCAGGGTGGTGATCTGTGTGGTGTCGTTGAACAAGTGGGTTCAGGGGTGGCGTTCCAACCGGGCCAACGCGTGACCTGCCCGATAAACCTGCCACGCCCCAGACCCGGTCACCCGACCGGTTTCGTTGCGCTGGGCTCGGAGTTGGACGGCGCATTTGCGCAATACTGTCTGGTTGAGGCGGATGATCTGTATGACGTCAGCGCCTCGCCCCTGTCTGACGTGGAAATCGCCGCCATCCCCTGCGCTTTTGGCACGGCCGAGAACCTGCTGGCCCGCGCAGGTGTGACCTCGGGGCAAAAAGTGCTGATCACCGGCGCGTCAGGTGGCGTCGGTCTGGCGGCCGTACAGCTGGCGGTGTTGCGGGGGGCAACCGTCTGGGGCGTGACCAGCCCGTCCAAGGCCGAAGTGGTCAAATTGCAAGGCGCCGCAGATACGTTCGACCGTGATGCGGCACTGCCAGCCGATATGTTCGACGTGGTGATCGACGTTGTGGGCGGCCCGGCATGGCCCGGCCTGATCCTGGCGTTGAAACCGGGTGGCCACTACGCGGTTTCAGGTGCCATCGCCGGCCCGATCGTAAAGGCCGACCTGCGAGATATCTATTTGCGCGACATCACCATTCACGGCTGTACGCATCAGGCGTTCGAGGTGTTCGGACGGCTGGTTGAGATGATCAATGGCGGGCGCATCATGCCCTTGATCGCAAAGACTTATCCGCTAAAGGACATCGCAACCGCGCAGGCTGATTTTCAATCCAAGGCGTTTGCGGGCAAACTTGTGCTGATTCCCTGAATAGGATGAGATATGGCGGATATCACTCTTCTGGATGGCTCAATCGGACAGGAACTGGTCAAGCGCAGCGGGGACCGGGCCACGCCACTGTGGTCGACGCGGGTGATGATCGACTATCCCGAACTGGTGGGTGACGTACATGACGACTACTTTCGTCGTGGTGCGACTGTCGCCACCACAAACACCTATGCCGTCCACCGCTCGCGTCTGGTGCGGGTGGGGATGGAGGATCAGGTCGCAAACCTGATCGACACTGCCCTGACCCAGGCAGAACGAGCATGTGCAGGAACCAGAGGGCGGATTGCCGGATCGCTAGGGCCGCTATTGGCTTCGTACCGACCCGACCTGAACCCTGACCCGACAGATGCAGCGAATAAGTTTCGGGAGCTAGTGTCGCTGATGACCACGCGCGTCGATCTTTTCCTGATTGAAACGGTGTGTTCGGTGCGGGAAGCCCAAGGCGCTTTGCGCGGGACAGAGGGCTGCGGCAAACCTGTCTGGCTGGGGCTGTCGGTGATGGATGAGGACGGAACCCGCCTACGCTCGGGCGAGCTGTTGAGGGATATCGAACCGGTTGTGGCACGCTTTGCGCCCGACGCCATCTTGATCAACTGTTCGCGTCCCGAGGCGATTCCCGCGGCGCTGCCGATCATTGCGCAGATTGGCCGCCCGTTCGGGGCCTATGCCAATGGGTTCACCGGAATATCAGAAGGATTTCTGAAAGACGCACCCACAGTCGATGCATTGGAACAACGTCAGGATCTTGGACCTGATGCCTATGCCGATCACGCCATGGCCTGGGTGGCGCAGGGGGCGACGATTGTGGGTGGCTGTTGCGAAGTTGGCCCGGATCACATCGAAACGCTGGCCGGCCGGCTGCGCGCAGCCGGCCACCGGATTGTCTGAGGAAAAGGCGATGCGGACACGTTCGGACAACTTACCGCAGACACAGCAGCACTTCGATATCCTGGTGGCACCCGGCTATGTGTTGTTGGAACTGGCCTCGCTGGTTGAAGTTCTGCGACTGGCCAACCGCGTGTGCCCAACGCCTCCGTTCTCCTATGCCTACCGGTCACTGAAAGGGGGCCCGATATCCAGCAGCAGTGAAGCGATGGTTCAGACCGATCCCGTTCCGGCGCAGCCCAAGGCGGATTACCTGTTCGTGATCGGCAATTCTGACCCGGATCACCCTGACCTTTCACTGGGGCGCGTCGTGTCGAGTTATACGTTCCGCGGGGCCAAGGTGTTCCTTCTGGCCGAGGCCGCCAGCCGCTATATCAACGAACACGGCACGGGCGACATGGCGACCCATTGGGAGAACGCCTCGTTCCTGCGTGAGCGCGGCGCCCGGTTCGAGGCCAAGCTGTCCATTGCCACCGAACAGGGCGCGGTGGTGACCTGTGCCGGGATGGAGGCGACAACAGATGTGGCGCTGGCGGTGATCGGTCGCCATATCTCGGGACCTGCCAAGATGACGGTGGCCGATATCATGCTGCATGAAAACATCCGCGATTTTTCATCAATGCAGCCGTTTTCCGGGGCGAAACTGACCGCGACGGGCGACGCCAGACTGGATCAGTGCATCAAGCTGATGCAGGCCAACATTGAAGACCCGATGCCAATCCATCAGATCGTCGAGTCGCTGCACCTGTCGAACCGGTCGCTAGAGCGGAAGTTCAAAACCTTTTTCGGTACCACGCCCAATGGATTCTATCGTGAAATGCGACTGGCCAAGGCCAATAACCTGCTGCTGAACACCACAATGAGCGTTCGTGAAATCGGGCTTGCCTGCGGATTTCCCAACGGTTTTTCCTCGGTCTACAAAAGCTTCTTTGGGGTTACGCCCTTTGTTGTAAGGCGGGAAAAACGGGCCGCGATACAACGGTGAAAATCGCCAATACAGTGACGGTTTTGGCGCATTTATTGTCGATCTTCCGTGGCATTTTGGCGCAAACCTGACACATCGGAGATTCTCAGGATGGTTGATCTTCCCAGCAAGGCCAAAGTGGTCATCATCGGCGGCGGCGTCATCGGATGCTCTGTCGCATATCATTTGACCAAGAAGGGCTGGAATGACGTTGTGCTGCTGGAGCGCAAGCAACTGACCAGCGGCACCACATGGCATGCCGCCGGTCTGATCGCGCAGCTGCGCGCCACGGCGAACATGACCAAGTTGGCGAAATACAGTCAGGAGCTTTACGGCTCGCTTGAGGAAGAGACCGGTGTGGCCACCGGTTTCAAACGCTGCGGGTCGATCACTGTGGCGTTGACCGAAGAGCGCAAGGAAGAAATCTATCGCCAGGCCGCCATGGCTCGCGCTTTTGGGGTGGAAGTCGAAGAGATTTCCAACGAACGCGTTCAGGAACTTTATCCGCATATCAACCTCGAAGGTGTGACGGGCGCGGTTTACCTGCCGCTGGACGGGCAGGGCGATCCGGCGAACATTGCGCTGGCTTTGGCCAAGGGCGCACGCCAACGCGGTGCGGTTGTCAAAGAGCGGGTGAAGGTTGCCGATATCGTCAAACAGGGCCGCAAGGTGACCGGTGTCGATTGGGTTGCGGATGACGGCAGTGCCTCGGGTCATATCGAATGTGACATGGTGGTGAACTGTGCGGGAATGTGGGGGCATGAGGTCGGTCGCATGGCGGGCGTCAATGTCCCGCTGCACGCGTGCGAACACTTCTATATCGTCACCGAGAGTATTGACGGGTTGACCCAGTTGCCGGTGCTGCGGGTGCCGGATGAATGCGCCTATTACAAGGAAGACGCAGGAAAAATCCTGCTAGGGGCCTTTGAGCCCAACGCCAAGCCTTGGGCGATGAACGGCATCCCTGACACGTTCGAGTTTGACCAGCTGCCTGAAGATTTTGATCACTTCGAACCGATCCTCGAAGCTGCCTGTGAACGGATGCCGATGTTGGCCGAGGCCGGTATCCATACCTTCTTTAACGGACCGGAGTCTTTCACACCCGATGATGCATACCATCTGGGCCTCGCGCCCGAGATGGACAATGTCTGGGTTGCCGCGGGGTTCAACTCGATCGGTATCCAGTCCGCCGGTGGCGCGGGTATGGCGCTGGCTGAATGGATGGATACGGGCGAGAAGCCGTTTGATCTGGGCGATGTGGACATCAGCCGGATGCAACCTTTCCAGGGCAATAAGCAGTATCTGTTTGAACGCTCTAAGGAAACGCTGGGCCTGCTTTATGCCGACCACTATCCCTATCGCCAAAAAGCCTCCGCGCGGGGTGTGCGGCGGACCCCGTTCCACCATCATCTGCTGGAACAGGGCGCCGTGATGGGCGAATTGGCTGGTTGGGAGCGCGCCAACTGGTTTGCCAATGAAGGGCAAGAGCGTGAATACCACTACAGCTGGAAGCGCCAGAACTGGTTCGAGAACTCGGCCACCGAACACCACGCCGTGCGTGAGAATGTGGGCATGTACGATATGTCCTCGTTCGGTAAAATCCGCGTCGAAGGACCGGATGCTGAGAAGTTCATGAACTATGTCGGCGGCGGCGACTATTCGGTGCCGAATGGCAAGATCGTCTATACTCAGTTTTTGAACCGTACCGGCGGGATTGAGGCGGACGTGACCGTCACCCGCCTGACGGAAACTTCCTATCTGGTGGTCACTCCGGCGGCGACCCGTCTGGCGGACCAGACCTGGATGATGCGTCACGCAGGTAACTTCAACGTGGTCATCACCGATGTCACCGCGGGCGAGGGCGTTCTGGCCGTTATGGGCCCGAATGCGCGCGCGCTGCTTGAAAAGGTCTCGCCAAGCGATTTCTCGAACGCGACCAACCCGTTTGGCACCGCGCAGGAGATTGAGATTGGCATGGGCCTCGCCCGCGCGCATCGCGTGACCTATGTGGGTGAGCTTGGTTGGGAAATCTATGTTTCATCCGACATGGCAGGGCACGTGTTTGAAACCCTGCATGAGGCCGGGCAGGACATGGGTCTGAAACTGTGTGGCATGCATATGATGGACAGTTGCCGGATCGAGAAGGGCTTCCGCCATTTCGGCCATGACATCACCTGTGAGGATCACGTGGTCGATGCGGGCCTGGGCTTTGCCGTGAAGGTCGACAAGGGCAGTGACTTTATCGGCCGCGAGGCGGTGATTGCGCGCAAGGAAAACGGGCCCAAAAATCGCCTGGTGCAGTTCAAACTGACTGACGCCGAACCGCTGCTGTTCCACAACGAACCGATTATCCGGGATGGCGAATATGTGGGCTATCTGAGTTCAGGCAACTATGGCCACACGTTGGGTGGTGCCATCGGTCTGGGCTATGTCCCGTGTGAGGGTGAGAAGGCAGCAGATGTGCTGGCCTCGACCTACGAGATCGACGTGTGCGGTGTGAAGGTCAAGGCAGAGGCTTCGCTGAAGCCGATGTATGACCCGAAATCCGAGCGCGTTAAGGTGTAATCAAATTGTCGGGGCGCTGTGGCGCCCCGCTCGATTTTGGTGCCTGCCTGTATTGGCACGACGTATCAGATTTCCTGATGACCCTCTTCACAGTTTTCGCGGTTTCCAAGCTAGTCTGATTTGCCGTAGAGAAATACGGTATCAGTCGGAGACCCGCCGTGGCAGACGCCCCCCTACCATCGAACAATGCAGACACGCCCAAAGGGCTTGCGCTGGCTGTGACGGCCTATGTCCTGTGGGGATTTTTGCCCCTGTATATGAAGGCACTGTCGCACGTTGGCCCGGTTGAGATTGTTGCGCATCGCGTCATCTGGTCGGTGCCTGTGGCCGGGTTGTTGCTTGTGGCGCTGGGGCGTACGCGGGATCTGAAGGCGGCGCTGGTAAACCCAAAGATGTTAGGGATGGCTTGCCTGACGGCAGCGCTGATCTCGGTGAATTGGGCAATCTATGTCTGGTCGATTGCCAATGACCGGGCTTTGGATGCAGCGCTGGGATATTACATCAACCCGTTGTTCAGCATTGCGCTGGGCGCGGTTCTGCTGCGCGAGCCGTTGACGAAAACGCAGCTGATGGCAGTGGCGATTGCGGCCCTTGGAGTGCTGGCTTTGATCATCGAGGCTGGTAGCCTGCCGTGGCCAGCACTGGGGTTGATGGTAACGTGGGGATTTTATGCCTTTTTCAAGCGGTCACTGCCCATTGGCCCCAACCAAGGCTTTTTGCTTGAGGTCCTGATCCTGCTGATCCCGGCGTTGATGTACGTCACGTGGTTGGGTGTGAAAGGTACTGGCAATTTTGGGGTGGGTGCATCGGACACCTTGCTGCTGGCTGCGGCAGGGGTGGTGACGGCGGTGCCCCTGCTGGTTTATGCCAATGGGGCCAAGCTGGTACGGTTGTCGACCATGGGTATTCTGCAATACATCGCTCCGACCATGATTTTCATCACCGCCATTACCGCGTTTGGTGAACAGATTGACCGAGGACGCCTGATTGCATTTCCTCTGATCTGGACGGCTCTGGTGGTGTATTCGATTCCGATGATCCGGCAGATGCGGGCTCAGGCTTGACGTAGAAGACGGGCCGCCTCTTCGGCCCAGATCGCATAGGTTTTTGGACTTGGGTGATATCCGTCCAGCGCGACCAGTGCCGGATCGTCGGCCAGATCCATCGCCAGATACCGCGCCTGCGCGAAGCTGGCCGCAACATGCCGTAGGCCCTGATCCAACCGTCTTGCCTGATGGCCTAAGACCCAGGCCAGCGGCTGCGGCAGGGCCGGGAACCGGTTCATCTGCGGTACCGCTGTGACGGCCAATCGTTTTACGCCCAGAGGGCCGGTCAAATGCTTCAACAATTGGGTCTGGCGGTCCACGAAGCGCTTGTACGTCACGCCGCGCGTCACGTCATTTACACCGAGCGCTGTCACTGCCATGTCGAACTGGCCGCTCAGGCCGCGCAATCGGTCAATCGTATCCTGAGTTGTGTGTCCAGTGGTGGCCTCAAGCCGCCATTCGACCGTGTAGTGACTGGCCAGTCGGGACACGAGATGCCCGGACAGCGCTTGCGCCTGTGTCCCCGCACCGACCCCGGCGGCCGAGCTGTCGCCCGTGATAAGCAACCGCAACCGGGGTCCACGCCCTTCGCGCCCTTCGCGCGGGCCAATTGGTTCCGGCAGCAATTGGGCGTTGCGGCGCACCGACAGGCCCTGCATCGCCAGAACCGGCAGTAAGGGCACGCGCAACAGCTGATCCGGGGCAAAAGGCATGGTCAGTTGAGCGCGTCCTTGAATTCTAGGAACCGCGCATCGGTCATAATCCGCGCCATCATCGCCTCGCGCAGGGCACCGATGGTTTTGTGGGGGCGCATGACGACCTCGAATTCCTGGATCAGACCATCATCGTTCAGGGTGATCAGATCGACACCCACCGCATCCAGGTCACCGACCTTGCACTGAAACTCCAACGCCCAGTCCTTGCCCGCACCCATCACACGGCGATAGCGGAAGTCCGAGAACACTTGCCCCACGTGCCCTAGTACCGCCGCCACCGGTGCGCGCCCTGTCCAAGTGCTGTAATAGGTGGGCGGTGAAAACCGCACATCCTCGGCCAACAACTCGTGGATCAGGCTTTCATCGCCCTTGGCCACCACTTCTTGCATGTGTTTGATCGTGGGATGCATGGTCTCTCCTTCCGTATTGGAGCGAGAGTTGCTGAACCGTTCCGTTCAGGCAAGCGCGACGTTGCGGGAGGTCGCGCGCTACGATAGGCAGGCGCGCATGAGCGAGACCTATGATCCCCCGATGACCCCCTTGGACGTGTTGCACGAGGATGCGCAGCTAATTGTGGTGAACAAGCCCTCGGGCTTATTGTCCGTGCCGGGGCGGGGCGAGCATCTGGCCGATTGCTTGCTGACGCGGGTTCAGGCGACGTTTCCGCAAGCGCTGTTGGTACATCGGCTGGATCGGGACACTTCCGGCGTCATGGTCTTCGCTCAGACACCCCACGCTCAGCGGCATCTGAGCATGCAGTTCGAAAATCGTCAGACCCGCAAGACCTATGTGGCGCGCGTCTGGGGGCGGGTCGAGGACAAGACTGGAACCGTCGATCTGCCGCTGATCGTGGACTGGCCCAACCGCCCGCTTCAGATGGTGTGTCATGAGACCGGCAAAGCGGCCGTCACCGACTGGCGCGTGGTCAAGCATGAAGGCGAAACAACCCGCATGCGGCTGTTTCCAAAGACCGGCCGGTCGCACCAACTTCGGGTACATATGCAGGCGCTGGGTCACCCGATCCTGGGTGACCCGTTCTATGCCGAAGATGCGGCGCGGCAATTCCCGCGCCTGATGCTGCATTCCGAAGAGCTACGCCTGAAAAGCCCCGAAGGCGGGGTTGCAATGAAGTTTCGCGCCAAGGCGGATTTCTGATCTTAAGCCGTGCTGGTCCAGAACAGTTTCAGATTGCCCAGTGAAAACCGCTTCGCTCGTTTCTTAGGGACGCAAGGTCGGCGAGCGGCCATGATTTCGCGTTCGATTTCAAAGGCACGTAGGGTGTGATCCTGCGCCCAGCGGTCCAATTTCAGGGTCATCATCACGTGATTGTCGCGGCTTGGCATGGGAATTCTCCTTTCAACTGATCCCAAGTCTGGCCCATCACTCCTGACACCACCCTGTCAGGGGGGTGTGCTAGTGTGTCAGCAGATCAATCGGAGACCCCCATGCGCCGTTCGACACGCCTGTTTGAAATCATCCAGATTTTGCGTTCAGCCGAAACGCCGGTGACGGCCGAGATGTTGGCAGAAAAGCTGGAGGTGTCCGCGCGCACCGTCTATCGCGACATTGCGGCCCTTCAGGCGCAACGTACACCGATCGAGGGAGAGGCTGGTGTCGGCTATCTGATGCGGCGCGGCTATGACCTGCCACCGCTGAATTTCGATGCCGAAGAGGTCGAGGCCCTGTGGGTCGGCCTGTCGATGCTGGCACGGACCGGGGATAGCACGCTGCAGCAGGCCGCCGACCGTGTGTGCCGCAAGATCGAGGCGTTGCGCGTGCCGACAGACTGGTTGCAGGTTGCCCCATGGGGCGCGCCGATGGACGATCCTGAAAAGGGTTGCGTACCGGTTGTGAACTATCGCGAGGCCATACGGAACGAGCGCAAAATCCGCATCACCTATGTCAACGCCAACGAAGATCGGACCGAACGGATCGTCCGGCCCGTTGCGCTGATCTATCATATCGAGTGCACCATGCTGGCCGCGTGGTGCGAGTTGCGGAACGGGTTCCGCCACTTCCGTACCGACCGTATCTGGGCCTGCGAGTTGATTGACGATCACTTTTGCGGGCAGGGTGAGCCGTTGCGCGCGATCTGGCAGGAACAGAATCACTGGGATGTCCCCACAGGTACGTCGTAATTGGCAGGTATTTGCCGATTTCACTTGATTGTTGCTTGAGCCCACCTGCGGGCAACGCGATATACTGCGCCAAACAATACGCGCCCGAAGAACGGGCGCCGGAGCAGAAGGTGATATCATGACGATTTCCAAATTTGTTTTGTCTGCCGGGCTATCCTCGGCTCTGGTCTTGGCGGCCTGTACGGACCCTGGCACGCTGAACCTGCCATCCGACCCCAATCAGAACACCAGACAAGGTGCGATTCTTGGCGGTCTGGTCGGGGCCGGAGTTGGCGCCATTGCAAACGACTCGGATCCGCTGTTGGGCGCGCTGGCAGGTGGTGCCATCGGTGCTGCAGGTGGTGGTCTGGTCGGCAACCAACTGGACAAGCAGGCGGCGGAACTGCGTCAGCAGCTGGCCAATCAGGGCATCACCGTCACCAATGCCGGAGATCGCCTGATCGTCACCGTGCCGAATGATATCAGCTTTGACACTGACAGCGCGACCGTGCGCCCGGCGCTGCGCGCCGATCTGGTGCGGGTAGGGCAGAACCTGACGCGGTATCCGAACTCGAACATTCAGGTCATCGGCCATACCGACAGCGATGGCGAGGCGTCCTATAATCAGGCCCTGTCCGAACGCCGTGCACGGTCCGTGGCAGATATTCTGCAGGCCAATGGGGTGAGCAGCGCCCGTCTCACGACTATCGGGCTGGGGGAAAACCGCCCCGCTGCGTCGAACCTGACGCCCGAAGGCAAGGCTCGCAACCGCCGGGTTGATATCGAGATTGTCCCCAGCGGCCAAACCTGACGAAACGGGGCACCTGCGGGTGCCCCTTTTTCGCACATTGACTGCGCGTCACATGGGCTTTGGTGCGCGCGTGCTTTGGGTTAGCTGTTGGGAAACCCAAACCGGAGTTCCCCAATGTCCGCACCAATCCTTCTGAGCCTGTCCGGTTCGCTGCGTCAAAGCGCCACCAACCGCAAACTTCTGCGCGAGGCGGCGCGGCTGTTCGACCCCGGCACCCATATCGAAGCCGACCTGAACCTGCCGCTCTATGATGGCGATCTGGAGGATGGTGAAGGCATTCCCGCGCCTGTTCAAACTCTGGCCGATCAGATCGCGCAGGCGCATGCGGTGATCATTTCCACACCCGAATACAACAAAGGCCCGTCAGGCGTGCTGAAAAACGCGTTGGACTGGGTCAGCCGAACCGAGGGCCGCCCCTGGGCTGACAAGCCGGTCGCCGTGATGTCGGCGGCGGCGGGTCGTGCCGGGGGTGAGCGCGCGCAGATGGTGTTGCGTGGCTATATGGTGCCGTTCCAGCCGCGCATCCTGCAAGGGCCCGAGATCCATCTGGCCAACAGCTCTAACGAGTTTGATGAACATGGAAAACTGACCAGCGACCGCTATGAAAGCAGCTTGCGAACCCTGATGGAGAAGCTGCGGGCCGAGGCGGGGTTCTAACGCTTGTTCACACAGGTCGGGCTGCCTAATCTACGGCCATGGCAGAGGAAATTCAGACCGATGTGATTGACCCGGCCCGTGCCGCAGCATTTCAGGTGGCGCTGGGGCAGGAGGGGACGGTGACCGACGGAACGCCGTTACCACTGTTTTTTCATCAGCTCTATTTCTGGTCGCCTCGCCCGCCGTCCGAATTGGGTCGTGATGGTCACCCCAAGGTTGGCGGGCTGATCCCCGATATGGGACTGCCACGCCGGATGTGGGCCGGAGGGCGATTGGATTTTAATGCGCCATTGATTGCGGGCCGCAGTGCCAAACGTCGGTCGATCTGCGACAGTGCAACCTCAAAAAAAGGGCGCAGTGGGCCGCTGGGATTTGTGACTTTACGGCATGAAATCTGGCAGGGGGATACCCATTGTCTGACCGAATGGCAGGATCTGGTGTACCGTCAAGACCCTTCGCCAGATCAGGTCAAGCCCGCCCCACCCACGGCGCGCACCGATGAAACCGACCGGCGCGAGGTCACGTTCGATTCCACCTTGCTGTTTCGCTATTCGGGGCTGACCTTCAATGGCCACCGTATCCATTACGATCTGGATTATGCCCGCGATGTCGAAGGTTATGCCGGACTGGTCGTGCATGGCCCGCTGCTGGCGCAGCTGCTGATGTTGTTTGCCGAAGAATTGATGGGGCCTTTGGCGCGGTTCTCATTCCGTGCAACCGCGCCGTTGATGCATTTTGAAACCGCGACCTTGTGCCGGGAAGGGAAAACCCTGTGGGTGAGTGGCCCCGATGGGCGGCAATGTATGATCGCCGAAGCTGTTGCCCGGTCAGAGTGAGGCTTCAGGCCGGAAATCGTCGGGGATGTTATCGCGTCCGTCCAGAACCAGATCGGCCATGGCCTCGGCCACTTTGGGTGCCATGCCAAAGCCGATCTTGAAGCCTCCATTGGCGATGAACTGCCCCTGATGTAGCGGGTGTTCCCCCAGCATCGGTGCACGACTTTTGCTGCGGGGGCGCACACCGGCCCAGCGGTCGATGACCTCTGCCCCATGCAATACAGGCACCGCGCGGGTGGCGCGATCCAGCACATCATCCAGCGCGGCATCCGTACTGGCCGGGTCATCATATTCGCGTTCCGAGGTCGAGCCGATCGCCAGTGTGCCATCCGCATGGGGGACGATATGGATCGCATCCGCAAACAGCTGTGGCACTTCCCCAGCATCGAACCGCAACAGCGCAGCCTGTCCCTTGACGCCATTGCCGACTGTTTTGCCGAAGGCTTGGCTAAGTTCCAGTAATCCGGCCAGACCAGTGGCATGGACAACCTGCCCCTTGTTCGGCCCGTCTGTCACCACCTCGACACCCATCACCGCAAGCGCAGAAACCAGCGCAGCGCAGGCGCGGCGGGGGTGCATCCGGGCACTTAGCGTATCGTGGATCACGAAACCGGTTGGGCTGGGTGGGCACCATGACCCAAGCGTATCAGTCGCAACAACACGCCATTCGGCGTGACCCTGCCACAGCTTGTCCGCCGTAACCGCGCGGGCATGGGCAAGCTCCAATGTGCGGGCGTCAGTGACGGGCTGCAATCGGCCCAGACGCGCATACCCGGCGGAAACCCCGCCGGTGGCTTCGACCTGTTTCCAGAAGGGTTCGGCCAGGATCAGGCTGTCGAATTGAAAGGCCTTCTTGGCGTTCCAGTTTTCGGGCACATGCGGGGCCAACGCGCCGACCAAACCACCGCTGGAGCCTGATCCGGGTCCGAACGGATCGACAACCTGCACCTTGGCGCCGCGCCGGGCGCAGGTCCAGGCAATGGACAGGCCAAAGATGCCCGCGCCACGCACCGTTACATCGACCATTGCCATTCCCCTTATCCTTGTTCAGTGTCGCGCCGCTTAGCTACAGGATTCCCCGATGGCAGACCAGCGCGCCGAACTGACATGGACCGAGGATCAGATCCCGGTCTCGGACCGTTTCGACGATCCTTATTATTCGCTGCAGAACGGGTTGGAGGAAACGCGGCATGTCTTTCTGGCGGGTAATGATCTGCCCGCGCGATTTGCGCCGGGGTTTCGTATCGCCGAGCTAGGTTTTGGCACGGGTCTAAACATGCTGACTGTGTGGTCCGAATGGGAGAAATCTGGCCAAACCACGCCCCTGACCTTCACCAGTTTCGAAGCCTTTCCGATGACGCCCGAGGACATGTCCCGCGCAATGGCATCGTTCCCCGAATTGACACCGTGGAGCGACCGTTTTCTGGCGCAGTGGCAGAGTGGCGGGTGCGATCTGGGGACCCTGCGCCTTGAAGTGATCGAGGGCGACGCTCGTCAGACATTGCCTGACTGGGCTGGTCGGGCAGATGCATGGTTTCTGGACGGGTTTTCCCCGGCAAAGAACCCTGAATTGTGGGGGGCTGATCTGATGCAGCAGGTGGCGGTTCATACGGCAGCCGAGGGCACGGCAGCCACCTACACTGCCGCCGGATTTGTGCGGCGCGGGCTGGAAAAGGCGGGCTTTACCGTCGCCCGAACCCCCGGCTATGGCCGCAAGCGTCATATGACCCGGGCGCGCAAGCCATGACGCAGCAGAATAACGTGCGGGCCGGAATTGGCCTGATGATCGCGGCCACCATCGTGTTTGCCTTGCAGGACGGTATCTCGCGCCATCTGGCCGGGACCTACAACACCTACATGGTTGTGATGATCCGCTACTGGTTCTTCGCCGCGTTTGTCATTGCGCTGGCAGCGCGCGCGCCGGGCGGGTTACGGGCCGCAGCGCAGACGAGCCAGTTTGGGCTACAGGTGTTTCGTGGCGTCTTGCTGGCGGCAGAAATTTGCGTGGCCGTGTTTGCGTTCACCGTTCTTGGCCTGATCGACACGATGGCTGTGTTTATCTGCTATCCATTGCTGGTCGCAGCCTTAAGCGGACCGGTGCTTGGTGAGAAAGTAGGTTGGAGACGCTGGTCCGCTATTGGTGTCGGTTGCATCGGAGTGCTGATTATCCTGCAACCCGGGGTCGGGGTGTTCAACCCGTGGGCCATCGTTCCGCTCATATCCGCGCTGATGTTTGCACTCTATGGTCTACTGACCCGGTTCGCTGCCCGTAAGGACAGTGCGGCCACCAGCTTTTTCTGGACTGGAATTGCAGGTGCTGTTGCGATGACTTCGGTGGGAATGTGGTTCTGGGAACCGATGGCCCGCCCGGACTGGGTCTGGATGGCGGTGTTGTGTGTCAGCGGCGTGTTAGGCCACTGGTTGCTGATCAAATGCTATGAGATGGCCGAGGCCAGCGCGGTGCAGCCCTTTGCCTATTTCCACCTGGTCTGGGGTACGATTTTGGGCATCACGGTCTTTGGCGAGGCGCTGCGGCCAGAGGTCGTTCTGGGCGCAGCTTTGGTCGTGGCGGCGGGTCTGTTCACCCTATGGCGCGAACGACGCCAGGGTTGAGCCGACCAATTCCTGCGAGAAGGGGATCGGCAGAGCGGGCTGGCCCAGGCGCGCGCGATAGACCGGCAGGCTTTCGGCCACACGCATCACGTAGTTGCGCGTCTCGCTGAACGGGATCGTCTCGATCCAGTCGACCACGTCAATCTCACCGGCGCGGGGATCGCCATATCGATCCATCCACGATATCGGACGGCGCGGCCCGGCATTATAGCCTGCGGCCATCATCACCACATTGCCGTTGAAATCCTCTGCCAGCCCAGACAGGTAATTGGCGCCCAGCTTGGCGTTGTATTGCCAGTCCGAGGTCAGCTTGATTGTCTTGTGACCGCTGAGAATTCCCAGCTCCTTAGCTACCAGTTGCGCCGTGGCCGGCATCACCTGCATCAGCCCGCGCGCGCCCGCGCCGCTGATCACCACCGGGTCGAACTCGCTTTCGCGACGGGCGATGGCCAAGGTCATCTCTTTCGCCATGGGCAGGCCCATATCGGCCACCGGATGCACCGGGTAATAGGCGGCGGGCAGAACAACGCCCGTTTTCGCCGCCCGTTTGGCGATCATCACCGCCAGATGCGGCTCCTTGAGTTCGATCACCAGATCGCCCAATTGCGTCGCCTGCACCTGATCCAGTTCTTCTACCAGATGGGTTAGGAAGCGTTCGGACAGGTTATCTTCGCCCGCACGCAACAGCAGCAGCCCGGCTTCCAACACGCTGGAGTCGGCAAACTCCGCCTGTTTCCAATGCGGCGCGCGGCGAGGGTTGGCCAATTCGCTGTCAAACGGTCGTCCAATGCGTTCAGCCGCCAACAGGCCATAGAACGACGTCTGGCAATCCGCGCCCATCGCATAAGCTTCATAGGCTTTGTCGACATCGCCTTGCGCGCTATAGGCCCGACCCAGCCAGTATCCGCCGCGCCCTTTCGAGATCGGAGACTGCACCGCGCCTGAAAAGTTCTGGAAATGCCGCACGGCTGTGGCCGGATCGTTCAACTTGCGCAGGGCCAAGAACCCCGCCAGCCATTCCAGATCGGCATAGGCATAGCCCATTTCCGGCGTCATGTGATGGTTCGCAGCGATCTGGTAGGCGCGATTCACGTCGCCATTGCGCATCTCAAGCCGGGCCAGACGGCGGCGGCCCTCGGCCCATTTGTCAGGTTCACCCAGCGCCTCAGGCCCGGTCGAGCGTGCCAACATCAGGTCAATTGCGCTGTCGTCCAGCTCTTTCCGGTCGCGCCAGACAAAACGGTCAAAGGCCAACCCCGGCGCGTCGGCCAGGGATTTCGGAACGGCTGCAACCTTGCCATCGACGCCGGGCAGGCGTTTTTGCAGGGCAATCCGCGCTTCGGCCAGCTTGCGCTGATCGGCACTGACCAAGGGCAGCATCTGCCCCGCGCTGACCAAGTGGTTGTCCCACAGCATCCGGTCCAGCCGCGCCGCGTGGTGGGGTTTCAGCAGTTTGCTGAAATTCTCAAGGTAATTCTTCTGCAGACCCTTACCCATCGGCATGGTGCGCCATGCAGCTACAATGTCAGCCTCGGCATCACCTTCGCGCCCCTTGGCCATCAAGGCGACAGCATAGTTCAGCGCCCCTTCGGCGGTTTGCGGCGGTACGTCGGCGTAGAATTTCAAGACCCGATCGGGATCAGCACCGGTAAAGACCGGCTCGCTTTTGCGCCTCAGCCAGGCCAGACCCGGCCAATCCGGTCGGCGTTCCAGAAACACCAGCACATCGCCAGAGCTGCCATAGCCTTCGCGCAGCCAGTGCCAGACAATGATATCGCGGCTGACCGACCCCCGATTGCCCGAAACCCGCAGGGCGGCATTCCAGTCGCCCTTACGCATTTCGTTCATCCCGGCCCGCAGATCACCGACCGAGTCGGCCTGCGCTTGCCCCATTGACCCAAGAATCATTGCTATCAAAAGCGCTAGAACGCGTGTCATGCCTTGCATTTCCCAACCAACCAAGGATAGAGCCATTCAGGATAAACCTTGTGCCGACGGTATCAACTCACATCGCCATGATTGTGACGATCCTTGGGCACAAAAAACACAAACTGCACACTAAGGAGCGTGTCATGTTCAAAGGCTCAATGCCAGCCCTCGTCACACCGTTTTCAAACGGCGAGTTGGACCTGAAGACGCTCAAACACTTGGTGGAATGGCAGATTCAGGAAGGCTCGACCGGGCTGGTTCCTGTGGGCACCACCGGTGAAAGCCCGACCCTTAGTCATGAAGAGCATGAAACCGTTGTGGAAGAGGTGGTCAAAGCGGCCGCTGGTCGTGTTCCGGTTATCGCCGGGGCGGGGTCGAATAACACGGTTGAGGCAATCCGCTTTGTGCGATTCGCAGAACGGATCGGTGCCGATGCGGCACTGGTGGTGACGCCGTATTACAACAAGCCGACCCAAAAGGGTCTGGTGGCACATTTCCGTGCGCTGCATGATTGCGCCGATATTCCGATCATCATCTACAACATCCCCGGTCGGTCGGTCGTCGACATGACCCCGGCAACCATGGGTGAACTGGCTGAACTGCCGCGCATCGTGGGCGTCAAGGACGCCACTGGTGATCTGGCGCGCGTCAGCCAGCAGCGTGCGACTTGTGGGCCCGCGTTCTGCCAACTGTCCGGCGAAGACGCGACCGCGCTGGGCTTTAACGCGCATGGCGGTGTTGGCTGCATATCGGTGACCGCGAATGTCGCACCGAAGCTTTGCGCCGAGTTCCAGCAGGCGACGTTGGCAGGCGATTTTGCCAAGGCGCTGGAATATCAGGATCGCCTGATGCCCCTGCACGAGGCGATTTTCCTCGAGCCGGGTCTGGTCGGGGCAAAATACGCGCTTAGCAAACTGGGTCTGTGCAGTGACGAGGTCCGCTCGCCTCTGACACCGCTGGAAAACAACACCAAGGCCGCTATTGATGCCGCAATGGCCCATGCCGGTCTGATTTGATCCCAGCCTGGCCGGGTGGTTTCACCCGGTTGGCAATCCCTTGGAAAAGACGGATTGGCCTGTCAGGCTAAAAAAGAAGGGGGCTGAGAGCCCCCTTTTATTATCGTTTTCCGTAGTACAGCCCGACGACGTGTTCGGCCTGTGCAAAGAATAGCCATCGGGAAATTGCAACGCCGGTCAGATGGGATAGGACGGCGAGCAATGCCAGTATGTGATGGAATGGCAGCATCAACAGGATCAGCGGTACGAAAATGGCCAACGTGAACGAGATGATCCGCAGCTTTTCGGCGTGTTTGCGCCCGACCACGTGGACGAATTCGCGCAGCAGATAGTTGGTGCCGGTATGGGGTGGTTCAAACGCCCGAACCGAACCGCGCCCGCCCAGGCCTGTAGCGGTGCCCAGATCAGTGCCGGATTGGACAAAGGCCTTGTCCCCTTGCCGCCAGTACATCAGTTGCACCGCGCCGGCGATCAACAACAACGGCATCGCCCAAGCAAGTTGCCCGGACAGAAGCGCCCCGCCCGCAAGGCTGAAGCTGAGGAACATGGTGGGTGTCAGCTTCATGTTCCAGCGCGGGATGGTCTTGAGCTGGGTATAGATCATCGATGTCGTGAACACTGTTGCCAGTGAGAACAAGGAACCGAGAACGCCCAGAGCGCCCCAGCGCTGCCCAAAAAACACCGCGCCGATGGCGTAAAGCCCCATCAGGACTAGGGCGATGACTGCGCACCAGCCTTCACGGCTGAGCCAGCTTGACCGCCATTGCGTAAAAGCCTTCATCGCGCGTTCCGGGTGGCCCAGGTGGAAGGTCGAGGCCAGCAAGCCGCCGACGGAAAGACCAAAGCCGATGGCAAAAAGCGCAAAAGCGACCCAGCCGGTGACGACGGGCAAGCCGAGGCCGAGGAAAAACAGCAGGCCAAAACCCAGGCCCGAGAGGGTGGTGAAGACGATGACGGAAGGTGCGGGATGCATCAGAGCTTCTCCAGAGTTTTGTCGAGCCAGCCAAGGAATCCTTTGGGTTCTTCGGCGACCGGGGCCAGCAGCGGGGCCAGAATGTCGATCTGATCCTCGATCTGATCCTTGGGCCTGGGTGGCAGATATTTGTTGACGGGTTTGGTGCCCATTTCCGGCATCAGGTCCATGCCCTCACGCTCAGCCACCAGTTTGCTGACGTCGCTGTCAGGATCGCCAAGATCACCGAAATGCCGGGCCCCGGCGGGGCAAGTGCGCACGCAAGAGGGGACACGATCCACCTCGGGCAGGTTCTCGTTGTAGATGCGATCAACGCACAGGGTGCATTTCTTCATCACACCTTCCGCCTGATCCAGCTCGCGCGCGCCATAAGGGCAGGACCACGCGCATAGGCCGCAGCCGATGCAGTCGCTTTCATTGACCAGAACGATGCCATCCTCGACCCGCTTATAGCTGGCCCCGGTGGGGCACACGGTGACGCAGGGCGCGTCTTCGCAATGCAGGCAGGATTTGGGGAAATGGATCAGCTGTGCGTGACCCTCATCCGGTGTCACCTCGTAGGAATGCACACGGTTCAGGAAGGTGCCCGACGGATTGGCGCCATAGGCATCCTGATCCGACAGCGGCGCGCCATAGTTTTCGGTGTTCCAGCCTTTGCAGGAAATGACGCAGGCATGGCAGCCAACGCAGGTGTCCAGGTCGATAACCAGACCCATCTTACGTTCGGTGGATTGGGGGAGTTGGGTCATTTGCCTACCTTCCACGCCAGATCTTTCGGGCCGGTTCCCACCGGCGATTTTATAGGATCGAATTCCGGTTGGCTTTCGGCGTCACCCGGGGCTTCGGCTTTTTCGATTTTGACCTTCAGGTCGAACCAGGCGGCCTGACCGGTAATGGGGTCGGAGTTGGCCCACCGCATGCCATCGCCTTTCGGCGGCATCAGCTCGTGAATCAGATGGTTCAGCAGGAAGCCCTTGGAGGCCTCGGGCGCGTCCTCTTGCAGGGCCCAGGCGCCTTTGCGCTTGCCGATGGCGTTCCAGGTCCAGACGGTGTTTTCATTCAGCGCTGCCATTTCCATGACCGGCACCGTGATTGCCCCATGCGGCGAGCTGACCTTGGCCCAGTCACCATCCTGCAGCCCGTGCTCGCGCATCAGTTTGGTCGGGACATAAAGAGGGTTGCGCCCGTGCAACTGGCGCAGCCAAGCGTTCTGGGTGCCCCAGCTATGGTACATTGCCATAGGGCGTTGGGTCAGGGCGTTGACGGTGAAACCTTCGTTGCCTTGTTGATCGGTCTCGTACCAGATCGGCAGCGGGTCCATCGTGTCCTTGATGCGCTGGCGCAGATGCTCGGGTGGTTGCCTCTCACCATGGCCTTCGGCCGCCAGTTGGAATTTGCGCATCGGTTCCGAGTAAAGCTGGAAAAGGTAAGGTTGCGGGCTGTCATAGATACCCATGCCCACGGCCCAGTCCTGATAGGCTGCGTTCCAAGGTTTGTAGTAATCCGCACCTTCGGGAATATGCGCGACATAGAAGCCGCCGTTGTCGATATAGCGGTTCAATTGTTCCGGGTTGACCTCACCACGCCCTTCCTTGTCGCCATCTGGGCCACGGAAACCGGCCAGCGGGCCAATGCCCGGGCGGCGTTCGTGGTTGACGATGTAGTCGGCATAGTCCTTCCACTTGGCGCTGCCATCTTCGTTGGTGAAGCCGGGCAGGTTCATGCGGTTGGCCAGTTCGATCAACACCGACTGGAACCCGCGGACGTCGCGATCGGGTTCGATCACCGGCCAGCGGATCGCATCGGCGGCGGCATCAGCCTCGCAGATTGGACGGTCCAGAAGCGAGATACAGTCATGCCGTTCCAGATAGGTGGTGTCGGGCAAGACCAGATCGGCATAGGCCACCATTTCCGAGGAATAGGCATCGGAATAGATGATGTTCGGAATGACGTAATTTCCGTCATCATCTTTGGCGGTCAGCATTTCCATCACGCCTTTGGTGTTCATGGACGAGTTCCACGACATGTTTGCCATGTACATAAACAGCGTGTCGATCTTGTAGGGATCACCCGCAGCAGCGTTTGAAATCACCATATGCATCAGCCCGTGGGCCGACATCGGGTTTTCCCAGGTGAACGCCTTGTCGATGCGAATGGGGCTGCCGTCATCGTCCAGCAGCAGATCGTCGGGACCGCGTGGAAAGCCCAGATGCGGCCCGTTCAGCGGTCGGCCCGGACGGCGGTCGCCATGCGGTGTCGGGTGCGCCTCGACCGGTTTGGGATAGGGCGGTTTGAAACGGAAACCTCCGGGCACTTCGACAGTGCCCAGCAGGATTTGCAGAACGTGCAGCGCGCGGCAGGTCTGGAACCCATTTGCATGGGCCGATACCCCGCGCATCGAATGGAAGCTGACCGGACGACCGATCATCTTGGAGTGCTTCTCACCCCGGAAATCGGTCCATTCGTGGTCCAGTTCGATTGCTTCGTCAAAGGCAACACGGGCGATTTCGGCCGCGATGGCGCGGATGCGTTGCGCCGGGATGCCACAGCGTTCGGCCACGGCCTCGGGCGCGTTGTCGTCGCTGAGGTATTTGTCCGCCATCAGGTGGAAGACCGGGCGGTGGGTGACACCATCTTTTTCGTAAGTCGCCGACAGGTCAGGTCGCACACCCGGCTTGTCAAAGGCGGTCAGCTGGCCTGTGGTGCGGTCGATCACCAGCGGTTTTCCATCGGCGTCGCGCAGGAACAGGCCTTTCTCGGGGCCTTCGGCGGCATTCACCAGAACCGGCGCGTTGGTGTAGCGGCTGAGGTAATCAAGGTCGATCTTGCCCGCCTTCATCAGCACGTGGATCAACGACAGGATGAACAGCCCGTCGGTGCCCGGCGTGATCCCGACCCAATCATCGGCCACAGCGTTATATCCCGAACGGATCGGGTTCACCCCGATCACCCGCGCACCGCGCTTTTTGATCTTGCCGATGCCCATCTTGATCGGGTTGCTGTCATGGTCCTCGGCCACGCCGAACAGCATGAACAGCTTGGTGTGATCCCAGTCGGGCTGACCGAATTCCCAGAACGCGCCACCCATGGTGTAGATGCCACCCGCCGCCATGTTGACGGAACAGAACCCGCCATGGGCCGCATAGTTGGGGGTGCCGAAATTCTGCGCCCAGAAGCTGGTGAAGCTTTGGCTTTGGTCGCGACCGGTAAAGAAGGCCAGTTTCTGCGGCGCGGTTTCGTGCAACTCGTTCAGCCAGCCAACGGCAGTGCTGATCGCTTCGTCCCATTCGATCTCGCGAAACTCACCCGAGCCGCGGGGACCAACCCGGCGCAGCGGCTTGCGTAACCGCGACGGCGCGTTGACCTGCATGATCCCGGCCGAGCCCTTGGCGCACAAAACGCCCTTGTTCACTGGATGGTCGCGGTTGCCTTCGATATAGGCGACCTTGCCGTCTTTCATATGAACGTTGATGCCACAGCGGCAGGCACACATGTAACAGGTGGTGCGCCGAACCTCGTCCGAGACTTTAGGGCTGGTGTCTATCTTCGGTTGCTGGATGGTCATCTGGCGTCCTTCTGTCGGGGCGGATCAGGTCAGGAAAGTTATTCCGGCTAGGATAATTCCTGCAATGAAAAGAGTTTCTAAGACGATCAGGGCAATGGCTGCGCCGCCGACCGACAGGATTTGTTTCAGGTTGGTCTTCATGCCGACCGCCGCGATGGCGATCAGCAGCAGCCACCGCGATGCCTGGCTAAGCAGTTCAGAGATGAAAGGCGGGATCAGGCCGAATGAGCTGGCGGCAGCCAGAACAAGAAATCCAAGGACAAAGCCCGGAAGGATCGGGGGCCGTTTGCCGGTTTCATCCATTTCAGCAACGCCGCGGATGATCAGCGACGCGACCAGAACCACCGGAGCCAGCATCGCCACACGGATCAGTTTCACCAGCGTTGCGGTATCGCCGGTCTGTTCCGAGATCGAAAAGCCTGCGCCGACCACTTGCGCCACGTCGTGGATCGTACCGCCCAGAAACACGCCCCCTGCGACATCGCTCATGCCCAGAATGCGCACTAAGATTGGATAGGCGATCATCGCAATGGTCGATAGAACGGTGACACCCAGAACGGTAAAAATCAGGCGCTCTTCGGATCGTTCATCCTTGGGTAGAATGGCGCTGATGGCCATCGCGGCAGAGGCCCCGCAAATCGCGACAGAACCGGCGGTCAGAAAGGCAAAGCGCCATTTGTGGCCAAAGAATCGGGCAACCAGAAGGCCAAAGCCAATCGTTGCTAGAACCCCGCCCACGACCAGAGCGATCAGGTCCCAGCCCAGCCCCATCATCAGCGTCATTGAAACCCGAACACCTAACAGCGCCACGCCCAGGCGTAGCAGCGATTTTGCGGCAAAGCCGATACCAGGGACGGTTTTACCCTCTTCCCCCAAAAAGCTAAGCGCAATGCCCAAAAGTAGAGCCATCAGCATGGCTGGCGTCGCGTAATGCTCAGACAGGAATTTGGCAGATACAGCAACGATGATCGCCACCAGAATGCCCGGGAAAAGGGTGCGGGCCTTTTGGGTGGCATTTACACCGACAAGATTTGAAATCTGGGTCATGGCCAGCATTTATTCGACGGTCCTTCCTGACGCAGCGGCGTCATCGGCGAGTATGCCGCCGAAGTTATGCTGGTTCCGGATCAGCATGTCTCGGGCTCGGCATCGTCGTGCTGGGCCTGAACAGCGGTCACTGCAATCATGTGCAGAACATCATCTGCCGAACAGCCGCGTGACAGGTCGTTTGCTGGTTTCGCCAGTCCTTGCAGAACCGGCCCGATGGCCTCGGCCCCGCCAATACGCTGTGCGATCTTGTAGCCGAGGTTCCCGGCATCGAGATTCGGGAAGACAAACACGTTGGCTTGCCCCTTCAACGGCGAATCCTTGGCCTTTTTGCTGGCAACTTCGGGCACGTAGGCGGCGTCGAACTGCAGCTCTCCGTCGATCAGCAGATGCGGGCTTGCGGCTTTGGCGATCCGGGTGGCTTCGACCACCTTGGAAACTTTGGGATGGTTGGCGCTGCCGCCTGTGGAAAAGGACAGCATGGCAACACGGGGTTCTTGGCCGGTCAGTGCGTGGTACGACGCCGCCGATGCCTGCGCGATTTCGGCCAGTTCCCGTTCGTCGGGATCAACAACCAGACCGCAATCGGCAAAGATGTGAACACCCTGAACCGCGTGGTGGTCGCGGTCATAAATCATCAGAAAGAAGCTGGACACCATATGGGCGTCGGGCGCTTTGCCAATGATCTGCAAAGCGGCGCGCACAGTGTCCGAGGTGGTTTCAACCGCCCCTCCGACGGTGCCATCAGCCAGTCCCAGGTGGACCAGCATGGCGGCATAGTTCAGGCGGCTTCTGATCAGTTTCTGCGCGTTCTCTGGCGTCATGCCCTTGTGCTTGCGCAGCTCATAATAGGTCGTGGCGAACCGATCTGTATGGGGGGATGTCGCGGGGTCATGGATGGTAATCCCGTCCACATCGGATCCGCCTTTTTCCGCCAGCAAGGCGGTGATCTTGGCGTGATCGCCCACAAGGATGATATCGGCGGCATTTTCGGCACGCGCTTTCAGCGCACCTTCCACCACACGTGGATCATCGCCCTCAGCAAGGGCGATGATCTTTTTGGAACTGGTCGCAGCCCCAAGTATTTGGCGCAGGGGCTTCACGTAATTATGCTCCGGCCTGGGGCTTCATGTCCGCAGCATCGATACCAGCGACCTCGACGGGCTTCTTCATCGCATCGCGGCGGAACGGGTCACCCAATTCCTGGTTGATCATCGCTTCGATCAGCGTGGTGATGCCGTTTTTCTGATCGATGATCGCCTGGTTCAGCGCCGCAGTCAGCTCGTCCTGTGTGCGCGCCTGAACGCCCTTCAGTCCACAAGCTTGCGCGATGCCCGCATACGATACTTGCTGGTCCAGCTCTGTGCCCACGAAGTTGTCGTCAAACCACAGGGTCGAGTTACGCTTTTCCGCGCCCCACTGATAGTTGCGGAAAACGATCTGGGTTACAGCAGGCCATTCTTCGCGACCAATCGCCGTCAGCTCGTTCACTGCGATGCCGAATGCGCCGTCACCTGAGAAACCGACAACCGGAACATCGGGGCAGCCAATCTTGGCACCGATAACCGCTGGCAGGCCATAGCCGCAGGGGCCGAAAAGGCCAGGAGCCAGATATTTGCGACCCTCTTCAAACGACGGATACGCATTGCCGATGGCGCAGTTGTTGCCGATGTCGGACGAGATGATTGCCTCTGTCGGCAGCGCCGCCTGAATTGCGCGCCACGCCATGCGCGGGCTCATCCAGTCGGGCTTGGCGGCACGGGCGCGCTCGTTCCAGGTGGTGCCCGGATCGTCGTTCTCGTGGGTCAGCGAGCTCAGCTCTTGCGCCCAAGCAGATTTGGTGGTGGCAATGGTGTTTTTGCGATCTTCTCGACCTGCGTCACCGGCATGATCACCCAGACGGGCCAGTAGACCTTCGGCAACTTTCTTGGCATCGCCAACGATGCCAACCGTGACATCTTTGGTCAGGCCGATACGGTCAGGGTTCAAGTCAACCTGAATGATCTTGGCGTCGGTCGGCCAGTAGTTGATGCCGTAGCCGGGCAGGGTCGAGAACGGGTTCAGACGGGTGCCCAGAGCCAGTACGACGTCTGCTTTGGCGATCAGCTCCATACCAGCTTTCGAGCCGTTATAGCCCAAAGGACCGGCAAACAGCGGGTGCGAGCCGGGGAAGGCGTCGTTGTGCTGGTAGCCAACGCAGACCGGTGCGGTCAAACGTTCGGCCAGCTCGGCAGATGCGGGGATCGCGCCGGACAGAACAACGCCAGCGCCGTTCAGGATGACGGGGAACTTGGCTTCCGACAGAATGTCAGCCGCTTCCTGCAGTGCCTCGTCACCGCCTGCGGTGCGAGCGAATTCAACGATCTTCGGCAGCTCGATGTCGATAACCTGGGTCCACATATCGCGCGGGATGTTCATCTGAGCCGGTGCCGAGGCACGCTTGGCCTGCAGGATTACCCGGTTCAGAACTTCGGCGACACGCGACGGGTCACGCAGTTCTTCCTGATAAGCCACGCAGTCCGAGAACATGCGCATCTGCTCCATCTCCTGAAAACCGCCCTGACCGATGGTTTTGTTCGCGGCCTGTGGTGTGATCAGAAGTACTGGTGTGTGGTTCCAGTATGCGGTTTTAACAGCCGTTACAAAGTTGGTGATCCCAGGACCGTTTTGCGCGATCATCATCGACATCTTGCCGGTCGCGCGGGTGTAGCCGTCGGCCATCATGCCGCCGGACCCTTCGTGCGCACAGTCCCAGAACGAAATTCCGGCCTTCGGGAAAATATCCGAGATCGGCATCATGGCCGAGCCGATGATACCGAACGCATGTTCGATCCCGTGCATCTGCAACGTCTTAACGAATGCTTCTTCAGTCGTCATTTTCATGTGTGTGATCTCCGCGCATGTGTGGAATGGCCGGGCCCGGTGCCCCGCCTTTGCATACGGTTTTGACCTATGGGGGAGGGCTGCGTTAGGGCCAGATGGATTTGCGGAATATGTCCAGTATGGCGCTAACAGCCGCGTATGGCCTCTGCGATCAATTTCACACCCGGTTCGATACGGTCCTGCCGGATCGAGGAATAGCCGATACGGTAGAAATTCTTCGGCTGATCCGGCCCCGAAAAGAACGGCGCGCCGGGTTCGATATGAACGCTCTGGCCCTGCAGCGTGTGGGCCAGTTGCGTTGTGTCGACGTGTTCAGGGGCAGACATCCACAGGGATGATCCGCCCATGATGCCACGCCCGGCCACTGTCAGCCCGTGTTTGTCGATCGCTTGGTCCAAGGCCTCACGCCTGCGCGCCAAAGCCTTGGACATGCGCCTGATCTGCGCGTCGTAATGGCCCAATGACAGGAAATAGGCGGCGGTGCGCTGGATGTGCCCCGGCGGGTGGCGCAACACCAACGAACGCAGCGCCCGCGCCTCGCGGATGAAAGGTTCCGAGCCGACCATGTATCCCAGGCGCAATCCCGGAAATAGCGATTTTGAAAAGCTGCCGACATAGATCACGCGGCCATCGCGGTCCATTGACTTCAACGCCGGAGAGGGCGCGCCCAGAAAGGCCATTTCGAACTCATAATCGTCTTCGACCACCATTGCGTCCAGGTCGTGCGCGCGTTCCAGCAATTTGTGCCTGCGTTCAACGGGCATAGTTGCAGTGGTTGGGCTTTGGTGACTGGGCGTCGTAAAGATAACGTCGGCGGTGTCAGGCAATGTCTCAGGGGGCAGCCCGTCGCGGTCGACGGGTATCGGAGTCACGTCGCAATCCCAATGCTCTAGCAGGCTGCGCAGAGAGTAATAGCATGGGTCTTCGATCACCGCGGTGCGATTGTGGGTCAGCAAAATTCGTGAGGCCAGCCACAGTGCGTTCTGCGCGCCCATGGTGATCAGAATCTCTTCGGGGCGGGCGGCGATGCCGCGGCGGGGCAGGGTGTGACGGGCAATGAATTCGACCAGCAACGGATCATCCTGATCCACGTAATCGGTGGTGAGGGATTCGAAATCCTTGTGCCCAAGGGCGCGTACGGCACACAGGCGCCAGTTGGCGTGGTCAAAAAGATTGCGATCCGCTTGCCCGTAAATGAATGGATAGCGATAGCTGCGCCAGTCCCGTGGTTTCGACAGCATGTCCCCGCCCGAGAATCGGCGGGCCAGCGCAGCATCCCAATCCACGGTTTCGGCACCGCGCTGAAGGGGTGTGTATTTCGGCGGCACCGGTGCGTTTTGCGAGACGAAATAGCCCGAACGCCCCTTTGCCGTCAGATAATCATTGGCCAGCAGTTCGGTATAGGCCAGCGTCACCGTAATCCGGCTGACACCCAGATGGGCGGCCAGTTTGCGTGATGAGGGCAGCTTTTCCCCGACATGAAACCTGCCGGACAGTATGCCTTCGGCAATCATCTGCTGGATCTGCGCCTGCAGCGTACCTTGCCCGTTCAGCTCAAGAAAGAATGTGTCGACCGATATTGCCATGAGGTCTTATAGGGTGGACCTAAAAGATGAGCAATCTGGACTTATGACTTTTCCAAAAATTCCCGCGTTGCCGTGCTTGACGGTGGGTTTCAATTCACCTAAATAACTAGAAATCTAGTTTAATGGAGAATCGAATATGTGGGAAACTGCTGCAGCAGGATTTTCGGCCATGGGGTCCGAGGCCCGGTTGAAGGTTCTGAGAACTTTGGTCCGCGCCGGACAGGCGGGCCTGACGGTTGGTGAAATTCAAGAGCGGACGGGAATAGCACCGTCAACCTTGGCTCATCACCTTCGGTTTTTGGCCGCTGGCGGTGTCGTGGAACAAGAGAAAGTCGGGCGCAGCACGATCAACCGTGCCTGCTATGACGAGTTGAGAAATCTGGCGCAGTTCATCCTTGCCGAATGCTGCGCGGACGAAGTGGGAAAGGCCGCGAACGATGGCTGAACTGACGCAAAATCCCAAAGTGCCCGTGAAGGCGCTTGATCTGATTAAAACCCCTTGGGCATTGATCGTTGCAATCCTGGCCGCCGTGGCTGTTCTGGACCCTGGTAATTGGGTTGAAGTCGTGACTTTTGCTGGTAAGGCGCTGATCCATACCGGCCAGTATATCCTGTTTGCCGTTTTGTTGCTGTCCTACCTCAAGGCGACCGGGGCCGAGGTGATGGTCGCGCGCGCCTTTGAAGGGCGCGAGACGCGGATGATCTTCCTTGCTGCGGTGTTTGGTGGATTGGCGCCGTTCTGTTCCTGTGAGGTCATCCCGTTCATTGCCGGATTGCTGGCGCTGGGTGCGCCCCTGTCTGCGGTGATGGCGTTCTGGCTCAGCTCTCCGTTGATTGACCCGCCAACCCTATTGATCACCGCCGGTGCGTTAGGATGGCCCTTTGCGATAGGCAAGGCGATTGCTGCGGTGGCGCTGGGTCTGTTCGGCGGTTTCGTTGTGCGCGGCCTGAAGCGCTCGGGCGCCTTTGCCCAACCGCTGCGCGACTACAAACCGGCCGGTTGCAGCGCTTGTGGTGGCCCAAAACAGGATGACAAACCGGTCTGGCGATTCTGGCAGGAAGCTGAGCGTCGTCAGCGGTTCCAGTCGGAATTCGTTCACAACGGGCTGTTCCTGCTGAAATGGCTGGCCCTGGCTTATGTGTTAGAGGCGCTGTTGGTCAGCTATGTTCCGGCCGATCTGATCGCCCGCGTGGTGGGGGGCGAAGGTGTCGTACCCATCGTGATCGCGGCGTTGGTCGGGATGCCTGCCTATCTGAATTCCTACGTCGCGCCGCCACTGCTAGCGGGGCTGACAGAACAGGGGATGAGTGCGGGGGCCGCGATGTCGTTCATGATCGCGGGTGCGGTCAGCTCGATCCCGGCGATGGCAGCGGTGTGGTCACTGGTCAAACCACGGGTCTTTGCCACCTATCTGGGTCTTGGGATTACCGGGGCGATCATTGCTGGTATTCTGTTTCAGATGATCTAAAGGAAAAACCGCCCGGAGATACCTCCGGGCGGTTTTGCTTATTGGTTGGCCTCGCACAGGCTCGGCAATTTGAACCTGTACCGTGCCTCTCCGCTGTTTACGTAGACACGTTTTTCGACACAGGCTGTGGTGCCTACTGTTCGTGCGACATGCTCTTTGGGTTCGTTGATGGAGGTGGCCGACCCATCCGGCAATTGAATCGAGGCTATGACACCGTTCTTCAAGTCACCGTTCACGGGGGTTGCCGACAGAACCGAAACGGTCAGGTACGAGTCATGTTCGTGCGCGCCGTTGTCATTGAAAACCAGCAATGCGGTAGCAATTGAGATGGTGCCGACGATTGCAACCGCCAACAAACCCCATGTCTTCAAAAAAGCATAGATCGATACGGCGTGGTGCGGGCCAAAGATTTTGGACAGGATGGTCAGCATGGAATCCCTGCGGGAAAAAAGCCCCTGCCTGTTCGGACTGGGGCCATCTGTGCCTTAGGGGCGCAGATCGTCTTCGTCTTCATCCTCGGCCCCGCCTTTGGGCAGGTTGAAGAAGCTGTCGGCGTCGATGACCGGCTCTTCTTCTTTCTCTTCCACAGGCTCGTCAGACAGCGAGAAGGTTTCCAGACCTTCGATGGCGGTTGGGATCTTGGGTGCTGCGTCCATTTCCAGCGATTGTTCGGTCGAAACCAGCTTGCGGCGTTCGTCATCGCTCATGACGCCACCTTCGGCTGCCTTCTTGGCTGCGGCTTTCTGAACGATGGCGTCCAGCTCGGATTGCTTGCACAAGCCCAGCGCAACCGGGTCGATCGGTTGCATGTTCGAAATGTTCCAGTGGGTACGCTCGCGGATCGACTGAATGGTTGGCTTGGTGGTGCCCACCAGCTTGGCGATCTGACCGTCGCTAAGTTCGGGATGGAATTTGACCAGCCAAAGGATCGAGTTCGGACGGTCCTGCCGTTTGGACAGCGGGGTATAGCGCGGACCACGACGTTTTTCTTCACCGCTAGCAGCTGGGTTGAACTTGAGCTTCAGCTTATGCAGCGGGTTGCCCTGCGCCGAGTCGATCTCATCCTGGGTCAGCTGGTTGTTGGCGATGGGGTCGAACCCTTTCACGCCCGCGGCCACGTCGCCATCGGCGATGCCTTGCACTTCCAACTCGTGCATGCCCACGAAATCCGCGATCTGCTTGAAGCTGATCGTGGTGTTGTCCACCAGCCATACGGCTGTTGCCTTGGCCATAAGCGGTTTTGCCATCAGCCCGTCTCCTATAAATACATCTGTCCCGTCGCCGGAATTCGGCGGCCCCGAAGCTTTGGGGCAGGTTTCCGTTGTCGGGGAACTCGGGGCCTATATAGTCGCGGCAAGGCAAGAAGGGAAGAGGCGAATGCGCTGGGTGATTTTGTGGGTCTTGAGCGCGGTCGCCGCACTGGCAGACGGAGAGAAAGCCGGTCAATTCGACTATTACGTCCTGTCGCTAAGTTGGTCGCCCAACTGGTGCGCCCGCGAAGGCGATGCGCGCGGGTCGGACCAATGCGATGCGCGCCATGATCACGGTTGGATATTGCATGGGTTGTGGCCGCAATATCACCAGGGTTGGCCAGCGTTCTGTCGCACGGCTGAGGCACCGCCAACGCGCCGCATGACACGCGAAATGACGGATATTCAGGGCTCTTCGGGTTTGGCGTGGCACCAGTGGAAAAAGCACGGAACCTGTTCGGGGCTGTCCGCGCCGGACTATTTCGCGCTGTCTCGGCAGGCTTATGACGGAGTCGTGCGTCCGCAAGTGTTCCGTCAATTGGAGACATCGGTCAAGTTACCCGCCTCGGTGGTCGAAGAGGCGTTTTTGAAGGCCAATCCCGGTTTAGAGCGGGACATGATCACAATCACCTGCAAGCAGGGCTATATTGAAGAGGTCCGTCTGTGCCTGTCGCGCGACCTTAATCCGGTGCCTTGTGGTCGCGACGTTATCCGCGATTGCACAGCCAAAGACGCGCTGTTCGATCCGATTCGTTAGAGCTTCCGGTTCTGGCAGTCGCGGGCATAGTCCAGCGCTTTGGCGGTGCCCTTGAGATCAATTGCCATCACCACTTCGCCTGCCGGGTTATAGACGGTCATGGTTTTGTTCTGCGCGATGGCGTTAACGAAACTGCGGTCGGTGAAGAACACTGTCGCGCCCGGCACGTCACGCTGATTGAAGCCGATGGCAGTGGCATCAAAGCTTTTACCATCGAGTTCGAAGCGGATTGGGTAACTCTTACCCTGCTCAATATCGCCCCAGGCCTTGTTGTAGACGGCGAAATACCCGCGATTGTCCAACGCGTCATAGCCGATACGCACCACCGAGAGGTCTTGATAGATCGTCTGGATCAGACACCCATTGCCCAGCGCGGGGTCCATCATGATGTTCCAGCCTTCGACAAAGCCTTTGTCGATGAGTTCCTGCGACCAAGCTGCAGTTGCGGTGAGGGCGGCGATTGTGAGGGCGAGAAGGCGGGTCATCAAACAACTCTCAAACTAATAGGGTTCTATTGACGTTATTAATTTTTTATTGAATTACAAAGGTATAACTTCTTTGTAAGAAATTACAGTGACTTGGAGCCGATGAAGCTGTTGCTCACCGCGCTATTCAGCGTTTTCGCATACTCTATGACTTCTCTATTCCTGTTCGGAGGTGTTTTTCAGCCAATAGCATTTATTACGATTTGGAACGGTCGATTGGGTGCCCCATTTTGGTTGGCTTTTGTGTTTCTCGGCGGTTTTTTTGGTTTTTTTGTTGGTGCGTTCTTAAGTAAGCTTGGTTTCAAGTCCCAAGTGACCCTGCCGGTGTTTATTGTCATGGCTATGAGCCTTTCAGGCGTGTTTGTCGGGTCGTATACAAGCTTTCTACGTGCCCGAGAAATCAATGCCTTCGGTACGGACGTAGAGTTTAGGAATTCGTTCTTTCAAACGCTTCGAAATGCGCCAAGAGAGTTTCAGTTCTATTTACATGCAGCAGCCCTAAAAGACTGCGTTCCATATGCTTGGAGTTATCGGAGCATGTCATTTTACCAACTGCCGAACAACGTCGCGGTCAATGTTCTGCCGTATGAATGGTTGGTGCAATGCAATATCACCAGAAATAAGCTTGAGCACTTGTCAAACGGAACACCTGACAAGATCAAAGCTCTTTCCGCGCCCTCAACGCAGCCGTGATCGTCCCGTCATCCAGATAATCCAGCTCTCCGCCAATCGGCACGCCTTGCGCCAGCGAGGTCAGGCGGACCTGTCCTTCCAACTGATCGGCAATATAATGCGCGGTAGTCTGACCGTCGACGGTGGCGTTCAGGGCGAGGATGATCTCGGTGATCCCTTCGGCTGTCACGCGGTCCTTGAGGCGAGGAATGCGAAGTTCGTCCGGGCCGACCCCGTCCAGCGCCGACAATGTGCCGCCCAGAACGTGATAGCGGCCTTTGAAGACCCCGGCGCGTTCCATTGCCCACAGGTCGGCCACGTCTTCGACCACGCATAGCTCTCCGGTCGCGCGGTCCTCGCTGTCGCAGATGTCACAGATATCGGTGGTGCCGACGTTGCCGCAGTTCAGGCATTCGCGGGCGGTGATGGCAACCTGCTGCATGGCGTCCGACAGGGGTGTCAGCAGCAGGGCGCGCTTGCGGATCAGATGCAACACCGCGCGGCGGGCCGAGCGGGGGCCGAGGCCCGGCAGCTTGGCCATCAGATCAATCAGGTTGTCGATATCGCTGTTCGAACTCACCGAGGGTGCTCCTGCAAAGGGGCCGGGCAGGGGCGCCCGGCCGATGATCCGTCAGGAGGGGGTATCAGAACGGCAGCTTGATGTCTGCGGGCAGGCCCATGCTTTCGGTCAGCTTCGCCATTTCGGCCTGTGCGCGTTCAGTCGCTTTGGTTTGTGCGTCCTTGATGGCGGCCAGGATCAGGTCCTCGACCACTTCCTTGTCGTCGCCGTTAAAGATCGATGGGTCGATGTCCAGACCTTTCAGCTCACCTTTTGCGGTGGCGGTGGCCTTCACCAGTCCTGCACCGGATTCGCCAACGACCATCATGTTGTTCAGCTCTTCCTGCATGTCGGTCATCTTGGCCTGCAAGTCCTGCGCGGATTTCATCATCTTGGCCATGTCGCCCAGACCGCCGAGTCCTTTGAGCATCGGTATTCTCCTGTGTATCGCTTTGTCGCCTAAATACGGGCGGTACCCGTGTGGCACAAGGGGGTGGGGTTGCTCCCGCCCGTCGTCAAGGTCTTTGAAAGACCTTTCCTCCCGTTGGGCCCGTGGCGGGTGCGGGAGGATTTCGGGGGTGTGTGTTGAAGTGGCTCAGTCTTCCTCGAACGGGTCCCATTCGTCTTCGACCTCGGGCAGGGCTTCGGTTTCGACCTTGGCCGCGCGTTGCTCTGGCGTTTCGATGCTTTTGATCCGCGCCTTCGGGAACTGGGCCAGAACCGCCTGCACCAGCGGGTGTTCGCGGGCTTCTGCCTTCAATGCTTCCTCAGCCGCGTTTTCCTTTTCATAGATCGTCTCGCCGCCGCCTTCGTTGACGACAGTGACTGCCCAGCGGTTACCGGTCCATCGCTGCAGGGCGGTTCCTAGACGTTGCGCCAACTGGGCCGAGGCACGCTGGGTCGGTTGGAATTCGATACGCCCGGGTTGATAGGCTGCAAGCCGCAAAGACCGCTTCACCTCATCCAGAAGCACGCCGTCCCGGTTTGCGCGGATCAGTTCGACCACATGATCGAAGGTCGGATAACGTGCCAGGGCGGCCTGCACATCCTGCGCCAACGCCGCGCTGGGAGCGCCGCCGCCCCCACCATGGGCGGGAGCTGAATAAGAAGATGCCACCGGCGCTTGCGTCTGAACCGCGGCATGTGATGGCACCGGTATCCCGCCACCGGGTCCGCCATTTGGCGGTGGGGGCGTGTCTTGCAGACGTTTGATCAACTCTTCCGGGCTGGGCAGGTCTGCCACATGGGTCAGTCGGATCACTGCCATTTCAGCTGCCATCATGGCATTTGGGGCCGCCGAGACCTCTTCGAGCGCTTTAAGCAACATCTGCCACATCCTGGTCAGGACGCGCATCGGCAGGGCTTCGGCCATTTGTTGACCACGCGCGCGCTCGTCCGGCGAAACGGTGGGATCATTGGCTGCGTCTGGCGTGATTTTAACCACAGAGACCCAATGGGTGATCTCGGCCAGATCGCGTAGCACGGCCAGCGGATCGGCTCCTTCGGCATATTGCCCGCCCAACTCGGTCAGCGCGCCTGCAGCGTCCCCGCGCAGGATCATGTCCATCAGGTCCAGTACCCGACCGCGATCAGCCAGGCCCAGCATCGCGCGGACCTGATCGGCGCTGGTTTCACCCGCACCGTGCGAGATCGCCTGATCCAGCAGCGAGGTCGCGTCCCGGGCCGAACCCTCGGCTGCACGGGTGATCAGCGCCAGCGCGTCATCCGCGATCTGAGCGTTTTCCGCCGCCGCAATCTTGCCGAGCAGGCTGATCATGTCCTCGGGTTCGATCCGGCGCAGGTCGAACCGTTGGCAGCGCGACAGAACCGTCACTGGCACTTTACGAATCTCGGTGGTGGCAAAGATGAACTTCACATGCTCGGGCGGTTCTTCAAGCGTCTTGAGCAGCGCGTTGAACGCGCTGGTCGACAGCATGTGGACCTCGTCGATGATATAGATTTTATAGCGCGCGCTGGCGGCGCGATAGCGGACACTGTCGATGATCTCGCGGATATCGTTCACACCAGTACGGCTGGCGGCGTCCATCTCCATCACGTCAACGTGGCGGCCTTCCATAATGGCCACGCAATGTTCGCATTGGCCGCAGGGCTCGGTCGTTGGTTTGCCGTCACCATCGGGGCCGATGCAGTTCATGCCCTTGGCGATGATCCGTGCCGTGGTGGTTTTGCCGGTGCCGCGAATGCCGGTCATGATGAAAGCCTGCGCGATCCGGTCGGCCTCGAACGCATTTTTCAGCGTGCGCACCATTGCGTCCTGACCGACGAGATCGGCAAAGGTTTCCGGGCGGTATTTGCGGGCAAGAACCTGATAGGCGGGGCTGGGCGTGTCGTTCATATCTGCTCTGTCGGATTCGGGTTCCGATGCAGCGTAGAGACCCCTGCCGCCCGCGTCCACAGCAGGCTTGGGTGAATTTCGGTTTGCAGCACAATTTGCACGCCTTAGAAGCGAGTATTAGGGAGGGTCCGTAGTGAGCCAGTTCGCACTTCATTCAGTTCAGATTGGAAACGGCACCGTAACCTTGTCACCTCTTCCGGGGCGCGGTGGCGGGTATACGCGGGACTTGGGAACGATCCGCGACTGGCAGCCGGATCTTGTGATCTCGATGACCACCGAGGTCGAAATGCTGCAAGAGGGCGCAGGTATGCTTGGCGAAGACCTGCACGCACTCAATATCAAATGGGTGCATCTGCCGGTTGCGGATTTCGGTACGCCGCCTCCTGAGGTTGACGCGGCGTGGGGCAGTGTCAGCCCTGCGGCGACTGATATCCTGTCCCGCGGGGGGCGGGTGCTGGTGCATTGCCGGGGCGGCTGTGGCCGGTCCGGGATGATCGTGCTGCGCCTTATGGTCGAGCATGGTGAAGACCCCGAGACAGCGTTGACCCGTTTGCGGGCGGTGCGGTCCTGCGCCGTCGAGACCGGCGGCCAGATGGAATGGGCCGCCCTTGGGCGGACGCGCGACTAGATCAGAGCGCCACCTGTCGTTCTGCCTGTGCCACCGGGTTGGGCGGGATCGCTGTGACCTCAAGCATGGCGCAGGGTGGGGTGGTTAGCATGCCTGCGGGGCGCATGGTCACATCCGGGCCGAACATCATATCTGCGAAAACATCCAGCGACTCGAGGGGCGCATCCTCGCTTGTTCCACAAAAGACCCGGATCAGGTCTTTTTGAGCGCGAAACCGTGCGCTGCATCCTTGCGTGCAATACGCCAGCTCAGAGCTGCCGTCGAACTCAAAATCAGGCGTCGTCGCCGGAACGGCAGCATCCATCGCCTGCACGATCGCGCGCGCCATCTGTGCCAGCGCCGGACAGGTTTTTCCTGTGCGTTGGCAAACGGTTGCGGTAAATTGGTGTGTCTTTGTCTTCCAGATCATATTGCGCCCTCCGCGCGTGGAACGGGGGTGTGGATCAGGTGTGACAGCGTGCTGACGACCTGCCCGGACACCCCGCCCGAGTTTCGGTTTCTTGTTCGATGGCAGGTCTCCTGACTTGCGGGTCGTTGCGTTGCCGACCTTCCCAGCCTTGCGGCCAGTGGTGTTTCGGCATTGCTCACCGCTTACAGTTGCGGGGGCAGTCGCGGCCTTGGTTCGTTCCGGTATTCCGGGCAGAACCGCACCGTGTTCCCTTTTCATCCCGCCCCGGAGACCGGGGACGAGAACCATCATCCAATCGCTAGCGGGTAGGGGTGACCTGAGTCAAGCCGCCTTTTGGTGGGGCAAAGTGGACGCGTGGTCATGCGGAAACAGGATTGACTTAGGGTGGCAAAAGATGCCGTTTGGGGTGGTGAACTAATCGGTTCAGATTGAGGGCGCCATGCTGGATACCGCACAAGCTGTTTTAACCGAGGATTTTCAGTTTCCTTCTGGTTCGACCCAACTGTCGGCTCGGCTGTACCTGCCGGTAGCCGAACCTGGGATCGCAGTGGTGATCCACAGCGCCACCGGAGTGCCGCGCGACTATTATCAGCACTTCGCACGCTGGTTGGCTGCGGAACATGGCATTGCCTGTCTGACCTATGATTACAGCGATTTCGGTCATTCGCAGAGCAGGCCATTGAAGTCAGCTCAGGCCACGATGGCGGATTGGGCGCTGATCGACATGCCTGCGGCTCGGGCCGAGATGCGCAGGCGATACCCCGACGCGCAGCACTGGAGCATCGGCCATTCCGTCGGCGGTATGCTGGGGCCGATTCAGCCCGATATTGATCAGATCGACCGCATGATCTGCGTCTGCGCCGGGCCGGTGACTGTGTCGGACCATCCCTGGCCTTATCGGGCGTTGGCTTTGCTGTTTTGGTACGGACACGCGCCCCTGGCCGTAAAAGCGCTGGGTTACCTGCCGGGCAAGGCACTGGGATTCGGATCGAACCTGCCTGCCAGCGTCTATTGGCAGTGGCGCCGCTGGTGCACTGGGCCGCGCAACTACCTGCCCGAAATCGGCGTGTCCTTGCCCGAGGCCCGCTGGGCACAGTCAGACACACCAGTGGATCTGTTCAGCTTTGAGGATGACGATCTGGTGCCAAAGAACGCGGTCTGGCGGCTGGCTGATCTGTACGGGTCCAACGCACGCCGCCATTTGTTGTCTCCGGCCGAGTTCGGACTGTCCGAGGTTGGCCATATCGGTGCCTTTGCCCGGCGCAATTCGGCTGTCTGGCCACGGTTGATTGCCTAGGCCTGTTCGCAACAATTCAATGTCGGGAGTTTAAGTGAGAGGTTGGACATCGACCCAAGCGGGGCTCGTTGTGGCTGCTTCCTTCCGGACCTGACCAGGTTGGCGAGGCGCTCGCCCGCGCCAACCTCTCGGGGTCTGATATAGGCAACGGGCGCAGGAAACACAACCCGTCAGAGCGTCAAACGGATCAGCAAAAAGCCCTCATCGTCTTCTCCGACGACGTGGGGGTCATATTCTTCAAGCTCGGCAATGTGAGTTTGTGCCTTCGGACCGGTTCTAAATAGCGCAGTCGCGCCCTGCATCGAGGCAAAGCCAAAAGGATAGGACGCATATTGCAAGGGATCTTGCGGCAGTGCGCCGGACAGATAGTCCTGCAAGACGCGCTGAACAGGCAGGTTCGGCAGCGCGATGGGCTCGGCCTGATCAACAAAGGGAAAGTGACCCCCGCCATTGGCACGGTAATTGTTCAGTGCGACGACGAACCGTTGATCGGCGGCCATCGGTTGGCCGTCAAAGCGAATGTTGCGAATGCGCCGGTTGACGGGGTCGATCAAGTGACCGCCAGCGTCGAACCGAGCCGGTTGAGAGAGATCAAATTGATAAGTAAGCCCCTGTATAATATCAAAATTATGCCCCGCCCTGTTGATGTCGACCAATGTGGTCTGATGTCCCGGCGTAATCTGGTTGAACACGCCTGCAGACATCTCAAGCCAGTCGCTGATCTGCTCTCCGGTGACAACTACCGCCTGCAGCTCATTGGGAAACGCATACATGTCGTTGACATGGCGCAGGCATATCTGGCCGGGCGGGACGTCGGTGAAAAACCGGGGGCCGGCACGCCCCCCGAACTTTGAAGGCGCGGTTGCGGACAGAACAGGAAAATCCGCAAATGACGTGTCCTGCAGATAGGGCCGCAGGGCTGCTGCCTGGGCCGCGGCGGTCAGAACCAAACCTCTGTCCGGGGCGCAAAAACTGAAATAGCTGTGCAAATGCTTATCGGTCTGGCCAACGGGTTGCGCCGTGCGCCGCCGAGTTTCCGAATGGCCCCGGGCGAAAAGGCGCGCCAAAACAGGGTCTTCCTGGATAGGCTTGGGTGAGCCGTCGGGTTTGGTTGGGCATATCGACCGCAGACTGACGCGATGATCCTGAACGGTCCAATGGCCATTTCCCGCCCTGTCCAATGTCAGGTCGATCACCCCCAGAAATGACCCGGACGCACCGGGCATGACCACCGGCTTTCCGTGAACCAGACCCCGATTTGCATCGACGTGCTCAATCCCGTCATGTGTGTTTCCGGGCAGTGTCAGATGTGAATGCCCGGCAATCAGCGCATCAATTCCTTCGATACCGGCCAGCGGGATGACGGCATTTTCCAAACCCGTTTCCGGTTCGGTCGACCCTATCCCTGTATGCGCCAATGCAAGGATCAAATCGCAACCCTGCGCTTTCAGATTCGTCACTTTTTGTGCGGCGCAAGTCAGGATATCTTCGATGACGACCTTGCCTTGCAGCAGGTGTGCTTCCCATTTGGCTGTCTGCGGTGGCAGGACTGAGAACGCACCAATTTTCAGCGTAACATGTTGATCATAAAATTTTATTTCTCGATTCAAAATCGCATGATCTTGCCAGCAGGAGGGGGCGTCTTGTCGGTATGCATTGCTGCAAATCACCGGGCACGCAGCATCTGCAATCACACGGCCCAGCGTTTCCAGTCCAAAGCCGAAATCATGATTTCCGAGCCCGATTGCGTCATAACCCAGCTCGGAAAATGCCTGCATCAGGATGTGTGGTGCGTTTTCGGATTGAACCGCCCATTCCCCCAGTGGCGTGCCTTGCAGTGAATCTCCGTTGTCGCACAGAACCACCAGAGCACCCTGCGCTTCGGCCTCGGACCTGGCTGCGCGGATCAGGCTGGCGGTGCGGGTAAAGCCGATTGAGGGGTCGGGGGTGTCCGAATAATAATCGAAGCCGCATAGATTCATATGCAGATCGGATGTTGCCAGAACCCGTATCTTCAGTGGTGCGCGGGACGGGATAAGGGGATGTGTCAAATTTCTACTTCTGGCGGTTATATGTTAATCATTTTCTCCAAAAAGTATAATAAATGCAACTTGCATAGCGTGTTTTTAGTCAATTGACGACTTCAAGTTTTCGGGTGGTGCGAATTGGCATTGCAACATTGGCATTGCAACAAAAGGGCAGCCGTGGCAGCCCTGTGCCGACGACCCAAGGGAAATCCTATGAAACACGCGGAACTGGTGACATTTGGCAGCTCGGGCCTTGATCGCGCGGCGCATATTCGAGGGAATGCAGACCATTTGGCGCAGGTGCGCGCGCATCCGCAAGCGACCTGCCTGTTGCTGTGGCGTGGTAAGCCGCTGGTTCAGGGGGAAGCACTGGACCGCCTGGGGTTGATTCCCATGACCCACGGACTGGTACAAAACGGCCCGGGCGGTAGTATTAAAGAACCTGTATTTCTGGGACTTTCAGACGGTGATCCGGTTTTTGCGCTGGATATCTCGGGCTGGTCCCCCGAGGGGCTGGACATGTCGCAGGTCGGTGCCTTTATCGACCCGTCGGAACAGCAGCACCCGGACCTGCCAACAGCCCATGTCTTTGCTGAGTTGCGCCGGATCATGACCCGACTGTCTGCCCGCGATGCGGAATTGGCTGCGGCCGCCAAGGCCGTTATTGGCTGGCACGAAACGCATCGGTTCTGTGCCCGTTGTGGCGCACCCAGCGAAGTATCCCAAGCTGGATGGCAGCGCAGTTGCGCCGAATGCGGTGGGCAGCATTTTCCGCGCACCGATCCGGTGGTCATTATGCTGATCACCCATGGGGATTCGGTTTTGATGGGGCGATCACCGGGCTGGCCCGAAGGGATGTATTCCCTGCTGGCTGGATTTGTCGAACCCGGAGAAACGCTTGAGGCAGCGGTTCGACGTGAGGTGATGGAAGAGGCAGGCGTGCCGGTTGGCCCGGTCAGCTATCTATCCAGCCAACCCTGGCCATTCCCGGCCTCGCTGATGTTTGGTTGCGCGGGTGAGGCGTTGTCGCGCGAGATCACCATTGATCCGGTGGAAATCGAAGATGCAATGTGGGTCAGCAAGCCCGAGATGATGCAGGCCTTTGCCGGGGAACACCCGGTCCTGCTGCCAGCTCGCAAGGGGGCCATTGCGCATTTCCTGCTGCAAAACTGGCTTGCGGATACGCTGGACTGACAAAATACTAGGCCAATAGACAAGAGACCCACGAACCATCATGCAGTTTACAGCACGCGAAGATATCGAAGCCCCGATCAATGCGGTGTTCGAAATGGTCGCTGACTTTGAGCGGTTCGAACGCATGGCCATGCGCCGGGGGATCGAAGTAAGGCGCATGTCGGGTCATATGGGTGTTGTGCCCGGTACGCAGTGGGAAACCGAGTTCAACCTGCGTGGCAAGCCCCGCCATGTTGCGATTGAGATGGCTGAATGCGACCCGCCTGCCTTGATGCGGTTTCAGGCAGCAAGCAAGGGCATGAACGGGACAACAACTGTCGAGTTTCTGGCCTTGTCGCAGCGCCGCACCCGCTTGAGTGTCGAGATGGCGCTGGCGGCGAAAACTCTGCCGGCCCGGTTGTTACTGCAGTCACTGAGACTGGGCCAATCGCGGTTCCGACGACAATTCCAACTGCGGCTCAGCGAGTTCGCGCGCGAGATGGAAGAACGCCATCTGCACGGTTCCTGACAGGAGGCAAATGGACAATCTGATCATCCGACAGGCCGGTTTGGACGACGTCCAAGGCATTTCAGACGTGTTGCATGAAATCACTGCTGCCGGAAAACGCACAAGACCGAGTGACCCGGGCTTTGTACTAACGAACTATGTCGGGCACCCGGATCAGTTGACATGTGTCTTGGCACTCAGCGAAACCCGAATTTTGGGGTTCCAGTCCATGAAACGGGCGGTCGCAGCCAATCCTTACGGAGTACAAGTCGGCTGGGGAATCATCGGTACCCACATTCGACCCTCGGCCGCGCGTTGCGGGGTGGGGCGGGCCTTGTTTCAGGCGACATTGAAGGTTGCCAAAGAGCAGGGCATTCCCGCCATCGACGCCACCATTGCGGCAAGTAACGCCGAAGGTTTGGCCTATTACGCCGCAATGGGGTTTATCGATTACAGATCACACGAAGGGGCTGTGTGCAAAGCCTACACAGTTGGATGAAACTAGGCGCTTACCCGCGCGAATGCGCTGCGGGGTAGACGCCCAGTACTTCGACATTGGTGGTGAAATGCTCCAACTCTTCCATGGCCAGCTGCACGTTGCGGTCTTCGGGGTGCCCGACGATATCGGCATAAAACTGGGTCGCGGTGAATGACCCGTCGACCATATAGCTTTCCAGCTTTGTCATGTTGATACCGTTGGTGGCAAAGCCGCCCATCGCTTTGTACAGCGCAGCCGGAATGTTGCGCACCTGAAACACGAAGCTGGTGATCATGCCATGCGGGCCGCGTCGGGACATGTCCGCCTGCCGCGACATAACCAGGAACCGCGTGGTGTTGTTGTCCTGATCTTCGATGTGACGGGCCAGCACGTTCAGCCCATAGATTTCGCCCGCCAGCTCACTGGCCAGTGCCGCAGAATGCAAATCACCTTGCTCCGAGACCTCACGCGCGGCGCGCGCGTTGTCGGGGCTGACGCGGCCGCGAATGTCATGTTCTTTCAGAAAGCCTGCGCATTGCGGCAGTAGAACCAAATGCGAATGCGCCTCGGTGATATCTTCAAGCGTTGCCCCGGGGACAGCTAGCAGATTGATGTGCACGCGTACGAAGGCCTCATCAATGATGTGCAGCCCACTATGGGGCAGCAGGCGGTGAATATCGGCCACCCGGCCATAGGTGGTGTTTTCGACCGGCAGCATCGCCAGATCAGCTTCGCCTGACCGAACCGATTCGATCACATCTTCGAAAGTACGGCAGGGCAGGGCCTCCATATCGGGGCGTGCATTGCGGCAGGCCTCGTGGCTATAGGCGCCTGGTTCTCCCTGAAATGCGATACGATTGCTCATTTGGTCGATTCCGTGCAACAAGTTCTACAATTGGGCGTTTAGTCGCGGTGTCTATACCTTGCCTCTTGCAAGGGGAAGCCTTAGACACCCCGCAGACAGCTGAAATGGACTCGCGATCAATGTTCGACACGATGACAGTTACCAAGGCCGCCGCAGGCCTGTTTGGCACCTTCCTGGTGCTTCTTCTGGCCAAATGGGGTGCCGAAGTTCTTTACCATGCGGATGGGCATGGCGAGACAGCCTCTTACATTATCGAAACCGAAAGCGCTGGTGAAAGCGCCGACGGTGAAGAAGTGGTCTTCGAAGATATGCTGGCCGCCGCCGATCCGGAAAAAGGCGCCCGTGTCTTCCGTAAATGCACCGCCTGCCACAAGCTGGAGGACGGCGCAAACGGTACCGGCCCCTACTTGTACGGTGTCGTAGATCGCCCGGTTGCATCAGCCAACGGCTTCACCGGCTATTCAGCCTCGATGCAGGCCCATGGCGGCAATTGGACTCCCGAAGCGCTGGATGCGTTCCTCGAGCGCCCAAGTGCTTACATCTCGGGTACTTCGATGAGCTTTGCCGGTCTGAAGAAACCGCAAGAGCGCGCCGATCTGATCGCGTATCTGCAGACCATCGGCAACTGATCCTTTGATCAAAGCATGATTTTCAAAGCCGCTGCCTCGCGCAGCGGCTTTTTTTTGCCTAAGAAAAACTTCACAAAGTGTTCACGCATTCTAAACTTGAACCTGACAGTGCTGGTCATTTAGCTGGCGCGAACAAGATAAAAGACACAACGACCCAGAGGATGAGCAAAATGATATCCAATCGACTTACTGCACAGGCGCGCTCGGTGGATATTAAGGGTTGGTCGCACGCTTTGATGTTCGGGTTGATTGTGGTCATGCTGACCTCGGCGCAGCTTTTTGCGGAAGAAAAGATAATCAAAAGCCACGGATTCTCGGAATTCGGCGATCTGAAATACCCCGAAGGTTTCGCTCATTTCGACTATGTGAACCCCGACGCTCCGCGCGGGGGAGAGCTATCTTATGCGGCGCAGGGCACGTTTTCTAGCTTGAACCCGTTTACGCGGAAAGGGCGCGCAGGCGCGCGGTCTGCTGACCAATATGAAACCCTGCTGATTCCATCCTATGATGAGCCCGCAGCCTATTACGGGTTGCTGGCCGAAAGCTTGGAATACCCGGAAAGTCAGGATTGGGTTATTTTCAACATGCGGCCCGAGGCCCGGTTTTCCGATGGCAGCCCCGTGACCGCCGAGGATGTTGTGTTTTCCCACAATCTGCTGCTGGATCAGGGGCTGAAGTCTTATGCAGATGCGGTGCGCAAGCGTATCCCACGCGCCGAAGCACTGGATGAACATAGGGTCAAATTCTATTTCGCACCGGATATCTCGCGCCGGGCACTGATCTCGCAGGTGGGCGGAACGCCGGTGTTTTCTAAAGCCTGGTTCGAAGCAGACCCGGAAAACCGGCGTCTGGATGAACCGCGTTTGGTTCAGGGGGTTGGATCGGCCCCCTATGTTCTGGACAGCTATGACATCAACCGGCGCATCATTTACAAGCGCAACCCCGATTATTGGGGCGATCACGTCAACGTAAACGTGGGTCGCAACAACTATGACACCATCAGGATCGAGTATTTCAGTGACTCGATTGCCGCGATGGAGGGATTCAAGGCAGGTACGTTCACGTTGCGGCAGGAAAACAACTCGAAAAGCTGGGCGACCGCCTATGATTTTCCGGCCATTGCGAACGGCTGGGTCATTCGGGACGAGTTGGCGAATGGAAACGTGCCATCTGCGTCGGGCTTCATCATGAATCTTGATCGCCCACAGTTGCAGGATCCGCGTGTTCGCGAAGCCATCCAGCTTGGTTATAATTTCGAATGGACCAACGAAAGCCTGCAGTACGGGTTGTTCCAACAGCGCAGTTCGTTCTGGGAAGGCACGCACCTTGAGGCGACTGGCCTGCCCGAAGGGCGTGAATTGGAGGTGCTGCAAAGCCTCGGCGATGCGTTGGACCCGGACGTTCTGACCGAGGAACCGGTCAGCGCCCATGAATCGCGCCCGGCGCGTCAGAACGACCGTCGCAACCTGCGCGCGGCGATGAAGCTGTTGGACGAGGCCGGTTGGTTGGTTGGTGATGACGGCATTCGCCGGAACGACAAGGGCGAAGTGTTGTCGATCGAGTTTTTGTCGGACCAGCCGACGCTGGACCGCATTGTTCAGCCCTTTGTCGACAACCTGCGGGCAATGGGTATCGACGCGCTGTATAACCGGGTGGACAATGCCCAGTTCACGCTGCGCCGCCGGGATCGGGATTTTGACATGATCGTCGGCGGGTATCCGAAATCACTGCAGCCTTCGACTGGCCTGTATCAGCAATTCGGGACCGAGGCGGCCTCGTATTCCGTATTCAATCCGTCGGGTGCGCATGGTCCCGATATTGAACCATTGATCGACAACATCGTTGCCGCCACCGAAAGCGAGGAGCTTTTCGCCAATGTCCGCGCGTTGGACCGTGTTCTGAGGGCCAAGCGGATCATGGTTCCGACATGGTATCTGGGCAAATATTGGGTAGCGTATTGGGACATGTACGAATACCCGGAAAACCTGCCACCCTATGCGTTGGGCGTGGAAGACCTGTGGTGGATCAACGCCGAGAAAGAAGCCGAGTTGAAATCCTCGGGCGCGTTGAGGTAATCCGCCCCCATGGGAGCATATATTCTAAGACGCCTGTTGCTGGTCATCCCCACATTGCTTGGGATCATGATCGTCAATTTCACGCTGGTTCAGTTTGTCCCCGGTGGTCCGATTGAACAGATGATCGCCCAGATGCAAGGGGGCGGTGACGTGTTCGAAGGCATCGCAGGCGGCGGCAGCGATATCGAGCAGCAAACCAGCAGCGTGAATGACCGCTATATCGGCGCGCGCGGATTGCCGCCCGAATTTATCGAAGAGTTGGAAAAGGAATTTGGATTCGACAAACCTCCGGTCGAACGGTTCCTTGACATGTTGGGCAACTACATGACGTTGGACTTCGGCGAGAGTTATTTTCGCTCGATCAGCGTGATTGATCTAGTGCTGGAAAAAATGCCCGTTTCAATCTCGCTGGGCCTGTGGTCCACATTGATTGCCTATCTGGTGTCGATCCCGCTGGGTATTCGCAAGGCGGTCAAGGATGGTTCAAAGTTCGATACCTGGACCAGTGGCACCATCATTGTGGCCTATGCCATTCCCGGCTTCCTGTTTGCGATCCTGCTGCTGGTGCTGTTTGCCGGTGGGTCCTACTGGCAAATCTTCCCGCTGCGGGGGCTGACATCTGACAATTGGGACAGCCTCAGCCTGATTGGCAAGATCGCGGACTATTTCTGGCACATCACACTGCCGGTCATTGCCCTGACGATTTCTGCCTTTGCGACGCTGACGCTGCTGACCAAGAACTCGTTTCTGGATGAGATCAAAAAGCAATATGTCATGACCGCTCGCGCAAAAGGTTTGAGCGAGGGCAGGGTGCTGTATGGCCACGTGTTCCGCAATGCCATGCTGATCGTGATCGCAGGCTTTCCGGCGGTGTTCATTGGCGTCTTCTTCGGAAGTTCGATCATTATCGAGACGATCTTCTCACTCGATGGTCTGGGCCGTCTGGGGTTCGAGGCAGCAGTCGCACGCGACTACCCGGTGATCTTTGGCACGCTGTTCATCTTTGGCCTGATGGGTCTTGTCGTCGGTATCGTCAGCGATCTGATGTATGTGCTGGTTGACCCGCGCATCGATTTCGAAAAGCGGGAGGGGTAAATGGCGCTTTCCCCCCTCAATCAGCGCCGGTGGCGTAATTTCCGGCGCAATGGCCGGGCTTTTTGGTCGCTGATCATCTTCTCGGTACTGTTCGGTATCTCGCTGTTTGCCGAGTTCATCGCGAACGACAAGCCGATCCTGGTGAAATACCGGGGTGAGTTTTACACGCCGATCTTCAATTTTTACCCGGAAACTGAATTCGGCGGGGATTTCCAAACCGAAGCAATCTATCGCGATCCCGAGGTGCAGTGTCTGATCGACAGCGGCGGGCTTGAGGAGTGTTTCGACGATCCAGAAGGGATCATTGACGAAATCAAAGACGGGACCTTTCAGGCCGAGGGGTTTGAACGCGGTTGGGCGATCTGGCCGCTGATTCCATATTCCTTCAACACCAGTGTGGATCGTCCGGGGGCCGCACCGCTGCCGCCCAATGGGCAGAACCTGTTGGGAACCGATGACACCAAGCGCGATGTGTTGGCTCGGGTCATCTATGGCTTCCGCTTGTCGATCCTGTTCACATTGATGGTCACAGGGGCCGCCAGCCTGATTGGCATTTTCGCCGGTGCAATTCAGGGCTTTTTCGGCGGCTGGTTGGATTTGGTCTTTCAGCGCATCATCGAGATCTGGTCGGCCACCCCTTCGCTGTACGTGATCATCATCATGTTCGCCATTCTGGGTCGAAGTTTCTGGCTGCTGGTGGCGTTGATGATCCTGTTCAGTTGGACCGGATTAGTCGGCGTTGTCCGGGCCGAATTCCTGCGCGCGCGCAATCTGGAATATGTCCGCGCGGCACGGGCGTTGGGCGTGGGCAACATGACGATCATGTTCCGCCACATGCTGCCCAACGCGATGGTTGCGACGCTGACATTCATGCCCTTCATCGTCACTGGCACCATTGGCGGATTGGCCTCGCTGGATTTCTTGGGCTTTGGCTTGCCGTCTTCGGCGCCGTCGCTGGGGGAATTGACCTTGCAGGCGAAACAGAACCTGCAGGCACCTTGGCTGGCCTTCACTGCGTTCTTCACCTTTGCCATCATGCTATCGCTGCTGGTCTTCATCTTTGAAGGCGTTCGCGATGCGTTTGACCCCAGAAAGACCTTCTCATGAGCCTTTTGGATGTGAAAAATCTCAAGGTCTCGTTCAAGCAGGACGGGCAGGTGAGCGCGGCGGTCAAAGGTGTTTCGTTCACCGTGGACCGGGGGGAAACCGTCGCACTTGTGGGGGAATCCGGATCAGGCAAGTCGGTTACGGCATTGTCCACCGTGTCGTTGCTGGGGGACAGTGCTATCGTCGAAGGTTCGGTCACCTATGACGGTGATGAGATGATCGGCGCCTCGCAAGACAAGCTGATGGACGTGCGCGGCAATGATATCAGCTTTATTTTTCAAGAGCCGATGACCTCGTTGAACCCGCTGCACACAATCCAAAAGCAGATGGCAGAATCGCTGGCCCTGCACCAGGGTCTGAGCGGAGATGCGGCACGCACACGTATTGTCGAACTGCTGACCAAGGTGGGGATTCGTGATCCGCAGGATCGGTTGGACAGCTATCCACACCAGTTGTCCGGCGGGCAGCGGCAGCGGGTCATGATCGCAATGGCGCTGGCCAACAAGCCCGACATTCTGATCGCGGATGAACCGACAACTGCCCTGGACGTGACCATTCAGGCTCAGATTCTGGAGTTGTTGGCCGAGCTGCAAAAGTCAGAGAATATGGGGATGCTGTTCATCACCCATGATCTGGGAATTGTGCGGCGCATCGCCGACCGGGTTTGCGTGATGAAGGATGGTGAGATCGTCGAGACCGGCGCCACTGCCGAGATCTTCAACAACCCGCAGCACCCCTATACGCAGAAACTGCTGGGGGCCGAGCCCTCGGGTCATCCCGACCCCGTCGCCCCCGAGGCCGAAGAGGTCGCCCGTACCGATCACCTGAAGGTCTGGTTCCCGATCCAGCGCGGGTTTTTGAAACGGACCGTGGGCCATGTGAAGGCAGTGAACGACGCCACGCTTAGCGTGCGCGCGGGCGAGACGGTAGGCATTGTCGGTGAAAGCGGGTCTGGTAAGACGACGCTGGCGCTGGCGATCATGCGCCTGATTGCGTCCGAAGGCGCCATCACTTTCCGCGAACAGGACGTGCGCCGCTGGTCCACGCGAGAGTTGCGGCGGTTGCGCAAAGACATGCAGATCGTGTTCCAGGACCCGTTTGGCAGCCTTAGCCCGCGGATGACCTGCATGCAGATCATTGCCGAGGGCTTGGCGATCCATAAGGTCGACCCCCACCGTGCCCCGCGCGAATTGGTGGCCGAGGTGATGACCGAAGTGGGGTTGGACCCGGCGGCAATGGACCGATACCCGCATGAATTCTCGGGCGGACAGCGTCAGCGTATCGCGATAGCGCGCGCCATGGTGTTGCGGCCCAAGCTACTGGTACTGGACGAACCGACCAGCGCGCTGGACATGACGGTGCAGGTGCAGATCGTTGATCTTTTGCGCAATCTTCAGCGGAAATACGGGCTGGCCTATCTGTTCATCAGCCACGACCTGAAGGTGGTCCGGGCGATGTCTCACAAGGTGATTGTCATGCGGAACGGAGATGTCATCGAAATGGGTGCGGCTGAAGATTTGTTCGAAAATGCTCAGACAGATTATACCCGTGAACTGATTGCGGCAGCGGGGTAGGGTGAGTTCCTACCCGCGCGGCAAAGGGTTATAGACCCAGATCTTTCTTCAATTTGTTAAACTTTCTCTGGTGCGGGTTGCCTCTGACTTGCGATCGGATACTGTGGCGATACCAGTTTGACTTCTCAGGGATAAACCTCTCCCAGATTGTTCCGTCCGGGGCTGTCACAAACTCCCAACATTCTTCGAAACGTTTGTATTGCCTCGCCCCGTTTTCGAACCAGTACCAGTCAGTCTCGTTACACAGTTTACCTCTGTTTGTGACGTACCATCGCCCAATGCCAACGGCGCCTTCTTTTTGCCCTATCCCCTGTAAGGTGCCGTTAGGAGCCCAATAGAACGACCCTCCAAGTCTCCAATTTGTTGTCTTGCCGGAATAGAGCTGAGCTATCGTTTGTGGGTCAGTGCGTTTTGCGCCTTTGGGTTTCCCCTTGGCAAGGCTTTCCCCGGCAGCCAGAAAAATGGCCGCGACTACAAATGTCGTCAGGACGGTTGTTGAATACGCCATAACTGCGGCTCCTCTTTAAATAACAAACCTGAAATGCGGGGCGGCCCTCCTGTGTATTCTCTGACCGGGGTGCCGGTCAGAGGTTTTTTGAGAATTTCACTGTGCGTTGGCGGCCTCGCGCGCTGCACTTTTCGGAAGTGGTCCGCGCAGCTCTTCATAGTGATCAAAGTTCAGCTTGACCCAACCGGTGCCACGTGTGGCACTGGCGAGGGTTCGGTGCAACTCGTCCTCGGCCACGGCGGGCAATTGGGCGTTGAAGATCTCCCAGCCTGAGGCGTTGGGATTACCTTCAAAGCCCAGAACCTGGCCTTGCAGCGAACTTATGGTCGGAACCAGATCGCCTACAAAATCCGACGGCAGGTGGATTTCGGCACTCAGGATCGGCTGCAGGACCACTGGTTTGGCCTGTGGCAGGGCTTCACGCACAGCATTCTTGCCTGCGGTACGGAAGGCATAGTCCGAGCTGTCCACGTTGTGGTGCTTGCCATCGCTAAGCGTGACTTTCACATCCACCACTGGAAAGCCCTCGGGCCCCTGCACCAACGCATCCTTGGCGCCGTGTTCGACCGATGGAATATAGTTCTTGGGCACCGCGCCCCCCTTTACGATTTCCTCGAACTGGAACCCCGAACCCCGCGGCATTGGCGCAACCGAGATTACTACGTCTGCGAACTGTCCAGCCCCACCAGATTGTTTGCGGTGGCGGTGACGGTGTTCGACGGGTGCGCGAATGGTTTCGCGATAAGCGGTCTCGACCGCGTCGGCAGTAATCTCGATCCCGAAATCCTCATCTAGTTTGGCGGTGACACGACGCATGTGTTGCGGACCTTGTGAACCCAGAATTGCATGACCGCTAAGTTCGTCCTGTTCCAAATGCAGGCCGGGGTCGATCTCGACCAGACGGGTTAGTGCGTTAGACAGGCGCACGTCGTCTCGCTCATGGGTGGGCGACACGATCTGACGATGCGCTGCCGGGTGGGAGCCGGCCCATTCGGGCAGAGGGGTCGCCGAAGAACTGTCATAGAGATTGCCGGGATTTAGGTGATCGGATTTCACGGCGAGCCCAATTTGCCCAGCTGGTAGCTCGGCAATCTGTGTCTTGGCGTCCAGCGTAGTCAGGTTGCCGACGGTTTCGCCGCCCAGATTCTCATGCGCTTTCACACCTGCGCCCAGCCCGCGCAGAACGACGATCTTGCCGATATGTTTTTTTACATCCGCGAAGCCAGCGATCGCGCGGGCGTTTTCTGCCGCTTCGTCTCGCCCGGCGGCTATGTCAAACTCCGGGGCCTCGTGCCGCAGGGCTTTCATCAAACGAGTCAGCCCGTTTCCATGGCTGGCCGCGCCCAAACAGGCGGGTATCAGCTGGTGGTTCTGCAGCACTTGTGCGGCCAGATCGTAAACCTCGGCGCTGGGCGGTTGCTTGTCTTCGATCAGTTGCTCAAGCAAGTTGTCGTCGAAATCTGACAAGGTTTCCAACAATTCCGTGCGGGCCTCCTGTTCGCGGTCCTCGACCGATTGCGGCAATTCGATCAGGGCTGAGGGCTGGCCTTCCTGATATTTCCAGGCCCGCTCCGAGATCAGATCAACCGCACCGACGATCGTGTCGCCCTCGCGGATCGGCACCTGACGCAGAGCGATGTGGTGGGTGCAATAGGTCTGCAACGCCGCAATGATGTCGCGAATCCGGCCATTGGGGTTGTCCATACGGTTGATGAACAGGAAGCAGGGAATGCCAGCCTCTTCGACCAGTCGCAGATATGGGGCGCACAGAACGGCAGCCAGTGGGTCGGGTGGCACGACCACCACGGCGGCGTCCGAGATTGCCATGGCAGGGCCGACATAGGCCAGATTATCGCCGCCGCCATCGACATCAATGGCGCACCAGGGTTCGTCTAAATAAGAAAAACCGTGCAAATGCACGGTTCCAGATACGTCGAATGTGGTGGACCGGCCATCGAGGCGGCTGATGGCCTCGACCAGAGTGGTTTTGCCCGATTGGCTGGGGCCGAGGACGGTGAAAACGCGCATGGGTGCTGTCCCTCTTTCAAATTGCAGATCGGCTGCACGAAAGGGATAGCCTTACGCAAATGCGTTGGCGCGAACTGTCTGGTATTGGGCCTGCCTCGGGTGCGGGCGGGTTCCGCCCGCCCTGCAAGTGTGGAAAAAACCGACCCGCCGCGTCAAGCCCTGACCTGCCTTGATGTCAGATTGCCGAACTGTGGCCGGCCAAGCTCAGGTCATAGGCGTCAAAGCTGCGGGCAATCATGCGGGTCAGCGGCCGGGCCTCGGGCGGGATGAACAAGCCATCTTCGGTGATCCGCAGCAGGCCGTCAAAGGCTGTATTGGCAGCCTGATACATAGCCTGCAACTCTGGCCCGGTGATGTCGTGATTGCCCAGAACCTCGGCTGTATTGATCTGGAAATCGCACATCAGCGCTTCGATCAGCCGGGCGCGCAGAACGTCCTGCCCTTTGAACAAGTGCCCGCGTGAGGTCGAGAACCGCCCTTCGCGAATCGCCTTGGTATGGGCAGATGTTGCGGGCGCATTCTGGGCATAGCCTTGCGGAAAGCGCGAGATAGAGCTGGCACCAACCCCGATCAGAACCTCGGCCTGATCGTCGGTATAGCCCTGGAAGTTCCGCTTTAACCGCCCGGCCTTCAGCGCATGGGTCAGGCCGTCATCCTGCGTGGCGAAATGGTCAATGCCGATCTCGGCATAGTCATCCCACATGAACAGGCGGCGGGCGGTGTCGAACAGATCAAGACGTTCTTCGGGGGTCGGCAGGGCATCTGAGGGGATCAGTTGCTGCCGCTTGGCCATCCATGGCACATGGGCATAACCGTATAGCGCGACACGATCCGGGCTGAGCGACAGAAGTTTCTGCACGCTTTCCGTCATCCGCGATTTGGTCTGGTGCGGCAGGCCATACAGGATATCCGCATTCAGGCTGCTGATCCCACGGGCGCGGATCATGTCCACGGCTTTGCGTGTGACGTCATAGCTTTGGATACGCCCGATGGTCTTCTGAATTTCGTCGTCGAAATCCTGCACCCCGATTGAGGCGCGGTTCATCCCGGCCTCGGCCAATGCGTCCAGACGGGCCTCATCAATCTCGTTCGGGTCGATCTCGACCGAGAACTCGGCATTCGGACCCAGCGGTACGACATCCAGAATCCGCGCGGCCAGATCCCGCATCAGATCCGGGTTCAACAGGGTTGGCGTGCCGCCACCCCAATGCAGGCGCGACAGGGTAATGCCCTCGGGCAGGCGTTCAGCCAGCAGGTCAAGCTCGGCTTTCAGAACGTCCACATAGGCAATCACCGGGTTGTCGGTTTGGGTGCCTTGCGTGCGGCAGGCGCAGAACCAGCACAGCCTGCGGCAAAACGGGACATGGATGTACAACGACACCTCGCTGCCCGGCTTCAGGCCGGAAATCCAGTCGGAATAAAGGCTTGACCCCACGTCATTGCTGAAGTGGGGGGCGGTGGGATAGCTTGTATAACGCGGGACTTTCGCGTCAAATAGTCCAAGCTTGGCCAATTGTGGTTTCACTATCATGGCGATAGCTTTAAGGGACGGACCGTCTAGATGCTTTGACCGAGATCAAGTGGAAACGTGCATGACACCGATACTCAAATTCGACCATACAAACTGCGGAGATTGCCCCATCCGGCATCGTGCAGTATGCGCCCACTGTGATGCGAACGAGCTGGTAGAGCTTGAAGGCATCAAATACTATCGCAGTTTTGAGGCGGGTCAGACGATCATCTGGTCGGGGGATCAGATGAATTTTGTGGGCTCTGTCGTGTCAGGCATCGCCTCGCTGACCCAGACAATGGAAGACGGTCGCACCCAAATGGTCGGCCTTTTGCTGCCCAGTGATTTCGTCGGGCGGCCAGGCCGCGATTCTGCGCCATATGATGTGCTGGCAACAACCGATCTGGTCATGTGTTGTTTTCGCAAGAAGCCGTTTGAAGACTTGATGAGCAATACCCCGCATATTGCACACCGGCTGTTGCAAATGACGCTGGACGAGCTGGACGCCGCGCGCGAGTGGATGTTGGTGCTGGGGCGCAAGACTGCGCGAGAAAAGATTGCCAGCCTGCTGTCGATTATCGCCCGGCGCGATGCGTCGATCAATCAAAAGGGAAACACGGGGCCGATCGTGTTTGACCTTCCGCTAACCCGCGAGGCGATGGCGGACTACCTTGGGCTGACGCTGGAAACAGTCAGTCGGCAGATCTCGGCCCTGAAAAAGGATCAGGTCATCACGTTGGAAGGCAAACGCCACGTGACGATTCCGGATATGGGCCGCCTGATGGAAGAGGCAGGCGACGACTCGGATGGAGGTTTTCTGGTCTGACACGCTTGCAGCGTGACTGGATCGGCTGGCCATGTTTAACTGGGGTCATTTGAAGCAGACCTCAGGAGTAAGTCATGGGATTCAGTAGCATTCTGGCGATGCTGTTCATCGGCGCGATCGCCGGGTGGCTGTCGGGCAAGATCATGGAAGGCCGCGGCTTTGGCCTGATTGGCAATATCATCGTCGGCATTGTCGGCGCGTTTTTGGCCGGTTTGATCTTTCCCGCGCTGGGCTTTGCTGTTGGAGGCGGTGTCCTTTCAACTATTTTCTTTGCCACCATCGGTGCGATCATCCTTCTGTTTCTGATCGGATTGGTGAAAAAGTAAAAACCGCCCCAGGGGGCGGTTTTCTGTAACGGCCTATACTAGTGAGCCAGGAACACCGGTACTGTGGCTTGTTCCAACATGTTCCGTGTCGCGCCGCCCAAAATGGCCTCGCGGAACCGCGAGTGTCCGTAGGCTCCCATCACGATCATGTCTGCCTCGGTATCTGCGGCGTGGCGGTTCAGGATATCGGATACCCGCGTCATGGTCTTGCTCAGCACGTCGATTTCGCATTTCACGCCATGGCGGGCCAGCATCTGCGACAGCATCCCACCAGGGTCCGAGCGGTCGGGGCCGTGGCGCGGCGGATCAATCACGACGATGCGCACCAGATCGGCTTGCGTCAGAAACGGCAGGGCGCGGCGGATGGCTCGCATGGCCTCGACGCTCTCGTTCCAGCCGATCAGGATGTTGCCCGGTCGTGCGAACGGGGTTGCATCGTCAGGAACGACTAGAACAGGCGCGTGACCTTCGAACATGGCAGCTTCGACAATGGGTTCGGCCTCGGCGTCGCGGTCAGGTCCGTAAGGTTGCGGGAGAATGACAAGATCGGAAAACCGCGCGCGGTGCGCCACGTGGCGCCCGATATCCGAGATCTGAGCAACACCGCTTTCGGCGGACCAGCGAATTCCAGTCTTGCCCAGATAGTCTTTGGCATAGGCCAGTACCTCTTCGGCTTCGGCATTCGCGCGGCTCAGTGTTTCCTGAAGTATCAGGGCGTTTGCGCCGGCGTAGTAATATCCCGTCTGGCTGCGGTCGACGCCCAGACACAAAGCCTCGGCATGCGCGTCTTGCGAAGCAGTCAGAGCGGCCATCTGGGCCAGAGGCGCGTCACTGTGGTTCGTGTCTGTCATCACCGTGAGAAGAGATTTGTATGCCATTTTGACCTCTTGTCTTTCAGGCTCATGTACCTGCGGCCCTATGGCCCAGTTGTCAGTTTACGATTGTCACAGAAATCAGTGTATTGTCTTGACACAGATCAAAGTAATTCTGGCCGCCGTTCGACAAAACGGCAACCAGTCAAAAGGGTCCTGCGATATACAAGAATCACGTGGGGCATGGCAAAGGGACGCAATATGTCAAATTACATCAAGCTGATCGTGCTTGGTCTGGTTGTGGTGTTCACTGCGATCGGGTCCAACTATGCACGCGATTTGGCGTATCAGGTGCATTCGATTCTGGTGATGCTGATCGCCGGTGGTTTGTTCATCTGGACGCTTAGAAACACTGACGAGCCAGATATTCTTGTAGACCGTTCGGGTGAATACATGGATGGCGTCATCCGCTATGGCGTGATCGCAACTGCCTTTTGGGGCGTGGTCGGGTTCCTTGCAGGGACTTTCATCGCGTTTCAGCTGGCCTTTCCGGCGCTGAACTTCGAATGGGCGCAGGGCTATTTGAACTTTGGTCGTTTGCGTCCGCTGCACACATCGGCGGTGATCTTTGCCTTTGGCGGTAACGCCTTGATCGCAACCTCGTTCTATGTGGTACAGCGCACCAGCGCCGCGCGCCTTTGGGGCGGCAATCTGGCGTGGTTCGTGTTCTGGGGCTATCAGCTGTTCATTGTACTGGCAGCGACCGGTTACGTACTGGGTGGTACTCAGTCCAAAGAATATGCCGAGCCTGAATGGTATGTTGACCTTTGGCTGACCGTCGTATGGGTTGCTTATCTGGCCGTTTTCCTTGGAACGATCGTCAGGCGGAAAGAACCCCACATTTACGTGGCGAACTGGTTCTATCTGGCGTTCATCGTGACTGTCGCCATGCTGCATCTGGTCAACAACATGACCATCCCGGTCAGCATCTGGGGTTCGAAATCGGTTATCGTCTGGTCTGGTGTGCAGGATGCCATGATCCAGTGGTGGTACGGCCACAATGCTGTGGGCTTCTTCCTGACCGCGGGTTTCCTGGGAATGATGTATTACTTCATCCCGAAACAGGCCGAGCGTCCGGTATTCAGCTATAAGCTGTCGATCATCCACTTCTGGGCTCTGATCTTCCTGTATATCTGGGCCGGTCCGCACCACCTGCATTATACCGCGTTGCCTGACTGGGCTTCGACGCTGGGCATGGTGTTCTCAATCGTGCTGTGGATGCCGTCATGGGGTGGAATGATCAACGGTCTGATGACCCTGTCGGGTGCATGGGACAAGCTGCGCACTGATCCGGTTATTCGGATGATGGTGATCTCGGTCGGCTTCTATGGAATGTCCACCTTTGAAGGCCCGATGATGTCGATCCGTGCAGTGAACTCGCTGTCGCACTACACCGACTGGACCATCGGTCACGTGCATTCGGGCGCGCTGGGCTGGAACGGCATGATCACTTTTGGTGCGCTGTACTTCTTGGTGCCTGTCCTGTGGAAGCGTGAGCGTCTGTATTCGCTGCAGATGGTCAGCTGGCACTTCTGGCTCGCTACCATCGGCATCGTGCTTTACGCCGCGTCGATGTGGGTCACCGGCATCATGGAAGGTCTGATGTGGCGCGAAGTGGATGCCAACGGCTTCCTGGTGAACTCGTTCGCCGACACCGTGGCTGCCAAGTTCCCGATGTATGTGGTGCGTGCTTTGGGTGGCGTGATGTTCGTCGCTGGCTCGCTGATCATGTGCTACAACCTGTGGATGACTGTACGGAAAGCGCCGGCCAAAGAGGCCAGCCTGTCCGTCGCGGTCCCGGCTGAGTAAGGAGGGCCGGAGCAATGGCAATTCTCGACAAACATAAGATCCTCGAGACCAACGCGACCCTCCTGCTGATCTTCAGCTTTCTGGTCGTTACCATCGGTGGCATCGTACAAATCACCCCGCTGTTCTATCTTGAGAACACCATCGAGAAGGTAGAGGGCATGCGCCCATACACCCCCCTCGAATTGGCCGGGCGTGACATCTACATCCGCGAAGGGTGCTATGTCTGCCACAGTCAGATGATCCGCCCGATGCGGGACGAAGTTGAACGCTATGGTCACTACTCGCTGGCGGCTGAATCGATGTATGATCACCCATTCCAGTGGGGCTCCAAGCGTACCGGGCCAGATATCGCTCGTGTCGGTGGCCGTTATTCGGACCAGTGGCAGGTGGACCACCTGCGTGATCCGCAATCGGTGGTGCCTGAATCGGTGATGCCGAAATATGGCTTCCTCGAGCATCGGAAGATCGACGGTAAGTATATCGGTGATGTCATGGCTGCCAATTCTGTGGTCGGCACGCCGTACACAGACGAGATGCTCGAGCAGGCACAGGCGGATTTCCGGGCGCAGGCGGATCCGGACAGCGACTATGACGGATTGCTGGAACGCTATGGCGACAAGGTCAATGTCCGCAATTTCGATGGTCAATCTGAGTTGACCGAGATGGATGCGCTCGTTGCTTACCTTCAGATGCTGGGCACGTTGGTTGATTTCTCGACCTTCACCCCGGACGCAAGCCGATAACAGGAGAGTGTGATGGAAGAATATACTCTCTTACGGCAGTTCGCGGATAGCTGGATGTTACTTGTGCTGTTTGCCTTCTTTGTAGGCATCGTGATCTGGGTTTTCCGCCCCGGTGCCAGCAAAGAATACAAGGATACCGCCAACATCCCTTTCCGGCATCAAGATAAACCCGCCGAAGTCAAGGAGGCGAGGAAATGAGCAAAACACCTGAAAAACAGCCGGGTGATCCGAATACCACCGGCCACAGCTGGGACGGAATTGAGGAATTTGACAATCCGATGCCCCGCTGGTGGCTGTGGGTCTTGTACGCAACCATTGTTTGGGGCGTGATCTATACGATCATGTATCCGGCTTGGCCGTTGGTTCGGTCTGCAACGGCTGGTGTCATGGGATGGTCTTCCCGAGCACTTGTGCAGGAAGAGATGATCTCGTTCGAGGAGGCCAATGCGCCGTGGAATACTAAGCTGATTGAAACGCCGCTGGAGGATATCTCGAAAGATGCCGAGTTGCAGCAATACGCGGTGAACGCAGGCGGTGCGGTGTTCCGTACCTGGTGTGCGCAGTGTCACGGCTCGGGCGCGCAGGGTGCGCCGGGTTTCCCGAACTTGCTGGACGATGCCTGGCTGTGGGGAGGGTCGCTCGAGGATATCGAGATGACCGTTGCCTATGGTATTCGCAATGAAGAAAGCGACGATGCGCGCTATTCTGAGATGCCGGCCTTTGGCGAGATTCTGGAACAGGACGAAATCACTCAGGTGGTGCAGTATGTCATGTCGCTGACCAACGCTCAGACTGATGATGCGGCGGCGCAGGCGGGCAAAGTTGTTTTCGAGGACAACTGCGCAGTATGTCATGGCGAAGACGGCACCGGTGATATCACTCAGGGCGCACCGAACCTGACCGATGCAATCTGGCTTTATGGCGGCAGCGAAGAGGCTTTGACCGAAACGGTCACCAACAGCCGCTTTGGCGTGATGCCATCCTGGGAAAACCGTCTGACCGACGCGCAGATTCGCGCGGTCACAGCTTATGTCCACCAATTGGGTGGCGGTCAGTAACGGCAAAAGAATACCTTCGGACGGTTCGCCGCCCGAAGGTTAGGCACCGGCTGTTCCATCTGTTCGCGCGTTTCCTGAACAGCCGGTGCTACAAGTTCAGATTAGTTCTCTGTTTTGATCGGGTCCAGAGGGCCCGTCATTTCGCACGGGAACGTGTGACGCGCGTGGTTCTCCTCCACCAATTGCCCTCGGGGCGGTGTTCGCGGTTTTGCGGTGTCGTTAGCCCATCCGTGTGGGTGGCGACCATGAATGTACGTGCAAGAATCGATAGCATCTGATCTCTCCTTAAGTTGGGTCTGATTGCACTCAGGATTGATGTTTTGCGAGGAATATGCGACTCAATTGCCATTGAGTAATGTAACCTAGGCTTACATATGAATTGGATGACAATGCCACCCCTTGCATCGCTGAAGGCTTTTCATGCCTTTGCGGAAGCAGGAAATGTGGTGCAGGCCGGGGTCCTGTTAAATGTCAGCCACGCTGCCATCAGCCAGCAATTGCGCGCCTTGGAAAAACACCTTGGGGTGACCCTGCTGGACCGCAGCGGTAAGTCCATGACGTTGACGGTCGAGGGTGAAAGGCTGGCCCGCGCCTTACATCTGGGTTTTGGCGCGATCGGGGCAGCCGTAGCGGATCTGACGCATATCGCCGAAGATCGCCCGGTTCATGTATCCTTGACGGCATCTTTTGCCGCGTCCTGGCTGATGCCCCGCTTGCCGGCGTTTCAGGCCGAGTATCCTGATATACCCTTGGCGCTGGACCCTTCGCCTGACCTTGCCAGTTTGCGTCCGGGTGGTGTGGATGTGGCGATCCGATACGGGGATGGATACTGGCAGGGGGTGAATGCAGAGCCTCTGTTGCAAAGTCCGATCGTGATAGTTGCTGCGCCGTCGCTACTGGGAGGCCGGGAAGCCATTACTCCGGATGAGCTTAGCCAACTGCCTTGGTTGGAAGAGCTTGGAACTACAGAGGCAACATCGTGGCTGGCCCGCCGCGGGGTTGAACACGGCCCGCGGGCTGGGCGAATCTTGTTGCCCGGCAATCTGGTGCTTGAGGGGCTGCGCGCTGGTCAGGGTGTGACATTCACGGCGCGACATTTTGTCGAAGCTGATATTCAGGCGGGTCGCATCATCGAGTTGTTTCGCGAACCTGGCGCGCGTGGATACCACATTGTTACAGGGGATGCGCCACTGCGCCCGGCTGTCAAAATTTTTGTTAGCTGGCTCAGGCGGCAAGCTGGTATGGTGTGACAAAAGGTGTCTGCGTGATGCGCTTTTGACCCATGTCAAAGTGACTGCTTTTGTGATCTGGAAAAAGACGCCTAAAAGACAGCCACATCTGGAGCCTGCTTGTGAGCGATTCCGACCCTGCCCCCAGCCTTTACGCTGCAAGGGAGCCGATCTTTCCCCGGCGCGTGTCCGGGCCATTTCGAAACCTGAAATGGATCATCCTCGCGGTTACGCTTGGCATCTATTATGTAACGCCCTGGATCAGATGGGACCGCGGCCCCAGCCTGCCGGATCAGGCGGTGCTGCTGGACCTGGCGAACCGGCGTTTTTACTTTTTCTGGATCGAAATCTGGCCGCATGAATTTTATTTCGTGGCAGGCCTGTTGATCATGGCCGGTCTGGGCCTGTTTCTGTTTACCTCAGCGCTGGGGCGCGTGTGGTGCGGCTATGCTTGCCCGCAGACGGTGTGGACGGACCTGTTCATTCTGGTCGAGCGCTGGATCGAAGGCGATCGCAACGCCCGATTGCGACTGCACCGGCAGGAAAAGCTGGATTTCCGCAAGGCGCGCCTGCGTATCACGAAATGGACGGCGTGGTTTCTGATCGGTCTGGCAACCGGCGGGGCCTGGGTGTTCTATTTTGCCGATGCCCCTACGCTGATGCGGGATCTGGTCACTGGAAACGCTCATCCGGTTGCCTATACAACGGTCCTGATCTTAACAGGTACGACGTTCTTTTTCGGCGGTTTCGCCCGCGAGCAGATTTGCATTTATGCTTGCCCGTGGCCGCGTATTCAGGCCGCAATGATGGATGAGGACACTCTGGTCGTCGGGTACCGCGAATGGCGGGGCGAACCGCGCGGCAAGGGTAAGCGTACTACCGATTCCGAGCTGGGCGACTGCATCGACTGCATGGCTTGCGTGAATGTTTGCCCGGTTGGGATCGACATTCGCGACGGGCAGCAGATGGAATGCATCACCTGCGCGCTGTGCATCGACGCTTGCGATGACATGATGGCCAAGATCGGCAAGCCGCGTGGCCTGATCGACTATATGGCGCTGAGCGACGAAGCTCATGAACGTGCAGGCGAGCAACCCATCAACGTCTGGAAACACATCCTGCGTCCGCGGACGATCCTGTATACGGCTTTGTGGGCCCTGGTTGGCCTTGCGCTGTTGTTTGCGCTGTTTATCCGGTCCGATATTGATCTGACCGTGGCGCCCGTGCGCAACCCGACCTTTGTCACTTTGTCCGACGGAACAATCCGCAATACCTATGATGTGCGCCTGCGTAACAAGCATGGCGAGGACCGGGCGTTCCAATTGTCCCTCGCGGGTGATCCGGCCTTGCAGATCCAGATCGAGGGCGTCGAAGGTGAGATTGTCAATGTCACGGCAGATACGGCACAATTAACCCGCGTCTACATCGTTTCTGCGGGCGACACCGGGCCGGCGGCTGCGGATGCAACTTCGGTGCGCATCTGGGTCGAGGATCTGGAAAGCGGTGAACGCGCCTATAAAGACACCACTTTCAACGGACGAGGGAACTAGTATGGCCGAGCGTCAATTTACCGGTAAGCACGCTCTGGCCATTTTCGTCGCCGCGTTTGGTGTGATTATCGCCGTAAACCTCGTACTGGCCTATAGCGCGGTCAAAACCTTTCCGGGGCTTGAGGTCAAAAACTCTTATGTCGCCAGTCAGGAGTTCAACGACCGTCTGAAGGAACATCAGGCGCTGGGTTGGACCATTCGTGCCGAAATGTCTGGCGGCTTATTGATCCTACATATCACCGACAAAACCGGAGCTCCGGTCGAAGTGGCCGAGTTGCAGGCTGTTGTGGGTCGCGCCACCCATGTCGAGGATGATTTCTCGCCCGAATTTATCTTTGACGGTCAGGCCTATGCAACGCCGGTATCGTTGGGCAAAGGCAACTGGAACATACGGCTGGTTGCCAAGGATAGCGCGGGTGCAGAGTTTGCCCAGCGTGTGCCGTTGTACGTAAAAGGGTGATGGGATGACGACGCAGTTCACATCCGGCACTGCGGCCTGCCCCGGTTGTATCGCCAGCCCGGCGGAACCGGCGCGGCCCATCCCACAGGATGCTCAGATTGCGTTATCGTTGCCGGGCATTCATTGCTCGGCTTGTATTGCCACGGTCGAACGGGAACTGAACGCCTATCCGGGGGTCGAGGACGCGCGGGTGAATCTGACACTCAAGCGGGCGATGGTCAAAGCGTCGCCTGATCTGCGTGCAGCCGATCTTATTCCTGTATTGGAACGGGCGGGCTATGAGGCGCACGAGCTGGACCCCGGTTCGTTGTCAGCGACGCAGGCCAATAAGGCTGGTCGCGATCTGTTGATGCGGCTGGCGGTGGCTGGTTTCGCTTCGATGAACGTGATGCTGCTGTCGGTGTCGGTCTGGTCGGGCGCATCGGATGCCACGCGCGATATGTTCCACTGGATTTCCGCGGCCATTGCTCTGCCGGCCATTGCCTTTTCCGCGCAGCCCTTTTTTGCCAACGCCTGGAGCGCCCTGCGGGTCAAACGCCTGAACATGGATGTTCCGATTGTTTTGGCCATCTTGTTGGCGTTGATCACATCGCTTTGGGAAACCGCGCTCAGCGGCAAACACGCTTATTTCGATGCCGCGCTGACGCTGACCTTCTTCCTGCTGGCGGGGCGGTATCTGGATTACCGCACCCGCGATGCTGCCCGATCCGCGGCCGAAGAACTGACCGCACTAGAAGTACCGCGCGCCATCCGCCTGGTCGAGGGTGCCGAAGAAGAAGTGGCCGTGGCCACCCTTGCAGTTGGCGATCTATTCCTTGTCCGGCCCGGTGGGCGTATGCCGGTGGACGGCGAAATTGTGTCGGGGCAGTCAGAGCTTGATCGGTCCCTGTTGACCGGGGAAACCCTGCCTGTTTTTGCGCAAGTGGGTATGGCAGTCAGCGCTGGTGAGGTTAATCTGACTGGCCCCCTGACCATTCGGGCGACAGCGGTGGGTGAGGATACGTCGCTGCACCGTATGGCCGATCTGGTCGCCATCGCTGAATCGGGCCGGTCGCGCTATACCTCGTTGGCGGACAAGGCAGCCAAGCTTTATGCGCCGGGTGTACACATCCTAGCGGCACTCAGCTTTCTCGGTTGGTACATCTATTCCGGCGATATCCGCACCGCGCTGAACATTGCAGCTGCGGTGTTGATCATCACCTGCCCCTGTGCGCTGGGACTGGCGGTGCCTGCGGTGACAACGGCAGCCTCGGGGCGGTTGTTCCGCAAGGGGATGCTGATCAAACATTCCACTGCCCTGGAACGTCTGGCCGAGGTGGATACGGTGGTGTTCGACAAAACCGGTACGCTGACCTCGGGCACGCCCGAACTGATCAACCTGGGCGATCATGCCCGCACTAACCTTGAAGTGGCCTTGGCGCTGTCCGAGGCCTCCTCGCACCCGCTGTCCGTTGCATTGACCACCGCGGCACGCGATGCGGGGGTCAAACCGGCCCGTCTGAAAGATATCACCGAAGTTCCGGGTTACGGCACCGAAGGCACCTATCGAGATCAGCGCGTGCGTCTGGGCCGGGCAGCGTGGACCGGTGCGCAAGAGGGTGATCAGACCGCAGCATGGTTGTCCGTCGCAGGGCAGGCGCCTGTGTGCTTCCAGTATTCGGACAGTCTGCGCCCCGGCGCGGCCGAGGCGGTTCAAGCCTTCCGCGACGCAGGCAAAGAGGTCATCCTGATTTCGGGTGACACAGAAGGCGCGGTTCAGGCGTTGGCTGAAAAGTTGGGGATCGAACACTGGGTCGCGCAGGCTTTGCCGCAAGAAAAAGCCGCCCGTGTGCAGGAGCTGAGCGATCAGGGCCGACATGTTCTAATGGTCGGCGACGGTCTGAACGATACCGCCGCGCTGGCAGCGGCGCATGTGTCGATCTCGCCCGCATCGGCGCTGGACGCGGCGCGGGTGGCCTCGGATATCGTGCTGTTGGGTAATGATCTGGCCCCAATTGCCGATGCCTGTGATACGGCCGTGAAGGCGACCAAACGGATTCGCGAGAACTTTCGTATTGCCACCGTTTACAATATCATCGCTGTGCCGCTGGCGGTGGCCGGTCTGGCCACGCCGTTGATTGCGGCGCTGGCGATGTCGACCTCGTCCATCACCGTGTCCCTGAACGCCCTGCGTCTGAGGTAGCTGCTATGGAAGTTTTGGCCTATCTGATTCCGATTTCCCTGTTTTTGGGCGGGGTTGGACTTGTGGCCTTTGTGTATACCGTCCGCTCGAACCAATATGACGACCCCGAGGGTGACTCTCGGCGCATCCTGAGTGATGAATGGGACGACAAGCCCAAGCCCTGACACATGGCAATCAAGCGCTCTTGAAATTGCCGCAATGCCCGGTTATGTCCGGCTCATCCGCTAGCAGAGAGAACCAAGCCAAATGGCAACTATGAATCCGATCCAGTTCATTCAGCAGGTCCGCGCCGAAGTTGCAAAGGTCGTCTGGCCGACCCGGCGTGAGGTGCTGCTGACCACGGTCATGGTGTTCATCATGGCGGCGCTGACTGCCGTGTTCTTTGCGTTGGTTGATCTGGGCATTCGCGGCGGATTGCAACTGATCCTGGGTGCATTCAGTTAAACCGGTTTGGGCGGGCTGAAACGCCACTGCCCCCTTGCACAGCGCGCAATGTCAGAGTAGTTGACGCGGTACTATTCGGAATGGGCGTGCGGCGATTCGGGCTGCGCGCCGCTTTTTATTCCGGGTGACGTGACAGAATTTCAATGACGGTGCTTGCGGCATTGCCAGCGCACCGAAGGCAAACAAGGACGACAGGTTCATGGCGAAACGGTGGTACTCGGTCAGCGTTCTTTCGAATTTCGAAAAGAAGATCGCAGAGCAGATCCGCACGTCGGTGGCCGAGCAGGGCCTTGAGGACGATATCGACGAAGTTCTGGTGCCCACCGAAGAGGTGATCGAAGTGCGCCGGGGCAAGAAGGTCACGACCGAACGCCGCTTTATGCCCGGTTATGTGCTGGTGCACATGGAAATGTCCGATCAGGGCTATCACCTTGTGAACTCGATCAACCGCGTCACCGGCTTTCTGGGCCCGCAAGGCCGCCCGATGCCGATGCGCGATGCCGAAGTGAACCAGATCCTCAACCGCGTTCAGGAAGGTGAAGAAGCGCCCAAGCTGATGATCACCTTCGAAGTGGGCGAGAAGGTCAAGGTCAACGACGGCCCGTTCGAGGATTTCGACGGTATGGTCGAAGGTGTCGACGACGAAGCTCAGAAGCTGAAGGTTTCGGTCTCGATCTTCGGTCGGGAAACCCCGGTCGAGCTGGACTTCACGCAGGTTACAAAGCAGAGCTGATAGCTACTTCAGCAAGATTTTAGCGCCGCGATGCCACGAGCACTGCGGCGTTTTGTTTTGGCGAACCAGTTGTCAGTTCAGAAGTCCAAGGTGGTTTTCTCAACGACAAGGATCACCTTGCAGTTACGGCGGGCCGGGGATCAGTTCTTGCCGTTGAAGGACCGTCAGAATATCGAGAATGGTCGAAGGGCTGACATCCACCGATCCTTCAAGGAAGACACCAAGCCCACCTTCTCCGATCTCTTTGGGTCCGCCATTGTCATAAACCGGGTCAAGTGACGCGAGTTCTGCCGGTAACTTCGGACACAAAGGGGTATCGTTCAATACAAGATCTACAGCGGCCAGCATCAGTTCCTTTACAGAGTCCAGCGTATCATCATCCAGAAGTTGCTCTCGCTGTTCTTCGGGGGCCGTCAGTGTAAGATCAATGAGTTTGAAATAGGCACAATTGTCACGCAGTTCGACTGTCGCTTCGGTGGACATGTTCGCCAGGATAGCCTTTTTTTGCTCACCCCGTTGAAAATTGCGCTCACTGGTTCGGCTGCATTCAAAGATCGTGATGGTTACATCCCCATCCAGATCAATCGCATCGCCTTGGGCCCCAAAACTCAAGTCATCCAGCCGGACTTGCAGGCCGCAATTGTCGACTATTGCGTTGTCAGCCAGTCGCTCAGGCACAGTCTTCTGTATTTCACGCAGATCAAGAAGCGCGCCCACCCCGATCCGTGTCGGCGCAACAGCGGCGAGGTTCAGATCAAGCGTATAGGGCAGCTCTGTATCACGAACTGGCAATGTCGCGTCGACGACAAAGTCCACTTGTTGCGCGCTTGGTGCCCGGGCGTCCAGAACGGCTGCCATTAAGACCGGGAAAATCAACCAGTGTCTCATTCAGCAAACTCCAATACGCCAAGTTCCTTCAGCCCACCCAGGACTTTGACGATTGTCCCGGCGCTGACATCGGCAGATCCGACAACAGCCGCCCCCATCCCGCCCGGAGCGATTTCGCGGGTGCCTCCTGATTCGTAGACCGGTTCGAGAACAGAGAATTCGTCGGGCAGTGGCGGGCAAACCGGATGGGCTGCCAGAAACTCACCACCCTTTTCCAGAACTGCGTCGTTGATGCGGTTGGTCAAACCAAAGAGGTTGGAAACAGCGCCGATGAACCCGCGCGGGCTGAGGTCGGCGCTTTCAATGCTGAATGTTAGGCATTGGCCTTTCACCTCAGCCTTGGCGACAGCGACCGCGTCCACGGTTGCTCCAAAATAACGAAAGCCCGGTTCTTCACGCCGGTTGCACCTTGTAAACTGCGCGCGGGCGGAACCTTCGACCTTTACGGTGTCACCTATGGCGGTAACGTCTCGGATCTCAAGGTAAATCTGACGTTTGCAGGTTTCTTCCAAAGGGCCAGTCAGGATTTGAGGGGCTTTTTCCTGTAGCCCACGCAGATCCATGAAGGCCTTCAACCGCAATCGGGTTGGGCTGGATTCTTCTAGACCGCCGTAAACGGTAAAGGGAACCGGAATGTCGCGCAGGGGTACTTCTTTTGTTAGCTTGATTTGAAAGCGACCGGCATAGGTGGCTGGATCAATCCCTGTCGTTACGGACGAATTGGATTTTGTGACCGCGTTGGTTTCGGCATCCAGAGCTTTTTGGTCTTCGGCCTTGCTGCCACAACCCGGCAGCATAGCGACCAGTACACAGATCAGCAGTCCTTTGTTAAGTCGAGATGACCCCATCCCTGACCACCTCATTTGTGTCCAAGTTGCACCAAGATACCCGCCTTCGTTTCTTAAGCAACTCAAGTATTAGGATTAATTGATTTGTTCCGCAAATCTCGACCTTCGCTGAGGCGTTATTGGGCCTCAATCAGGTAATTGGGAACATAGAGGCAATCGTTTGTCTTCTCTGGACCTCCGTCAATGATGGCCCTTTCGTGGGTTTCGACGAGGTGGTGCCAGTGATGCTCTTATTTTCCGAAGGCTAGCCAACTGCTGCATTCCGGCCCGAGCTCCGCCAAGGCTCTAGCCTCATAGCGGGCTTTGTCCTCTTCAGGGAGAATCTCACGCCAACGACCGTTCACGCCGCGGTGGATGAATGTCTCTGCGCCGCCATCCCAAAAAATACCGCCTCCAGGGACGGATTTACTTGCATGTGCTTTCATGTAGTCAAAGGAACAGTGCGTGAGGATCGCATCCCAACGACTTTCGTCAATCTCGATGTCCAGGAAATTTGCGATGCGGCGAATTTCCCCCGGCATGTCGCGTTTGAGCGCTTCGAAATGGATAAGTTGCACGTTGGGCTGATCGCGAATCTCCCACCAGGTTCGAATATTTTCCCAGAAAGGCCACATCGGGTAACCATCATTCTCCAGCCATTCCCTGAAGTATTGAACGGTATCTCGTGTTGGTCGTTCGATCGGTGGGCCTACCCGGCCGGGCGTATCATTCAGAGTTTCATACCAAGTGTCATTCGCGTTCGAATGATGGTTGTGAAAGCTCCATACTACGTCACGCCCATCGCGCCCAATGTATATGTATTTGGCTTGTTCTGAGAAAACGAGCGCATCCACCGGTAAATGCGTTTTCAAGAAGCGTCGGTGCGTTTGCGACGCGACTGCTGGTAACTTGACCTCTTTGGGCGGGACCCGAAGGTCAAGCCACGGCGACATCTCGGCGACGTCGAGGTCTTCAGCGCCGTTGAATATCAGCTGAGCGACGATTTGCTGAACCCAAGTCGTTCCAGACTTTGCATAGGTCGCGATGATGATATCGTCATTACGAAATTCGAAATCGTTCCACATGGAGGAGTCAAAGTGGTGGTTGTGAAACTCCCGTGTTTTCTTCGGCGACCCAAACCCGTTCATTTTCCGATCCCTCCTGCGCCTTGAAAGTGCCAGTCTGCCACAGAACGCCAGTCCGAGGAAGAATTTGTGGCGCTAATCGGTCTTGCAGTTGAGGAGACAGGCAGAGATGAGTACGCGTGTTACGGGCCCAAAGCAGTGATGCCAAACTGTAACGCCAACCTCTTGCCAACCCCACCAATCCTCTATACATGCCCGCTCTATCGTCTTCGGGCGAGATTCTCTCGTGGGAGGTTGCTGGGATCGCGATCCCGGATCGGACCACGCAACATAATCTGGTCGGGGCGCGCCCTGACTTAGTTGAAAGGAAAACCAAATGGCCAAGAAGCTTGCTGGTACAATGAAACTGCAGGTTCCTGCAGGTCAGGCGAACCCGTCGCCGCCAGTTGGTCCGGCGCTGGGTCAGCGCGGCATCAACATCATGGAATTCTGCAAGGCGTTCAACGCCAAGACCGCAGACATGGAGCAAGGCGCACCTTGCCCGACCGTGATCACCTATTATCAGGACAAGTCCTTCACCATGGACATCAAGACGCCGCCCGCGTCTTATTACCTGAAAAAAGCAGCTGGTCTGAAGCCGGTTGGCAAGCGTAACCGCCCTCGTGGCGCGGAAAACCCTGGTCGTGAGACCGTGGCAACCGTGACTTCGAAGCAGGTTCGTGAAATCGCCGAAGCCAAAATGAAAGATCTGAACGCCAACGACGTCGAAGGCGCAATGCAGATCATCCTGGGCTCGGCCCGCTCTATGGGCATCGAGGTGAAGTAAGATGGCAAAACTCGGTAAACGTACCCGCGCTGCGCGCGAAGCTGTCGCTGGCAAGGAAAACCTGTCGGTCGAAGAAGCTGTTTCCCTGGTCAAAGGCAACGCCACTTCGAAGTTCGACGAGACCATCGAAATCGCTCTGAACCTGGGCGTTGACACCCGTCACGCGGACCAAATGGTTCGTGGCGTTGTCGGCCTGCCGAACGGCACCGGCAAAGCGATGCGCGTTGCTGTGTTCGCACGTGGCCCCAAGGCTGACGAAGCGAAAGAAGCAGGCGCGGACATCATCGGCGCAGAGGACCTGATGGAAACCATTCAGGGCGGCACCATCGAATTCGATCGCTGCATTGCCACCCCGGACATGATGCCGATCGTTGGCCGTCTGGGTAAAGTTCTGGGCCCCCGCAACCTGATGCCGAACCCCAAGGTCGGCACTGTTACCATGGACGTGAAAGCGGCCGTTGAAGCAGCCAAGGGTGGTGAAGTTCAGTTCAAGGCGGAAAAAGGCGGCGTTGTACACGCCGGCGTTGGCAAAGCGTCGTTCGACGAAGCCAAGCTGGTCGAAAACGTCCGTGCCTTCATCTCGGCCGTGGCCAAGGCCAAGCCGTCGGGCGCCAAAGGCACCTACATGAAGAAAATCGCGCTGAGCTCGACCATGGGCCCCGGCGTGACTCTGGATGTGGCGGCTGCGGCCGGCGAATAAGCCCCAGCCAAGCGCTTAGAAAAAGAACCCGGGTTGCATATGCGACCCGGGTTTTTCATTTTTGCGGTCCGCGTGATCAGAGGTATGTGCGCAATACGCGGGCTTCATGCGCCCCGATTGTCTTGACGGCCGTGTGCTGGAACGCATTTCCGATCTCTTCAACCGATGGGAAAAGCGCGAGGATTTCCGCCCTTTGCGGGGATGATAGGGAATATTTGGCAGTATCGCCGTAATAGTAGCTTTCCGTCAGCGCGCCGTTTGATCGCACAATGTGGTGCCGGTCGAACATGAAATGCGTATAGGTGATGCGGTCCGTCTCACGGATCGAAACGCCGGGAAGGCCGCACAGGTGCTTGGCGGCCACGAACACTTCGGACGAGCCAAACAGCATGTCGGTTGCGGGTGACTGTATCAGGACCCTGTGCTGTTGCGAGACCACAAGCTCATGCGTGTTTCCGATGGCGCCAGCTTCGATCACGACCGGAGCGAACGCGCCGTGGCCATGAACCTCGGTCGTTCCGATCCACAGGATCGGTTGCAGCCCGCCATCCCGGGTCCAGACGCGCTGACCCTTTTTCAGGGTCTGCACTTCGACGTCACCATCTTCGGTTTCGATCAAGGTTCCTAGGCCAAAGCAGGTAATGAAATCCGTATAGAGCGACGACCCCGCGTTTGAGCCGCTGATTTTGACATAAGAGGTTCCCGGCACCAAGGGGGCCGACGTGCTATAGCCCCAAACGTCCTGCGTGACCCCGTTCTGGGAAAACACGTAGATGTCAATCGCGGGTCCGGTTGGGTTTCCGTTAATGTCCAGAGCCCGCACGGTGATCACGGACTCAGATTCAACCTGTGTGCCATTTGTGACGATGCCACCGCCATCGGTAATTACATGGCCCGTTTCCTGATCGTCGTCGAATACATCCGGGCTGCCGCTGGTGTCGTCCAGCGTGACAGTAGTGCCAAATCCACCCGAATAGGCAAAAATGGTGCCGTCAGGTGTGTCTGAGTTGTTGATAATAGATCCACCGACGACAATGTCATTGGCATCGCCTCCGGCCGGAACAAATGTGGCGATGAGACTGGCACTGTCCTGAGCGAAAAAACTGCGGAGAACCATCTGCGCGATTATTCCTCTTTTGTACTTGTTATGTTGGGCCAAAGGCGACGAAGGCCACGCGAAATTATGCTGAAAGATAAGAAATTGGTTGGGTGGGTGCGTCAACCGGGTTCTTCAAAATACCGCACAAATAATTGTCAACTGGGACGGTTACCGCAACAGTCTCATTATCCTTGAAACACAACTTTCAAACGATTGCCCAACCGCTGTCGTTTGTCTTCCTCAAACGGGCTACAGTCGTGGTTGGGTTGCCACAACGCCAGCCAGTCCTTCAACAACCGGCCCCGGATGCAGTAATCCAGAATTTCCATGTTGATGGGATGTCGATAACGGCGAAAGAACATATCCTTGTTTTTTCTGAGAATACCGCTGCGATCCACATCGGGTCCGGCCCCGTCGCGAAAAATATCTGCCTTTAGAAAGTCGACGATATCGTACACGGCCAGCTTTTCGCGGGATTCAGTAAAATCCAGGCCAATCGTTTTTCCCTGCCCGACAATCAGGTTCTGCCCGTGAAAATCTCCATGCGAAAAAACCCGGATATCCTGAATGCCCTTCAGGCGAGCAGCTTCGGCCAGCATGACGTTTACCATTTTCCGACTTGTGCCCGCGATATCATAGGGCACTGTAGTTGACAGGTCGCGAATGCTGTCCGTCATCCATTTTGGTCGAAATGCATAGCTCGCCGGGGGGTGGCGGTCATGAAGATCATTCAACCATGATCCAGCACGGCGAAAAATCTGGGCAACCTGATTTTCGTTCTTGCTGTTATAGATCAGGTCGACCGCGGTTGGCCGGTTGATGAATTCGGTGACAAAGAAGGTTTCAGATGGCGACAGGTAAATCGGGCGGATAACCTGCGATGACGGGTTGTTTTCAAAATGCTGGTGAAGATCGGTTAGCAGGCCGAACTCATCCCGCAGCCTTCCAGTGGTGGGAGAGTTGTTGTCGATTTTCAGTGCAAAGCTTTCAATTCCGGTTGTGATTTTCAAGACCAGACGCGAATCCGGAAACGCGTGCGAGCGATAGACGCATTCGACTTTCTTCACAGGCCCGACAGGATTGCGCCGTGAAAACTCGGCCACATACTCTGAAGCGATTGTCTGTTCAGTATCGGAAAGATCCAGCATTCAAATGCGTCGTTCTATGTGGCTTTTCACTGTGCGGATCGAATGGAACTCAGGGCTGGTGTCATGTCAATGCTGTGATGGCTGGCTTTGGGTTTTGCGCGACGGATCTGGGCGGTAAAGCAAACCGGTTGGAACGGTCAATTTACCCCTTGGAAACCCCTGCCATCTGGCCTAAATAGAACTGCGGAATAAAGCGTGCGATTCGTCGTGCGCTTTATTTTGTTTCGTCCAAGACGGTGGGTGGGTCCATTCGGCCCCTTAATTCCCTGCCTGAGACGGGTAAGACCAAAGAATTCTGAGGGTCACGATCCTCGGGCGAGTTTTGGCCAATCCCGTAACAACGGACCTGAACGCCGGGGTTAACCCTTCGGCAAATATGAGCCGGGGTGAGGTATCACCCCTAACTTGGAGAGAACTGTGGATAGAGCCCAGAAAGAGAAAGTGGTCGAGGAACTCGGCCAAATCTTCGAAAGCTCTGGCGTCGTAGTGGTTTCGCACTACGCCGGTCTGACAGTTGCCGAGATGCAGGACCTTCGCGCACGTGCTCGTGACGCGGGTGGTGCCGTGCGTGTTGCCAAGAACAGGCTCGCCAAAATCGCCCTTGAGGGTAAGCCGTGTGCAAGCATGGCCGACCTGCTGACAGGGATGACCGTTCTGACCTATTCCGAGGACCCCGTGGCAGCAGCCAAGGTGGCCGAGGACTTCGCCAAGGATAACAAGAATTTTGAGATTCTTGGTGGTGCAATGGGTGAGAACGCTCTGGACCGCAAAGGCGTCGAAACAGTTTCGAAAATGCCGTCTCGCGAGGAGCTCATTGCTTCGATCGTGGGCTGCATTGGCGCACCTGCTTCGAACATCGCCGGCGCGATTGGCGCACCTGCAAGCAACATCGCAAGCATCCTTTCCACCATCGAAGAGAAGGCGGAAGCTGCGTAAGCGGTTGGCACTGAATGATCTGCGTAGGGTGAATACCCTAACGTTGGAACACACACTGTAAACGGAAAGAGCTGATAAAATGGCTGATCTGAAAGCACTCGCAGAAAGCATCGTGGGTCTGACCCTGCTGGAAGCACAAGAACTGAAAACCATCCTCAAAGACGAATACGGCATCGAGCCCGCAGCTGGCGGCGCCGTAATGGTCGCAGCTGGTGGCGACGCCGGTGGCGCAGCTGAGGAAGAAAAAACCGAATTCGACGTCGTTCTGAAGAACGCCGGCGCTTCGAAAATCAACGTGATCAAAGAAGTTCGCGGCATCACCGGTCTGGGCCTGAAAGAAGCCAAAGAGCTGGTCGAAGCTGGCGGTAAGATCAAAGAAGCTGTGTCGAAGGACGAAGCCGAAGAGATCAAAGGCAAGCTGGAAGCAGCTGGCGCCGAGGTCGAACTGGCCTAAGCCCGTTGTCTGGCGCATCGCTGATGCGCCGCAAATTTTGGCTGGGCCCGGAGAAATCCGGGTCCAGCCGAACCTGTCTTAGAAAGGGCCTCATGAACGGGGGCGTTTTCTAAGACGCGGTTTTCGGATCGGGAGGCTGCCTTCGGGACGGTGGCCACGAATTGATCCGGACGTGTCGTCTCGAATGTGCAAGGCGCCGGGGCCCGACGGTGTCTTTGCCCGCTGAGAACATCGAAAGGTGACATCTGACATGGCTCAAACGTTCCTTGGCCAGAAACGTCTTCGGAAATATTACGGCAAAATCCGCGAAGTGCTGGAGATGCCGAACCTCATTGAGGTCCAGAAATCTTCTTATGATCTTTTCCTGCGCTCCGGCGATGCAGAGCAGCCTACTGACGGCGAAGGCATCAAAGGTGTGTTCCAGTCGGTTTTCCCGATCAAGGATTTCAACGAAACCTCCGTTCTGGAGTTCGTGAAATACGATCTGGAAAAGCCCAAATACGACGTCGAAGAGTGCATGCAGCGCGACATGACCTACAGCGCGCCGCTGAAGGTCACTCTGCGTCTGATCGTGTTTGATGTCGACGAAGATACCGGCGCCAAGTCGGTAAAAGACATCAAGGAACAGGACGTGTTCATGGGCGATATGCCCCTGATGACGCCGAACGGGACCTTCATCGTGAATGGTACCGAGCGTGTGATCGTGTCCCAGATGCACCGCTCGCCCGGTGTGTTCTTTGACCACGACAAGGGCAAAACCCATTCCTCGGGCAAGCTGCTGTTTGCCTGCCGCATCATCCCGTATCGCGGCAGCTGGCTGGACTTTGAGTTCGACGCCAAGGACATCGTTTTCGCTCGTATCGACCGCCGCCGCAAACTGCCTGTGACAACCCTGCTGTATGCGCTGGGTCTGGATCAAGAAGCGATCATGGACGCGTATTACAACACCGTGTCCTACAAGCTGGACAAGAAAAAGGGCTGGATCGCGCCGTTCTTCCCCGAGCGAGTGCGCGGCACCCGCCCGACCTATGATCTAGTTGACGCCAAATCCGGTGAAGTGATTGCTGAAGCAGGTAAGAAAGTCACTCCGCGCGCGGTCAAGAAGCTGATCGAAGAAGGCGTCGTCACCAACCTGTTGGTTCCTTTTGATCACATCGTCGGCAAGTTCGTCGCCAAGGACATCATCAACGAAGAAAACGGCGCGATCTATGTCGAAGCCGGTGATGAACTGACCCTGGAATACGACAAGGACGGCGAGCTGATCGGCGGCACAGTGAAAGAGCTGATCGACGCAGGTATCACCGACATCCCGGTTCTGGACATCGATAACGTCAATGTTGGCCCCTACATGCGCAATACCATGGCGCAGGACAAGAACATGGGTCGCGAAAGCGCGCTGATGGACATCTACCGTGTCATGCGCCCGGGCGAGCCGCCCACCGTCGAAGCGGCCTCGGCCCTGTTCGACACGCTGTTCTTCGACAGCGAGCGTTATGACCTGTCCGCCGTTGGCCGCGTGAAGATGAACATGCGTCTGGCTCTGGACGCGCCGGACACCCTGCGCACCCTGCGCCGCGAAGACATTGTGGCCTGCATCAAGGCGCTGGTGGAGCTGCGCGACGGCAAAGGCGACATCGACGACATCGACCACCTCGGCAACCGCCGTGTCCGTTCGGTCGGCGAGTTGATGGAAAACCAGTACCGCGTCGGCTTGCTGCGCATGGAGCGCGCAATCAAAGAACGTATGTCGTCAGTCGAGATCGACACCGTCATGCCGCAGGACCTGATCAACGCGAAACCGGCTGCTGCTGCTGTCCGCGAATTCTTCGGCTCGTCGCAGCTGTCGCAGTTCATGGACCAGACCAACCCGCTGTCGGAAGTCACCCACAAACGCCGTCTCTCGGCGCTTGGCCCCGGTGGTCTGACGCGCGAACGTGCGGGCTTTGAGGTGCGTGACGTTCACCCGACCCACTATGGTCGGATGTGCCCGATTGAAACGCCGGAAGGTCCGAACATCGGTCTGATCAACTCGCTGGCCACCTTTGCCCGCGTGAACAAGTATGGCTTCATCGAAACACCCTACCGCGTTGTCAAAGACGCCGAGGTGACCGATGAGGTTCACTACATGTCCGCGACCGAGGAAATGCGTCACACCGTGGCGCAGGCGAACGCGACGCTGGATCAGAACGGCAAGTTCATCAACGATCTGGTCTCGACCCGTCAGGCCGGTGACTACACCCTCGCTCCGCGCGAGAATGTGGACCTGATCGACGTGTCGCCGAAACAGTTGGTTTCGGTTGCCGCATCGCTGATCCCGTTCCTTGAAAATGACGACGCCAACCGCGCTCTGATGGGCTCGAACATGCAACGTCAAGCGGTTCCGCTGCTGCGGGCCGAGGCGCCGTTGGTCGGTACCGGGATCGAGGAAAAGGTTGCGATCGACTCGGGCGCTGCGATCCAGGCGAAACGCGCCGGTATCATCGACCAGGTCGATGCCCAGCGTATCGTTATCCGTGCCACCGAAGATCTGGAGCTGGGCGACGCTGGCGTTGACATCTATCGTCTGCGCAAATTCCAGCGATCGAACCAGAACACCTGCATCAACCAACGTCCGCTGGTGAAAGTGGGCGACACCGTCATGAAAGGCGAGGTTGTTGCCGATGGTCCGTCCACCGATATCGGTGAACTGGCGCTTGGTAAAAACGTGGTCGTCGCGTTCATGCCGTGGAACGGCTACAACTACGAAGACTCGATCCTGATCAGTGAACGTATCGCGCGCGATGACGTCTTTACCTCGGTCCATATCGAGGAATTTGAAGTCGCCGCCCGTGACACCAAGCTGGGCCCGGAAGAGATCACCCGCGACATCCCGAACGTCGGTGAAGAAGCGCTGCGTAACCTCGACGAGGCGGGCATCGTTTACATCGGTGCGGATGTTGAGCCGGGCGATATTCTGGTTGGCAAGATCACTCCGAAGGGCGAAAGTCCGATGACCCCGGAAGAAAAGCTGCTGCGCGCCATCTTTGGTGAAAAAGCATCTGACGTGCGCGACACCTCGCTGCGCGTGAAGCCGGGCGATTACGGTACAGTGGTCGAAGTTCGCGTCTTCAACCGTCACGGCGTCGAGAAAGACGAGCGTGCGCTGCAGATCGAGCGTGAAGAAGTCGAGCGTCTGGCCCGTGACCGGGACGACGAGCTGGCGATCCTGGACCGCAACATCTATGCGCGTCTGCAAGGCCTGATCCTGGGTAAAACTGCTGTCAAAGGCCCGAAAGGCGTCAAGGCAGGCTCGGCAATCACCGAGGATCTGCTGGAAACCCTGACCCGTGGTCAGTGGTGGCAGCTGGCGCTGGAAGACGAGAAGGACGCACAGATCGTTGAAGCGCTGAACGAGCAGTACGAAGTGCTCAAGCGTGCTCTGGACGCCCGTTTCGAAGACAAGGTCGAGAAGGTCCGCCGTGGCGACGACCTGCCGCCGGGTGTGATGAAGATGGTCAAAGTCTTTATTGCCGTGAAGCGTAAGCTGCAGCCGGGCGACAAGATGGCCGGTCGTCACGGGAACAAAGGTGTGATCTCCAAGGTTGTCCCGATGGAAGACATGCCGTTCCTGGCCGATGGTACTCCGGTTGACTTCTGTCTGAACCCGCTGGGCGTGCCTTCGCGTATGAACGTTGGTCAGATCCTTGAAACCCATATGGGTTGGGCCGCGCGCGGTCTGGGTCTGAACATCGACGAGGCACTGGGTGAGTACCGCCGCTCCGGCGACCTGACCCCGGTGCGCGAAGCGATGAAGCTGGCCTATGGTGAGAATGTCTATGAAGAAGGCATTGCCAACATGGACGAGGGTCACCTGATCGAGGCGGCGGGCAACGTGACCCGCGGTGTTCCGATCGCGACCCCGGTCTTTGATGGTGCCAAAGAGGCTGACGTCAACGATGCGCTGGTGCGTGCGGGCTTCTCGGAAAGCGGTCAGTCGATCCTGTTCGACGGTCGCACCGGTGAGCAATTCGCACGTCCGGTGACCGTGGGCATCAAATACCTGCTGAAACTGCACCACCTGGTGGACGACAAGATCCACGCGCGTTCGACCGGGCCGTACAGCCTGGTTACCCAGCAGCCGCTGGGTGGTAAGGCGCAGTTCGGTGGTCAGCGCTTTGGTGAGATGGAGGTCTGGGCTCTGGAAGCTTACGGTGCCGCCTACACCCTGCAGGAGATGCTCACCGTGAAATCGGATGACGTCGCCGGCCGGACCAAGGTCTATGAATCGATCGTCAAGGGCGAGGATAACTTTGAAGCGGGCGTACCGGAATCGTTCAACGTTCTGGTTAAAGAAGTCCGTGGCCTCGGCCTGAATATGGAACTCCTGGATGCGGAGGTTGAGGAGTAAGGGCCTCGGCTCTTCCTCCCGTCCCCCCTTCCGCAAAATTTGAGGTATCAAAATGAACCAGGAAATCACCAATAACCCGTTCAACCCGCTGACGCCGCCGAAGGTTTTCGACGAGATCAAGGTCTCGCTGGCCAGCCCTGAACGGATCCTGTCTTGGTCCTATGGTGAGATCAAGAAACCCGAAACCATCAACTACCGGACGTTCAAGCCCGAGCGTGACGGTCTGTTCTGCGCACGTATCTTTGGCCCGATCAAAGATTACGAATGTCTGTGCGGCAAATATAAGCGGATGAAGTATCGCGGCGTTGTCTGCGAGAAATGCGGTGTGGAAGTCACCCTGCAGAAAGTCCGCCGCGAGCGTATGGGCCACATCGAACTGGCCGCGCCCGTCGCACATATCTGGTTCCTGAAATCGCTGCCGTCCCGCATCGGTCTGATGCTGGACATGACGCTGCGCGATCTGGAACGCGTTCTGTACTTTGAAAACTATGTCGTCATCGAGCCCGGTCTGACCGACCTGACCTACGGCCAAATGCTGACCGAAGAAGAGTACATGGATGCGCAGGATGCCTATGGCATGGACGCGTTCACCGCGAACATCGGTGCCGAAGCCATTCGTGAGATGCTGGCCCAGATCGACCTGGAAGCCGAAGCCGAGCAGCTGCGCGCTGATCTGGCCGAAGCAACCGGCGAACTGAAGCCCAAGAAGATCATCAAACGTCTGAAGGTTGTTGAATCCTTCCTCGAGTCGGGCAACCGGCCCGAGTGGATGGTGATGACCGTGATCCCGGTCATCCCGCCGGAACTGCGTCCGCTGGTTCCGCTGGATGGTGGCCGTTTCGCGACCTCGGATCTGAACGATCTGTATCGCCGCGTCATCAACCGGAACAACCGTCTGAAGCGTCTGATTGAGCTGCGCGCGCCTGACATCATCGTCCGCAACGAAAAGCGGATGCTGCAGGAATCCGTTGACGCTCTGTTCGACAACGGCCGTCGTGGCCGCGTGATCACCGGCGCCAACAAGCGTCCGCTGAAATCGCTGTCAGACATGCTGAAAGGTAAGCAGGGCCGCTTCCGTCAGAACCTTCTGGGTAAGCGCGTCGACTTCTCGGGCCGTTCGGTCATTGTGACCGGTCCCGAGCTGAAGCTGCACCAGTGTGGTCTGCCCAAGAAGATGGCGCTGGAGCTGTTCAAGCCGTTCATCTACTCGCGCCTTGAAGCCAAAGGTTTGTCTTCGACCGTGAAGCAGGCGAAGAAACTGGTCGAGAAAGAGCGTCCCGAAGTGTGGGATATCCTCGATGAGGTGATCCGCGAACACCCTGTCATGCTGAACCGTGCGCCGACGCTGCACCGTCTTGGTATTCAGGCGTTCGAGCCGGTCCTGATCGAAGGTAAAGCCATCCAGCTGCACCCGCTGGTCTGTTCGGCCTTTAACGCCGACTTCGACGGTGACCAGATGGCGGTTCACGTCCCGCTGAGCCTTGAGGCACAGCTGGAAGCGCGTGTTCTGATGATGTCGACGAACAACGTTCTGTCGCCCGCAAACGGTGCGCCGATCATCGTTCCGTCGCAGGATATGATCCTAGGTCTGTACTATGTGACCCTGGAACGCGAAGGCATGCCTGGCGAAGGCAAGGTGTTCGGTTCGATCGACGAAGTTCAGCACGCACTGGATTCCGGCGAAGTGCACCTGCACTCGAAAATCACCGCGCGGATCACGCAGATCGACGACGAAGGCAACGAAGTTCAGAAGCGTTACGAGACCACTCCGGGTCGTCTGCGTCTGGGTGCCTTGCTGCCGATGAACAACAAAGCGCCGTTCGAACTGGTAAACCGCCTGCTGCGGAAGAAAGAAGTGCAGCAGGTCATCGACACCGTCTATCGCTACTGCGGTCAGAAAGAGTCGGTTATCTTCTGTGACCAGATCATGTCGATGGGCTTCAAAGAAGCGTTCAAGGCGGGCATCTCGTTCGGCAAGGACGACATGGTTATTCCGGATGACAAATGGGGCATCGTTGATGACACCCGCGGTCAGGTGAAGGACTTTGAACAGCAGTACATGGATGGCCTGATCACTCAGGGCGAAAAGTACAACAAGGTTGTCGATGCCTGGTCGAAGTGTAACGACCGCGTGACCGAAGCGATGATGAGCACGATCTCATCCTCGGATCGGGCAGAGGACGGATCCGAGCAGGAACCGAACTCAGTCTACATGATGGCCCACTCCGGTGCGCGTGGCTCGGTCACTCAGATGAAACAGCTGGGAGGTATGCGCGGCCTGATGGCCAAACCGAACGGTGACATCATCGAGACGCCGATCATCTCGAACTTCAAGGAAGGCCTGACCGTTCTTGAATACTTCAACTCGACCCACGGCGCCCGTAAGGGTCTGTCGGATACCGCTCTGAAGACGGCGAACTCAGGTTATCTGACCCGTCGTCTGGTAGACGTGGCGCAGGATTGCATCGTTCGTGAGATCGACTGTGGCACTGAGCGCGCGATCACCGCCGAAGCTGCGGTGAACGACGGTGAGGTTGTTGCCTCGTTGGCCGAACGTGTGCTGGGCCGAGTCTCTGCCGATGACGTTCTGCGTCCGGGTACGGATGAGGTGATCGTGGCCGCTGGTCAGTTGATCGACGAACGTATGGCCGACACCATTGACGAAGCCGGTGTTGCGTCCATGCGCATCCGCTCGCCTCTGACCTGTGAGTCTGAGGAAGGCGTCTGTGCGACCTGCTACGGTCGTGACCTTGCGCGCGGTACCATGGTGAACACGGGTGAGGCTGTCGGCATCATCGCCGCACAGTCCATTGGTGAACCCGGTACACAGCTGACGATGCGGACCTTCCACATTGGTGGTGTTGCGCAAGGCGGTCAGCAGTCGTTCCAAGAAGCCAGCCAGGACGGTGTCGTTTCCTTCGAGAACCCGCAGATCCTGGTCAATGCCGCAGGCGAAAGTCTGGTAATGGGCCGGAACATGAAGCTGGTGATCAAGGACGAACACGGCGAAGAGCGTGCCAGCCACAAGCTGGGCTACGGTTCCAAGCTGTTCGTCAAGGATGGCACCAAAGTGGCCCGTGGCGACAAGCTGTTCGAGTGGGATCCCTACACCCTGCCGATCATCGCCGAGAAAGCCGGTACTGCGAAATACGTTGACCTCGTTTCGGGCATCGCTGTCCGCGATGAGACCGACGACGCAACCGGCATGACTCAGAAGATCGTGATCGACTGGCGTGCGGCCCCCAAAGGCAGCGACCTGAAGCCCGAGATCATTCTGGTCGGTGAAGATGGCGAGCCGGTCCGCAACGATGCGGGCAACCCGGTTCACTATCCGATGTCGGTGGATGCGATCCTGTCGGTCGAAGATGGCCAGCAGATCGAAGCCGGTGACGTTGTCGCGCGTATCCCGCGCGAAGGTGCCAAGACCAAGGACATCACCGGTGGTCTGCCGCGTGTGGCCGAACTGTTCGAAGCCCGACGTCCGAAAGATCACGCGATCATCGCAGAAGCCGATGGTTACGTGCGCTTTGGCCGCGACTACAAGAACAAGCGCCGCATCAGCATCGAACCTGCGGATGAGTCGATGGAAACGATCGAGTATATGGTTCCCAAGGGCAAACATATCCCGGTCGCGGAAGGTGACTTTATCCAAAAGGGTGAATACCTGATGGATGGTAACCCGGCCCCGCATGACATCCTGTCCATCATGGGTGTCGAAGCGCTGGCGGATTACATGATCGACGAGGTGCAGGACGTTTATCGTCTGCAGGGCGTGAAGATCAACGACAAGCACATCGAGGTCATCGTGCGCCAGATGCTGCAGAAGTGGGAGATCCTGGATTCAGGCGACACCACCCTGTTGAAAGGCGAACATGTCGACAAGCAGGAGTTTGACGCAGCCAACGAGAAGACCCTCTCGCGCGGTGGCCGTCCGGCTCAGGGCGAACCGATCCTCTTGGGGATCACCAAAGCCTCGCTGCAGACGCGTTCGTTCATCTCGGCGGCGTCGTTCCAGGAAACCACCCGCGTGCTGACCGAAGCGTCAGTACAGGGCAAAAAGGACAAGCTGGTTGGCCTGAAAGAGAACGTCATCGTCGGTCGCCTGATCCCGGCCGGTACAGGTGGTGCGACCCAGGCTGTGCGTCAGGTCGCACAAAGCCGCGACAACGTCGTGATCGAAGCCCGCCGGGAAGAGGCCGAAGCGGCCGCTGCCTTGGCTGCCCCGATTGTCGAAGACGACATGGTTGGAGACGAGCTGGACGTTCTGGTGGAAACCCCGGAAAGCCGCGAGTAAGCGACTACGATAATCCAAAAATCAGGCCCCGCGATTTCGCGGGGCCTTTTTCTTTGGGTGGCCGCCTGTGCCCTTTGCCTGGATTGAAGCGCTGACAATGGCAAGGGTTGGGTCGCAGACTGTGCGGCTCGGTCCGGCGCAAATTAATATGAGCAGATTTATTTTGGAAAAACCCTTTTCATGGTATGGTTTTTTACGTCTCACGCACAAATCCACTGGAGATTTGAATTATGAGAGCTGTATTGAAATTGTCTCGTGCATTATCGGTTTTGGGGATTGGCCTGCTGGCGGCATGTAGTGATTACGCCTATGTCGGGATGCCGCAGGGGCAGCCGTCTCGGGAAGTAAAAATTCCCGATGGTACCACACGGCTTATTCCAGTTTCCGCTTCGATAGTGGGTCTTGCCTATGACCAGCCGCGGCGGCGGATTTTCCTGCGCAATCTCCCCGGTACACAGTTGCAGGAACTTGATCGAAATGGCCGCGTTCTACGCACCTTTTCGGCGCAGCGCGTACCGGCCGGTTGCGGAGGGGTTACTCCTGACGACTTCCCGATCAAGGAATGCGGGCTCGCTATTCGGGGTGCAGACGGTCATCTTTTCCTGGATCATCCAAACGGTCTGATGATTTCAGAATTGACGCGCGACGGGCAGTTCGTGCGCCATATCAGGCTTGCGCAGCCACAAGGACCGATAGGCGGGCTGGCCTTCGACAAAAATACCGGCACCCTCTACGTGTTGTTTATTCGTAATCGTCTGATTGCCGAGATTGATCTGAACGGCACCACCAAAAAGGTCATTCGCCCAACCAACCCCTCGGTTGGCGCGGCGTTGCAGATTGAGCGCTTTGGCCTCGGGATCAACGCTGAACGCCGTGAGCTTTACGTTGCACTTCAAAACGGCAACCGGCTTGGGGTTTTAAACATGTCCGGAGGGCTGATCGCGACGCATAACCTAAGTGCCGGGGTGACCGTCGAAGGTATCGGCGGCGGGCGCGTCTTTGGATTTTGATGGCGATTAGATTGTGTCCGGCAAATTGAGACGTAATTTTCCTGTTCACCTACTAAGTTGCGTTGACAATAAGTCGATCGATTGAGCCAATGCAGCAATCGACTTTCGACCGGGTTCTTTAACCATGACTCCAAACGTGAAAGGCGCGCTGCTGATGATGGGCAGCATGGCCGCCTTTACCATCAATGATGCTCTGATCAAGGCGGCAGGTGCCGAGGTGCCGTTGTTTCAGATGGTAGCAATACGCGGCGTTCTGGCGACGGTTTTGGTTTTTCTGCTGGCGCGTCATCTTGGGGCGTTGCATCTAAATTTCCCGCGTCACGACAAATGGCTGGTGGTGATCCGGTGTCTGGCCGAGCTGTCGGCCACGTTCTTTTTTCTGACCGCGTTGCTGCATATGCCGCTGGCCAACGTGACCGCAGTGCTGCAGGCTCTGCCGCTGACGGTCACGCTGGGCGCAGTGCTGTTTTTCCGCGAACAGATCGGGTGGCGACGAGTTCTGGCGATTGTGTTGGGCTTTGCCGGGATGCTGTTGATCGTGCGGCCCGGCCCCGAGGGGTTCAGCATATACTCGATCTATGCCTTGATTGCGGTGGCCTCGGTCACGGCGCGGGATTTGATCACGCGGCGGATGTCGGTGCATGTGCCCTCGCTGGCGGTTACCTTGGCGACGTCCCTGACGATTACCGTGTCAGCGGGGATTGCCACGGTTGCGACGGGGTGGGAACCGGTGCCGGTCGGGGCTGGTTCGATGGTGGCATCGGCAGCGGTGTTCGTACTTGGGGGCTATCTGTTCAGCGTCATGGTTATGCGCGTAGGCGAGGTCGGGTTCGTCGCGCCCTTCCGATACTCCAGCCTGATCTGGGCGCTGGGGCTGGGGTGGCTCATTTTCGGGGAATGGCCGGACACGTTTACTATGTTGGGGGCAACGCTGGTCGTTGGGGCAGGGCTGTTCACATTATTCCGCGAACGTCAGACGCAGCCCGCCGAGTGAACTTGACGCACAAGGTTCTGATCTATCGCAAAGCGGGCGATGAATTCACCTTCTTGTTCGGGTGTCAGAGGCAACAGCTCAGTCTTAGTGTCACGCGCATTGCGTGAATCGTTAAACTGGTTGAGCGTGCGCACCCACATCGGCGCGTCAGGGTAACTGATGACCGGCATGAAATTCCCGATCCGGTGATGGGCGAAATTCATAATTGTCTGCTCGCAATTTCCAAGCACATGCATCGCAAAGCCTATCCCCAACAGGGGGCGCATAACCTGGGCAGCCTGAATGCCATCTGCCCCGAATTCGGCCAGAAAGCCCTTGTTATAGTCGATGGCGACCGTTCGGTTGTTCTCCATCAGACCTTTGCTCTCGTCGACGGCAAGGCGCAGACGTTCGACAAAATCCACTGACACGGCATCATCGTCGTCATGGCGGAATTGAACGCAAGGGTCGCTGGGGTCGTTGCGGGCGGCATTCAGAATCTCTTTCATCACCTTGCGATGTCGACCCGGAGCGCGGGCGATGATCTGAACCTGGGGCATGCCGACGGTTAGATCACGCAATCGATCCAGAGCGGGTTTGGGAAGGCAATCACCGATCACGATGAGAAACTGAAAATCCTCGTTGGTCTGTTCTCGAATGCAGGGCAGTGTAGTGGTTTCGAACAGGCGAAAGCGTTCTTCTAGGCGGGCGGGGTTGTAAAGGTACCGCCGACGTTCTTCGATCGTTTCATGTTCGACCTGAAAGCCGCCATAGGCAGGATAGGAAAAGCGGCACAGGCCGATGATTTGCATATTTGATCCGTGGGGCAGCGTGTTGCACAGACTATGCCTGCCCGAAAAGGGTGTCGCAACGGCTGCGGTGCTGGAAATTCCGGAAGGGGCCTGATATTCCCGCATAAACAGACCGGTGAGACACCCATACGGGTGCACTGTTGACACTTGCTCCGACTCCCCCTATTACGCGCGCTATCTCGGTACCGGGGGCCGCCCCATAACCGATTTCAGTAATGGACTGGTCAAGGCCTGAACAATTTTGCAGTTCGCGCCCTCTGATAACCAACCGCGACGTTCACCTCGGAATGGGAACGCTCGCGGGTTTTGCGCTTGTGGACGCATAAGTGCAGCAAGTTTAACCGCACGCAACGCGCGTGCATGTCATGTGTGTTGCAAAACGGGGAAGAAACCGGAATGCCAACTATTCAACAGCTGATCCGCAAACCGCGGCAGCCCAAAGTAAAACGCTCGAAGTCCATGCACCTGGAGCAGTGCCCGCAGAAACGCGGCGTCTGCACCCGCGTGTACACCACCACACCTAAAAAGCCTAACTCGGCTATGCGTAAGGTTGCCAAGGTGCGCCTGACCAACGGGTTCGAGGTCATCTCGTACATCCCCGGTGAAAGCCACAACCTGCAGGAACACTCGGTTGTTCTGATCCGTGGCGGCCGTGTAAAAGACCTTCCCGGTGTGCGTTACCACATCCTGCGCGGTGTTCTGGATACTCAGGGCGTCAAAGACCGTAAGCAGCGTCGTTCGAAATACGGCGCGAAGCGTCCCAAGTAAGAAGGAGAGGCTGATATGTCACGTCGTCACGCCGCCGAAAAACGCGAAGTCCTGCCTGACGCCAAATTTGGCGACAAGGTACTGACCAAATTCATGAACAACCTGATGATCGACGGCAAGAAGTCGGTCGCAGAGCGCATCGTCTACAACGCGTTTGATCGCGTTGAAGGCAAGATCAAGCGCGCACCGGTCGAAGTGTTCCACGAAGCGCTCGACAACATCAAACCGTCGGTCGAGGTTCGCTCGCGCCGCGTTGGTGGTGCAACCTACCAGGTTCCGGTCGAAGTACGCCCCGAGCGCCGCGAAGCCCTGGCCATCCGTTGGCTGATCTCGGCTGCACGCGCCCGCAACGAAAACACCATGGAAGAACGCCTTGCCGGTGAACTGCTGGACGCTGTACAGTCCCGCGGTACTGCCGTGAAAAAGCGTGAAGACACCCACAAGATGGCCGAGGCGAACAAAGCCTTCAGCCATTATCGTTGGTAATCCAAGAGGCTTTAACCAATGGCACGCGAATATCCGCTCGAACTGTACCGTAACTTCGGTATCATGGCGCACATCGACGCAGGTAAGACCACCTGCTCGGAGCGTATCCTGTATTACACTGGTAAATCCCACAACATCGGTGAGGTGCACGATGGTGCAGCCACCATGGACTGGATGGAGCAGGAGCAGGAACGCGGCATCACCATCACTTCGGCTGCGACCACCACTTTCTGGGAACGCACCGAGGACGGTCAGACCGCAGAAACGCCTAAGCACCGCCTGAACATCATCGACACTCCCGGCCACGTTGACTTCACCATCGAAGTTGAACGTTCGCTGGCAGTTCTCGACGGTGCCGTCTGCGTTCTGGACGCAAACGCCGGTGTTGAACCCCAGACCGAAACCGTGTGGCGTCAGGCTGACCGCTACAAGGTTCCGCGTATGGTTTTCGTCAACAAGATGGACAAGATCGGCGCTGACTTCTTCAACTGCGTCAACATGATCGAAGACCGCACCGGCGCACGTGCTGTTCCGGTTGGTATTCCGATCGGCGCAGAGTCCGAGCTGGAAGGCCTGATCGACCTGGTCACCATGGAAGAGTGGCTGTGGCAGGGCGAAGATCTGGGCGCAAGCTGGATCAAAGCTCCGATCCGCGACAGCCTGAAAGACATGGCTGACGAATGGCGCGGCAAGATGATCGAAGCGGCCGTCGAAATGGACGACGACGCGATGATGGAATACCTGGAAGGCAATGAGCCCGACGTTCCGACCCTGCGCGCCCTGCTGCGCAAAGGGACACTGGAAATCGCGTTCGTTCCGGTTCTGGGTGGTTCGGCGTTCAAGAACAAAGGCGTTCAGCCGCTGCTCAACGCTGTGATCGACTATCTGCCCAGCCCGCTGGACGTAGTCGATTACATGGGCTTCAAGCCCGGCGACGAGGAAGAAGTTCGTGACATCGCCCGTCGTGCAGACGACGACATGGCCTTTTCGGGCCTGGCGTTCAAAATCATGAACGACCCCTTCGTTGGCTCGCTGACCTTCACTCGGATCTACTCGGGCACCATGAACAAGGGTGACTCGATCCTGAACTCGACCAAAGGTAAGAAAGAGCGCATCGGTCGTATGATGATGATGCACTCGAACAACCGGGAAGAGATCGAAGAAGCGTTTGCAGGCGACATCATCGCGCTGGCGGGTCTGAAAGACACCACCACCGGTGACACCCTGTGTGACGCGAAGGATCCGGTGGTTCTGGAAACCATGACCTTCCCCGATCCGGTGATCGAGATCGCGGTTGAGCCCAAAACCAAGGGCGACCAAGAGAAGATGTCCCAGGGTCTGGCCCGTCTGGCCGCCGAAGACCCGTCCTTCCGTGTGGAAACCGACCTGGAATCTGGTCAGACCATCATGAAGGGCATGGGCGAACTTCACCTGGACATCCTGGTGGACCGTCTGAAGCGCGAATTCAAGGTCGAGGCGAACATCGGTGCACCGCAGGTGGCATACCGTGAGACCATCTCGATGCCGGTCGAACACACTTACACCCACAAGAAACAATCGGGTGGTTCGGGTCAGTTCGCCGAAGTCAAGCTGGAGATCCAGCCGACCGAGCCGGGCGAAGGCTATTCGTTCGAAAGCCGCATCGTTGGTGGTGCCGTTCCGAAGGAATACATCCCGGGTGTTGAAAAAGGCATCAATTCGGTCATGGATAGCGGCCCGCTGGCTGGCTTCCCCGTGATCGACTTCAAGGTTGCCCTGCTGGACGGTAAGTTCCACGACGTTGACTCGAGCGTTCTGGCGTTCGAAATCGCATCGCGGATGTGTATGCGTGAAGGCATGCGCAAAGCTGGCGCAAAACTGCTGGAACCGATCATGAAGGTCGAAGTGATCACCCCGGAAGAATACACCGGCGGTATCATCGGCGACCTGACTTCGCGTCGGGGCCAGGTGTCTGGACAAGAGCCGCGCGGCAACGCGATCGCCATCGATGCGTTTGTTCCGCTGGCCAACATGTTCGGCTACATCAACACTCTGCGTTCGATGTCGTCGGGTCGTGCCCAGTTCACCATGCAGTTCGACCACTACGATCCGGTTCCGCAGAACATCTCGGACGAGATTCAGGCGAAATACGCATAAGCGAAGATTTGAGGGAGCGCGGGCTAACGCGCTCCCTTCACTACCGAAAAAGGAGGCCATCATGGCAAAGGAAAAGTTTGAGCGTACAAAACCGCACGTCAACATCGGCACGATTGGGCACGTTGACCACGGTAAAACCACGCTGACCGCAGCAATCACCAAGTATTTCGGTGACTTCAAAGCGTATGACCAAATCGACGGCGCGCCTGAAGAGAAGGCTCGTGGCATCACCATCTCGACCGCCCACGTGGAATACGAGACCGACAACCGCCACTATGCACACGTCGACTGCCCCGGCCACGCCGACTACGTCAAGAACATGATCACCGGTGCCGCTCAGATGGACGGCGCGATCCTGGTTGTGAACGCCGCTGATGGCCCGATGCCGCAAACCCGCGAGCACATCCTGCTGGGCCGCCAGGTTGGCATCCCGAAGATGGTCGTGTTCATGAACAAAGTTGACCAGGTTGACGACGAAGAGCTGCTGGAACTGGTTGAGATGGAAGTTCGCGAACTGCTGTCCAGCTACGAATACCCCGGCGACGACATTCCGATCATCGCAGGTTCGGCTCTGGCCGCAATGGAAGGCAACAACCCTGAAATCGGCGAAGAGAAAATCAAGGAACTGATGGCGGCTGTTGATGACTACATCGACACCCCTGAGCGTGAAGTTGACAAGCCGTTCCTGATGCCGGTCGAAGACGTGTTCTCGATCTCGGGCCGCGGTACCGTTGTGACCGGTCGTGTTGAGCGTGGCGTGATCAATGTTGGCGACGAGATCGAAATCGTCGGCATCCGCGACACTCAGAAAACCACCTGCACCGGCGTTGAAATGTTCCGCAAGCTGCTGGACCGCGGTGAAGCGGGCGACAACATCGGCGCCCTGCTGCGCGGTATCGACCGTGACGGCGTTGAGCGTGGCCAGGTTCTGTGTAAGCCGGGTTCGGTTACACCGCACACCAAGTTCGAAGCCGAAGCCTATATCCTGACCAAGGAAGAAGGCGGTCGTCACACTCCGTTCTTCGCGAACTATCGTCCGCAGTTCTACTTCCGTACGACTGACGTGACCGGCACCGTGACCCTGGCCGAAGGCACCGAGATGGTCATGCCCGGCGACAACGTCGGCTTCACCGTCGAGCTGATCGCCCCGATCGCGATGGAAGACGGCCTGCGTTTCGCCATCCGCGAAGGCGGCCGCACCGTCGGCGCCGGCGTTGTGTCGAAAATCATCGAGTAAGGCGCTTACGCGATTACCAAAAAAAAGGGCGTCCCAAGGGACGCCCTTTTTTTTTTTTGTTTGGATGTATCAGTTCCTAGGCGCGCAAAAATGTGCAGCTTGTGTAAGAGAATTCCACAAGCAATATTTGAACCTATATGGAAAACTATCTTTTTCTATCTTTCATTCTTCTCGGGACGGGCATTGCTATTGTTCCGGTCGCCGTATGGCTTGGCCTTGGGTCGGTTCTGGGTTTCCTGATTGCCGGAATGCTGCTTGGCCCTGTCTTGTCGGTGCTGAGTGTTGATGTCGGCAGTCTTGAGCGGTTTGCCGAATTTGGCGTTGTCATGATGCTGTTTCTGATTGGTCTGGAACTGGCGCCAAAGAAACTTTGGGATTTGCGTAAAAGGCTTTTGGGGTTGGGTGGTTTGCAACTGGTTTGTACCTCTCTTGCCGTAATGGGGTTGGCGATGGCGCTCGGGCAGCCGTGGCAGTCGGCCTTGACCATCGGGTTGATATTTTCACTGTCGTCCACGGCTATCGTGTTGCAAACACTGCATGAAAAAGGGCTGCTGATGGGAACCGGAGGGCAATCCAGCTTTTCGGTTCTGTTGATGCAGGACATTGTGGTGATCCCAATTCTGGCGCTTCTGCCGTTGCTGGTGGTGCCGGAGCTTGCCGCGATGGGGGGCGGGGCCGTCAGTCACGGGCCCACGACAAGCACCGGGCTTTCACTGAATCTTGTGCAAGGCATGCCGGGATGGCTGAGGGCGCTTGTCACACTTGGTTCGATCATTCTGGTGATTGTTGGCGGTGCTTATCTGACCGGGCCAGTGTTCCGATATGTCGAATCCGCTAAATTGCCTGAGCTGTTCACAGCCATGGCCCTGACCCTTGTGGTCGGTGTGGCCGTGTTGATGATGGCCGTTGGTCTGACACCGGCTCTGGGGGCGTTCATCGCCGGGGTGGTGTTGGCCAACAGCGAATATCGCAATGCGCTGGAAAAAGAGATCACTCCGTTCAAGGGGCTGTTTCTTGGGTTGTTTTTTGTCAGCGTAGGAGCCTCGGTGAACTTCAGATTGATGGTCGAAAATGTAGGCCTGGTTGTCTCGCTGACCTTTGGGGTGATGGCTATAAAGGCGGTGATCCTCTTTGCTCTGGGCCGATTGTTCGGCGTGTCCGGTGCAAATAATTGGCTGTTTGCGCTGGGAATGGCACAGGCCGGAGAGTTCGGGTTTGTGCTGTTGTCCTTCTCGGTCGCAACCCATGTGCTGAGCGCTGATCTCGCAAACACGCTGATTATTGTCGTAGCGCTGTCGATGGTACTGACGCCGTTGTTTTTTTTGTTTTACGACAAGGTCATTGTGCCACGATATGTGACGATCCGACCGCCTGAGGGTTAGCGGCTCCTCCTAGGGCGCAGCGTCAGAGAGGTGAAGCTTTCGTTGCGGCGTCCGCGCGGTGTTCTGTGTCCAAGTTTGCGCTTGCGTGTTTTCGGGGAACCACTGATTCTAAAGCCCGGTCTGAATGGTTTGACATCACGGTATTGTGCGGAAATATTGCACGCGTTCTGCCGAGGGTTTCATAGAATGACAGTACTCAGGAACCTTGTTTGCTTGGTATTCCTCGCAACATCAGTGAGTGGCCAAGAATCCTCGGATTTAGTTGTTCCGACAAATCGATACATCCGTGAAAACGCGGACCTCATGACGTTGACTCATTGGCCCGATGGAATTGCATTTGAAGCAGTTGGGGACGTTCCTGCTGAGCTAGGATTCCATTCGGCATCAATGCTCAAATTTCTGGGGGAGCATGCAAAAACACAAATCTCGTTACCTGGATCTCCGGGCAACTGGTTTCTGCCTAAAGGCAGTATCGGACCGGAAACAAACTATGCGCTGTTGTTTGGTCGATTGAAAGACGAAAAGGCAAGAAATGCGACCAAAGTCTATATTGGCCGTGACATTGATATTGATATCTCAAACGCAAAACCGGAGATTCGACGGTTACTGTCTTCAGGATTGTCCGTTCAAGGTGCTGGATGCTTTGCAGCTTGGGGCGCGAACGAGAAGAATGAGGTGCGAGGGTTCGTATTGGTTGTTGATACCGAAGTTTCGCAGCTTGATCAGAGAGCATGCATTGATCGTTTTGTTCCTTCATCGCTTGGTGTTCTGCCAGTGTTCTCGAATCTTAGTTGGTCCAAGTATGAGGGAAAACGGATTCCGGAAGATGAGCCGTTCGTAGACGAAAGCGAGTTGGTTTTCCTTCTGCGTACGTCTGCCTATTGTAGAGATGTTTTGGAAGATTTTTCTCTACAATGTCCAGCAGCAATTCTTGGTGATGTGTATCGACATCACGAAAGCACCCTGAGCAATTCAGAGACCGTAAAGTAAGTGACCTAATCTTGGACTTAGAAACGCGAAGCTCTGAGCCTTAGCTCAATTACTTTTTCAATGAGCTTTTAAATCGCCCTTGCCAAACCCCCTACACCCCTGTATTTCGCGCGAGTTCTCAACAAGAACGTTAAGGCGGGGTGATTCCCGCCTTTTGGGTTCGAAGAGGGTTGGCGATGCGCGCTTGTCCTCCTCTCAACCTCAACGCCTGATAAAAGGCTGTTATTATGCAAAGCCAAAATATCCGTATTCGGCTGAAGGCATTTGACTATCGCGTTCTGGATGCCAGCACGCAAGAGATCGTCAACACTGCCAAGCGGACCGGCGCGAACGTGCGTGGCCCGATCCCGCTGCCGAACAAGATCGAGAAGTTCACGGTTCTCCGTGGCCCTCACGTTGACAAGAAATCCCGCGACCAGTTCGAGATCCGTACGCACAAGCGTTTGCTCGACATCGTTGATCCGACCCCCCAGACCGTTGACGCGCTGATGAAGCTCGACCTCGCTGCTGGTGTGGACGTCGAGATCAAGCTGCAGTCGTAAGATCGGAGGGTATAGATTATGCGCTCTGGTATTATCGCAAAAAAAGTTGGCATGACCCGCCTGTTCATGGAAGACGGCAAACAGATTCCTGTAACCGTTCTTCACCTGGACAACCTGCAGGTCGTTGCACAGCGTACGGCTGACAAAGACGGCTACACCGCCGTTCAGCTGGGCGCCGGTGCGGCCAAGGCAAAACGCACCTCGAAGGCCATGCGCGGTCACTATGCCGCTGCAAAGGTCGAGCCCAAGCGCAAGCTGGCCGAGTTCCGCGTCTCCGAAGATGGCCTGATTGAAGTGGGTGCTGAGATTTCGGCAGAACACTTCCTGGAAGGTCAGAAGGTTGACGTTTCGGGTACCTCGATCGGTAAAGGCTTTGCCGGTGCGATGAAGCGCCACAACTTCGGTGGTCTGCGCGCCTCGCACGGTGTTTCGATCAGCCACCGTTCGCACGGTTCGACTGGTCAGTGTCAGGACCCGGGCAAGGTGTTCAAAGGCAAGAAGATGGCCGGTCACATGGGTGCTGCCCGTGTTACCACCCAGAACCTGGAAGTCGTCAAAACCGACGCCGACCGTGGTCTGGTCTTCATCAAAGGCGCCGTTCCCGGACCGAAATCGGGCTGGGTCACCGTCAAGGACGCCGTCAAGAAGAAAGCACCGGAAGGACTGCCTTTCCCGGCTGCTGTGAAATCGGCTGCAACCGAAGCACCTGCGGAAGAAGCACCCGCGGAAGGTGGTGAAGCATGAAACTTGATGTAATCAAACTGGACGGCGGCAAAGCCGGCAACATCGAGCTGGATGCAGACCTGTTCGGCCTGGAGCCGCGCGCGGACATCCTGCACCGTGTGGTCCGTTGGCAGCGCAACAACGCGCAGGCCGGCACCCACAAGGTGAAGACCCGCTCGGAAACCAGCTACTCGACCAAGAAGATCTATCGCCAGAAGGGCACCGGTGGCGCTCGTCACGGTGACCGCAACGCGCCGATCTTCCGCAAGGGTGGTATCTACAAAGGCCCGACCCCTCGTTCGCACGGCCACGACCTGCCGAAGAAGTTCCGCAAGCTTGGCCTGCGCCACGCTCTGTCGGCCAAAGCCAAAGCAGGTGAGCTGGTTGTGATCGAGAACGCCGAAGCTGAAGGCAAGACCGCCGCTCTGGCCAAACAGGTTGCAAACCTGGGCTGGAAACGCGCTCTGGTCATCGACGGTGCGACCGTGAACGAAGGTTTCCTGAAGGCGTCGCGCAACATCGAAGGTCTGGATATCCTGCCGTCGATGGGTGCAAACGTTTATGACATCCTCAAGCGTGACACCCTGGTGCTCACCAAAGCGGCTGTCGAAGCACTGGAGGCTCGTCTGAAATGAGCGCGAAGGCAGAACACTACGACGTGATCCGCAAGCCGATCATCACCGAAAAGTCGACCATGGCGTCCGAGAACGGCGCGATTGTCTTTGAAGTGGCGATCGACAGCAACAAACCGCAGATCAAAGAAGCGGTTGAATCGCTGTTTGGTGTCAAGGTGAAGGCGGTGAACACCACCATCACCAAAGGCAAGGTCAAGCGGTTCCGTGGCCAGTTGGGCAAGCGGAAAGACGTCAAAAAAGCATATGTAACCCTGGAAGAGGGTAACACCATCGACGTGTCGACCGGTCTCTGATCCGGTTACACCAAGCGGTGAGAACATGATCAGGCTTCGCCCCCGAATGGTGGGCGGAGCCTTTTTACGTTTGGGTCAGGAAGCTGCCATGTCCAAGGCAGGAACGGGTGTCTGACGGCAAGCCGTTAGCGTTTTGTTACCGGCGTTCTTTCGCCGCTAACCCGTGACAGGGGAGCGGACTGCGTTATCTTCAGTAGTAAACGGGGCAAAAGGTTGAAGATCATTCTGTTGATTGGGCGGTGACTATGGGGTGGTACGCCCAAGCGGGGTGGTACGCCCAAGCGTTTTGACTGATGCGCCGAATGCTTCGGAAATTATAGGTACGGTCAAATGAACAAACGTGGAGCAAACAAATCAATCTCTGTGAATTCGGACCGTTTTGCGCGCAAGCAGGGGTTCGTTACTCAGCGCTTACTGCGGCTTTTTGCGGGGTCAGTGGACCCTGCCGGTGACGCGGTTTCAGGCTCCCAAACTGAAGCCAAACGCAATCAGGTACTGGTGCAGATGCGGGCTTTCAGCGCCGAGCCATACTTTCAGATCGCTGATGAAAATCTTGGGCTTTTGTCCGTATTCGATGATCTGAAATATGACAGGGCGGATGTCGACATGGTTTCTCCGGCGATGCGGAGACATGTTTTCGGCAAGCTTGGGCCGCTGGGGTTTTGTCAGATCTCGGGCACGGTACTAGAACATCCGCAGGCTGATATGCGCGTGTACATCCCCAAGTTCCACGCCCTTGGGGCGTCGCCCTTCGATATCATCCGCTATACCGACAAACGGCCGCAGGATTTTTGCCTGCTAACGCCGACCCAGGTGGCCTGTCAGTTTATCGACCATTACGAGTTGGATGACGCAGTGCAGAGGGTCGAAGCGCTGATTGTGAAGCATCCGATCAACCTGCTCAAGCTGGCGGATTATCTTGAGGGGAAACCCAGGCACCGCGCTTTTCGCGAGGTGTTGGGCCATATCAAACTAAAGCAGCGCATTGCGGTTGAATCTGAACCACTGTGTCGCAGGCGGTCATTGGGGTGATCGTCGATCTGGGTCTTTGATGTTTCGTTCAATCCGCCTGACGTCCTGCGGACGCAAGGAACGCCTGCCAACCCTCGGCACCGCCAAGTGCGCGCATCTTTTCATGCAGCAGCGGTCCGTAGATTTTCCACATACGTTTACGCAGCTCTTTGCCCTTGTCTGTAATCTGCAGCATTTTACCGCGCCTGTCTCCGGCATAAGATACGAATTCGATTAGCCCCTCAGAAACCATCCGTCTGCTGAGATGAGACAGGTTCGACTGCTCAAAAATGGTGTCTTGAGCAAGTTCAAAAGGGCGCAGCCTTCCTCCGTGCCGCTCAAGCGACCATAGCAAGTCATACCATTTCAGAGGCGGCAGGCCCGCATCTTTCAAGGCTGCACTGATTTCTGACTGGATAAGCCGGGTTGTCCGGTTCATGGCCACCCAGATGTCTGTTTCCAATGGGGTTGGCAGATCTTTCTTCACAACTTTGTGTTTGCTCCAAATCTTATTGCTGTTGGCTGCAAATTCAACTAGATGAAAATTCATCTAAAAACCAGCCCCATTGCAGATGAAAGGAACATCACGATGACTTTCAAATCTATGATCGCAGCCGTTGCAGTAGCTGTCGCCGTCACCCCGGCCTTTGCGCAGACTTACAAAACCGACCAGGGGCATACAGAGGTGCGCTTTGGCTGGAGCCATGCAGGCGTGTCCAACCAGCATGCCGAGTTCACCAAGGCCGAAGGCGTGCTGGACCTGAACGCGGATGATGTCGAGGCATCGACCCTGAACGTGACAATTGACACAAACAGCCTGTCGTCGGGATTTGGCCCGCTGGACGACCACCTGAAGTCGGCGGATTTCTTTGAGGTCGAAACCTACCCCGAGATCACCTTTGTCAGCACCGGGATCGCGCGGACCGGAGACACCACGGCAGATGTGACCGGTGACCTGACCATCCACGGCGTGACCAAACCCGTGACCTTGAAGGCGACTCTGACCCATCAGGGCGAGCACCCGCTGGGCAGCGCCATCGAATATTACGCGGGCGATTGGGTGGCCTTCACGGCAGAGGGCGAGATTGACCACATGGAGTTCGGTGTGGGGCCCTTCTCGACCGGGCCGATCAGCATCATAATTGCAACCGAGATGAAGGCGGACGGCTAATATTACGGTCGACCGAGTCGTCGGGCTGGCGTCAAAAAACACATATGTAGGTGGAACGGATGACGCCATTGACGATTTCACTTGCCTAAGTCTGACCCGACATCGGACAATCGAACAAGGCCCCCGTGACTTCGGAGGCCTTTTTTGAGCGGCAGCACCATAAATTGAACGCCAAACATCGCGATTGGTCCAGAATCAGGTTGCTATGTCGGTGTGGTCGTCTATCCGGTGTGCTGAAAGAAAATGATTTGGCAGGCACATGACGGAAACCAATCTATCGACCTCGGCAAAGCCGGATGTGACCGCCGCGCGTGACTGGGTGACGACGCTTGCCAAATATCGCGAACCGAACCAGTTGCGCAGTTGGTTCGAGCTTGGCGTCAGCATCATCCCATTCATCGCATTGTGGGCAGTGTCGTGGATGTTCCTGTCCGTCAGCTATTGGCTTGCTTTTGCAGTCTCAGTCCTCAACGCGGCATTCCTGTTGCGCCTGTTTGCCATTCAGCACGATTGCGGGCACGGGGCTTTCTTCACGAACCGAACGGTCAGTGACTGGGTCGGGCGGGTGATCGGAGTGCTGACCCTGACGCCCTATGATGTCTGGCGCCGTACGCATTCCACGCACCACAATTCTTCGGGCAATCTGGACAAGCGGGGGATGGGTGACATCCACACGCTGACGGTGGCCGAATACCGTGCGATGACGTCGATGAACCGTTTTTGGTATCGGGTGTATCGGCACCCGATTACCCTGTTTGGCTTTGGTCCCGGGTATCTGTTCCTGTTTCAGAACCGGCTGCCGCTTGGCCTGACGGGTATTCCGAAATTCTGGGTCAGCGCGATGGTCACAAATCTGGCCATTCTGATCGTGTTAGGGGCCATCTACTATTTTGGCGGCATGATGCCGATGTTGCTGATTTTCCTGCCCTCGACCCTGATTGCCGCGGCGGCCGGCGTCTGGCTGTTCTACGTCCAGCACCAATTCGAAGAGACGCAATGGGATCCCGATAAGGATTGGCAGCTGCACGAGGCTGCCCTGCACGGAAGCTCTCATTACATCCTGCCATCCGTATTGCAGTGGTTCAGCGCCAATATCGGCATCCACCACGTGCACCACCTCTACAGCCGCATTCCGTTCTATCGCCTGACCGAAGTGCTGCGCGATCATGATGAGCTGGCCAACAGCAACCAGATGACCATCCGAGAGAGCCTCGCCAACGCGCGCCTGCACCTGTGGGATGAGAAAAGCCGCCGTCTGCTGTCCTTCGCCGAGGCCCGCGCGCTGTATGGGTGAGCGGTAAGTTCCACGGCCAGCTGGGCTGTCGGAAAGACGTCAAAAAGCAAATGTGACCCTGGAAGAGGGTAACACCATCGACGTGTCCACCGGTCGCTGATCGGACCCGTCTTTGGAGAGAGAAAAATGTCCCCGCTAAAGTTGGGGGTTTTATTTTTGGGATAACGTGCATTTTCGTTTTTTTCGAGTGCAGTGGCCCTTCGATCAAAGCTCAAAGCTGCTTAAATTCTTTAGCTGTGCGTTCATAAATGACTTGATAGAGATTGAGCAGGATGAGCCTCTTCAGAATTTTGTTTTTGCCGGTGAGTTTCATTGCGCTCTTTCATGTTTCTCCGATTTTCGCTGAGGAGAGCTATTTTATCTCCAAAAGCCAAGTGGTTTCAGATCTTGATACGTTTCAGGAATGCGAAGCATGTCCATCAATGGTTGTTTTGCCTAAGGGGTATTTTTCGTTCGGATCAACTGAAAAAGAGGCGAGGGAAGCGCATCGTCGTTTCAAGATTGGTCTAAACATTGATCCCGATGAAGTCCCAGACCCCTATGACACATTCGTCAGCGAGACCCCAAAACACGACGTTACAATTGATGTTCCTATCGCAATGGGTCTTACCGAAGTTACTCGAGAGGAGTGGGCCGCCTGCGTCGCTGAGAGAAGGTGCGCAGATGAGGCCGACGCACGTATACGCTTTCGACTTAGAAACGGCCCCTACCAAGACCATCCCCGCAGCCCGATCACTGCTGTCACCTACACCGAAATGCAAGACTACTTAGCATGGCTAAATGACAAGGTGGGTGCCAAGGTCTATCGCCTCCCTACTGAAGTAGAATGGGAATACGCTGCCCGGGCAGGAGCAAAGACGATCTTTGCACAAGGTGATTCACTGACACGGGAACAAGCCAACTTTTCTATCTATTGGCGAGAAATCGAAGGTGGCAGGAGCGTGTGGAAAAGAGACCCCGGGAATGAAAAACGGCCTGTTACAGTGGATGAGTTGGATGCTGCAAATTCTTGGGGGTTGCGTCATATGTCTGGAAACGTATCTGAAACGACAAGATCGTGTTGGAGCGAAGGGCATCTCGGCTTTGCCTCTTCGGCTCGCTACCTCGCTGCCTCGTATCGTCCGCTTGGGTGTAGGCGCGTTGGAAAGGGGGGCTCGTACGGAGCATCAGTAGAATTGGCTCGCCCAGCTCGGCGTGTAGGCCATCCCGAAGACTATTGGGGGCCATGGGTCGGTTTCCGCATTGTGCGAGAATTGAAAGCGGAGGGCAATCAGGAGGGCTGAGTTGGTGTTGGGTAACCAGTTGTCTCGGCATTTTCTGAAACTAAGTCATCCAAAACTTATAGTGGAGTAATTCGACGCTTCGTTCACCCGCGCAATCGGATTTTGCTGGGGCGCAAAAATCCAGCGCCCGCTATAGACACCCACCCCCAACACTGCTAAATGCACCCAATCTTGCGGCCTCGGATTCGTTCCGGGGCCTCTGATATTTGTAACCGGGGACCTTCGGGGCCCTATACCCTTGGCACCTACGGGGGCCTATCACATAGCGGGGGAATTCCCTGCACTTGCTAAACGGAAGACAGAAAGCATGGCACTTAAGTCGTACAAGCCGACGACGCCGGGCCAGCGCGGGCTGGTGCTGATCGACCGTTCGGAGCTTTGGAAAGGACGTCCGGTCAAGTCTCTCACTGAGGGTTTGACCAAATCGGGCGGCCGGAACAACACCGGACGGATCACTTCACGCCGCCGCGGCGGTGGCGCAAAGCGTCTCTACCGGATCGTTGACTTCAAACGGAATAAATTTGATGTCGCGGCAACCGTCGAACGGATCGAATATGACCCGAACCGGACCGCATTCATCGCACTGGTAAAATACGAAGACGGTGAGCAGGCATATATCCTGGCTCCGCAGCGTCTGGCTGTTGGTGATAAAGTCGTGGCATCCGCCAAGGCCGACATCAAGCCGGGCAACGCAATGCCGTTCTCGGGCATGCCCATCGGTACCATCGTCCACAACATCGAGATGAAGCCTGGCAAAGGCGGTCAGATCGCACGCGCGGCCGGTACTTACGCTCAGTTCGTTGGCCGCGATGGTGGCTACGCTCAGATCCGTCTGAGCTCGGGCGAGCTGCGCATGGTCCGTCAGGAATGCATGGCCACCGTTGGTGCCGTGTCCAACCCTGACAACTCGAACCAAAACCTCGGTAAAGCCGGTCGTATGCGCCACAAGGGCGTTCGTCCGTCGGTTCGTGGTGTTGCAATGAACCCGATCGATCACCCGCACGGTGGTGGTGAAGGTCGTACCTCGGGTGGCCGTACACCGGTTACACCGTGGGGTAAGGACACCAAGGGTAAGCGTACCCGCAACAAGAACAAAGCGTCCCAGAAGCTGATCATCCGCTCGCGGCACGCCAAGAAGAAGGGACGTTAATCTATGTCTCGCTCTGTTTGGAAGGGTCCTTTCGTCGATGCTTACGTGCTGAAAAAAGCCGAAGCAGCACGCGAGTCGGGCCGCAACGAAGTCATCAAAATCTGGTCGCGTCGTTCCACCATTCTGCCCCAGTTCGTGGGTCTGACCTTTGGTGTGTACAACGGCCAGAAGCATATCCCGGTAAACGTCTCGGAAGACATGATCGGTCAGAAGTTCGGTGAATACTCGCCGACTCGTACCTATTACGGTCACGCCGCAGACAAAAAAGCGAAGCGGAAGTAAGTCATGGGCAAGGAAAAGAACCCCCGCCGCGTGGCTGAAAACGAAGCAATGGCGAAAACGCGCATGCTTCGCACCAGCCCGCAGAAACTGAACTTGGTTGCGCAAATGATCCGCGGCAAGAAAGTTGAGAAGGCTCTGACCGACCTGACTTTCTCGAACAAGCGTGTCGCGCAGGACGTCAAGAAGTGCCTGCAGTCCGCAATCGCGAATGCCGAAAACAACCACAACCTGGACGTTGACGAGCTGATCGTCGCCGAAGCATGGGTTGGCAAGAACCTGGTCATGAAGCGTGGTCGCCCGCGTGCCCGTGGCCGTTTCGGCAAGATCATGAAGCCGTTCTCGGAGATCACCATCAAGGTGCGTCAAGTTGAGGAGCAAGCCTAATGGGTCATAAAGTAAATCCGATCGGCATGCGCCTGCAGGTCAACCGCACCTGGGACAGCCGCTGGTACGCCGACACCAAGGACTACGGTGATCTTCTGCTGGAAGACCTCAAGATCCGTGAGTTCATCAACAAAGAGTGCAAGCAGGCTGGTGTTGCCCGTGTGATCATCGAACGTCCGCACAAGAAGTGCCGCGTGACGATCCACACTGCACGTCCCGGTGTCATCATCGGCAAGAAAGGTGCAGACATCGAAGTTCTGCGCAAAAAGCTTGCTCGTATGACCGACAGCGAACTGCACCTGAACATCGTCGAAGTGCGCAAGCCCGAGCTTGACGCGCAGCTGGTTGCCGAGTCCATCGCTCAGCAGCTGGAGCGCCGCGTCTCGTTCCGCCGCGCGATGAAGCGGTCGGTTCAGAACGCCATGCGCATGGGCGCTCTGGGTATCCGGGTGAACGTCGCGGGTCGTCTGGGCGGCGCCGAAATCGCACGGACCGAGTGGTACCGCGAAGGCCGAGTGCCTCTGCACACCCTGCGTGCCGACATCGATTACGCACATGCCGAAGCGATGACCCCCTACGGGATCATCGGGATCAAGGTCTGGATCTTCAAAGGTGAGATCATGGAGCACGATCCGCAGGCACGTGACCGTAAAGCACAGGAACTCCAGGACGGCCCTGCACCTCGTGGTGCTGGTGGCGGTCGTCGCTAAGGAGGGAAAGATATGCTTCAACCAAAGCGTACTAAATTCCGCAAGATGCACAAAGGCCGGATCAAGGGTCTCGCCAAGGGCGGCTCTGATCTGAACTTTGGCACCTACGGCCTGAAAGCTCTTGAGCCTGAGCGTGTAACTGCACGCCAGATCGAAGCTGCACGTCGTGCCATGACGCGTCACATGAAGCGTCAGGGTCGTGTCTGGATCCGCATCTTCCCCGACACTCCGGTCACTGCAAAGCCGATCGAAGTTCGTATGGGTAAAGGTAAAGGTTCGGTCGACCGCTGGGCATGCAAAGTCAAGCCTGGCCGTGTGATGTTCGAGATCGACGGCGTCAATGACGACATCGCCCGCGAGGCCCTGCGCCTGGCCGCGATGAAGCTGCCGATCAAGACTCGCGTCGTGGTTCGCGAAGACTGGTAAGCGATTGGGGGGCTACCCCGTTCGCTAAAAGATTGACCCCCGTCGGGATACCGGCGGGGGTTTTGCGTTCTCGGTGTCAGACGCAGGTTATGGGGCTTAAACCGTCAATGGCCACATGCCGGTTTACAGACTCGTGACTGGCAATCGGCAGACAGGCGTGGCTAAATTCGGGCGAACCCTCTCTGCCATCGAGTATGATACTGATGCCAAGTTTTAGTCTCCGCCATTTAGTACTGTTGTTTCTGATGACCGTTGGTACCGTGGTCGCCCCAGCAAAAACCTGGGCCGCGTCGCCCGAGGTGAACCTAGGGTATTTCAACAAGCTTGCGATGAACGGATATGACGTCATGACTTATTGGCAAGGCGGTGATCCGCAAAAGGGCGATCCTGAGATCACGGCTCAGCACAATGGCGCTACCTGGGTGTTTCTGAGTGAAGAAAACCGTCAGGCTTTTCTGTCTGACCCGACGAAGTATGCTCCTCAATATGGCGGATATTGCGCCTATGCGGCCAGCCAGAATGCGGTGGCCGATGTCGACCCGTTCGCATGGCGCATCTGGGATGAAAAACTGTATCTGAATTACAGCCCGCAGGTGCGGCGCATCTGGGCCAGCGAGATTGATGCCAATATTGAAAAAGCAAACGAGTTCTGGCCCGATTTGCTGAAGAAATAGGGCGTGTCTGGATCCGCATCTTCCAAGATACTCCGGTCACTGCAAAGCCGGTCAAAGTACGTCTGGGTAGAGTTTCAGTTGATCGCTGGGCATGCGAGCTCAAGTCGGATCACTATAAAGCTGCCGATCAAGACCTGTGTTTAGGTTCCCTAAGACTGGTAAGCGACTGGGGACCACTCGTTCGTGACAAGATTGACCCCTGTCAGGACGCCGGCAGGGGGTATTGTGTTAGTCTTTTGCGATCCATCCCACTGATGAGTGAAAAAAGTCGACCTTTGCCCATAGCCCCCATAATCTGCCCAGAGTGAATGGGAGGGTTGTATGTTTCAGCTACGCAAGAAGGTTTTTGTCAAAGAGGTCATAACTACCGACCAGTTTGGGCAACCATGCGCTCCAGTCTGCAGAGTTGCAGCTTTGGCTGTCATACAAAACCCGCTGGCCGGTAAATTCTCGGAAGACTTGTCCGAGCTGTTTGAAATTGGAGAAATGCTTGGGGCAGACCTAGCGGCCGAGGCTGTTTCTCAACTCGACCGTGCCCCGATTTCCTACGGTAAAGCAGCGATTGTGGGTGCGAATGGCGATCTCGAACAAGGTGGCGCATTGATCCATCCGAAACTCGGCGCTCCAATGCGCGCATCAGCAGGTGGAGGTGAAGCCGTCATCCCGTCGAATGCCAAACTTGGGGCACCGGGATGTGCGATTGATCTGCCCCTCGGACACAAGGACAATCCGTGGTCCTTTGACCATTTCGATACCATGACGCTGAGCATTCCCGACGCGCCGAAACCGGATGAGATTGTTATGTGTCTGGCCTACGCGGATGGCGGGCGTCCGATCCCGCGCTGCGGCTCGGGGCCAATCAAAAACTAAGGGTTGGCTGGGGCTGGCCTTGGATCAGAGCTTGGGCTATGCCCAGCTTATGGCCCAGATTGAATCACTCTTCGTTACCCGTCTTTATCGCGCAGCTTTGTCCGAGTTTGGTCCCAAGATCGACCCAGAAGAGCTGGAAAACTCTTGCCTTGTCATTGCCGAGGATGATGAGGCCGGGCAGGAATGGTGTGAGGAGAACGGCTATCCTGGTTACACCAGCTATGCCTCGCTGACCGATCTGCCGTGGCGGTTCCCGATCTTTGCCGATTTGGTCAAGGCTCTGGACATCCACGTCGCGGCTTTTGCCAAGGATCTCGAGTTTGATCTGGGCGAAGGTGAGTTGAAGCTCGAGGATCTGTGGATCAACATCCTGCCCGAGGGCGGGATGCACTCCAGCCACCTGCACCCACACAGTGTGATTTCGGGCACCACTTATGTGGCGATGCCCGAAGGGGCCAGCGCGTTGAAGCTGGAAGACCCCCGCTCGGGCCGCATGATGGCGGCACCTACGCGTTTAAAAGATGGACGGTGGGACTTACAACCGTTCATCTATATGAAGCCGCAGGTGGGCGATGTCCTGCTGTGGGAAAGCTGGCTGCGCCACGAGGTGCCGATGAACATGGCCGAGGAAGAGCGGATTAGTGTTAGCTTTAACTACAAGTGGGAATGAGCCCCGGTTCCCCGTACGGGAATTGGAACAGCAGAGCAATTGCGCGGCGAACAGGCGGTGTTCCTGCCAATCACGTTTCACCTCGAGTTGCCGAAAAACCTTGCAATATGCTCCGCCATGACCCATGTGAGGCACGCTTACGTTTTTCTTTTTCGACCACTGTCTCCTGAATTTTGGCGTTCAGTCTCTCGATCCAGACCGACCACGCCGCGCTGTCGCAATCCCGCGGACAGCAATTTAATAGGAGAATACGGATATGGCCAATGGCACCGTAAAATGGTTCAACGCAACTAAAGGTTTTGGCTTCATCGCACCGGAGACCGGTGGCAAAGACGTGTTTGTGCACATCTCGGCTGTTGAGCGCTCGGGTCTGACTGGCCTGGCCGACGACCAGAAAGTGACATTCGACATCGAGCCCGGCCGTGACGGTCGTGAGGCAGCTGTGAACATCGCTCTGGCGTAAGCCACTCAGACTTAGACAGTTGAAGACGCGGTCTCGTGCAAACGAGGCCGCGTTTTGCGTTTCCAACCAAAATACAAAAAATTCTGGATAGTTTTAAAAAACTTCTCCGGATGAATTCGTCAAACTCAATGTGAGAAAACCTGACGCCAACTCATATACAATCCTGTATGTTCCATGGATCACAGAGGTATCCAGTATGAAAGAAACTGAACGGGTGGTTCGCCAATTCCATGAAAGTTGGGGGATGCGGGATCCTGATCGCGGGGCCGAGGTGATTGCCGAAGATTGTCAGTTCGAAGATGTTGCTCGTGAGGAAAAGCAACTTGGCAAGCTGGCCTATAAAGAGGATTACGAGCGTTGGCGAAAGGCATTCCCGGATGGAGAATGCATCGTGGATAATGTGATCGTCAGCGAGTGCGGTGAATGGGCGATCGTAGAGTTCCACAATACCGGAACCCACACTGGTGTTCTGCATTCAAGCCTCGGTGATTTCGAACCAACCGGAAAGCGATACGAAGTGCGCTATTGCTCAGTAATGCGGGTAATAGGTGGCATGGTTGTTGAAGGACGAGACTATTATGACAGCGCCACTATCGTAGGACATCTAGGCTTGGTGAAGTAAGCTGCGACCAGCCTGTTAGTGTAGGCAGAGGATTCCTAAACTTTCCCTTGCCACCCACCCCTGAACCCCCTATAGAGCGGCATCTTGCGTTCCCCCGGCTGAGTCGGGGGATTCGTATGTCTATCATTCATCCACCAGGTCAAAGGTGACCCTGATACGGGGCCTTCTGGTGTTTTGAGCAAAGGAAAAAGGCGATGAACGCCCAAGAACTGCGTGACAAGACCCCGGACCAGCTCCGCGAGGAACTGGCCAACCTGAAGAAAGAAAGCTTTAACCTGCGCTTTCAACAGGCAACCGGTCAGCTGGAAAACACTGCCGGCATCAAAGCGGCCCGCCGCAATGCTGCCCGCGTCAAAACCATTCTGAACGAAAAGGCCGCTGCCGCGGCATCGGAGGAGTAATCCTATGCCCAAGCGTATCCTGTCCGGCACCGTAACTAGCGACGCCAACGAACAGACCGTAACCGTTTCCGTCGAGCGCCGCTTCACGCATCCGGTTCTGAAGAAAACCATCCGTAAGTCCAAGAAATACCGGGCTCACGATGAAAAGAACGCCTTCAAGGTCGGCGACTCTGTACGCATCATCGAATGCGCGCCGAAATCGAAGACGAAACGTTGGGAAGTTCTGGAGGCGTAAGCTTCCGGGATTTTTCCATTTGTCGAAACCCTGGGGGATCTAACGAGACCAGCCCCCACAGGTCGGGAGAAACCACATGATCCAGATGCAGACCAATCTGGATGTCGCTGACAACTCCGGCGCACGCCGAGTTCAGTGCATCAAGGTCCTGGGTGGTTCCAAGCGTAAATACGCCTCCGTCGGCGACATCATTGTCGTCTCGGTGAAGGAAGCCATCCCACGCGGCCGCGTAAAGAAAGGTGACGTCCGTAAGGCCGTCGTCGTACGCACCGCTAAAGAAGTCCGTCGCGAAGACGGCACCGCGATCCGTTTCGATCGCAACGCCGCCGTCATCCTGAACAACAACAACGAGCCCGTAGGTACCCGTATCTTTGGCCCCGTTGTTCGCGAACTGCGTGGCAAGAACTTCATGAAAATCATCTCGCTGGCTCCGGAGGTGCTGTAATCATGGCTGCTAAACTCCGCAAAGGCGACAAGGTCGTCGTGCTGGCCGGCAAGGACAAGGGCAAAGAGGGAACGATTACCTCGGTTGACCCGAAAGCCGGTAAAGCTGTTGTTGACGGCATCAACATCGCCATCCGCCACACCCGCCAGACCCAGAACAGCCAAGGCGGCCGTTTGCCCCAGGCAAACCCGATCGAGCTGTCGAACCTGGCACTGCTGGACGCAAACGGCAAAGCCACCCGCGTTGGCTTCCGCATGGAAGGTGACAAGAAGGTTCGCTTCGCCAAGACCACAGGGGACGTGATCGATGCTTGATAACGCAACCTATACTCCGCGTCTGAAGGCTCAGTACGCTGAAACCATCCGCCCCGCTCTGAAAGAAGAGTTCGGTTACAAGAACGACATGCAGCTGCCCAAGCTGGAAAAAATCGTTCTGAACATCGGCTGTGGTGCCGAAGCTGTCAAAGATTCCAAGAAAGCCAAAGCGGCTGTCGAGGATCTGACTGCGATTGCCGGTCAGCAGGCCGTTGCAACCAAGGCGAAAAAGTCGATCGCGGGTTTCCGCGTCCGTGAAGACATGCCGCTGGGTGCGAAAGTGACCCTGCGCGGTGACCGGATGTACGAATTCCTGGATCGTCTGATCACCATCGCGATGCCGCGCGTTCGTGACTTCCGCGGTGTTAAGCCGTCTTTCGATGGTCAGGGCAACTTTGCCATGGGCATGAAAGAGCACATCGTGTTCCCCGAAATCGACTTCGACAAAGTCGACGAAGTTTGGGGCATGGACATCGTAATTGCCACCACAGCGAAAACCGACGCTGAAGCAAAGGCACTGTTGAAAGCATTCAACATGCCCTTCAACGCATAAGCGCCGGGAGGATTAAGACATGGCTAAAAAAGCAATGATCGAACGCGAAAAGAAGCGCGAACGCCTGGTGGCCAAATATGCCGCAAAGCGTGCCGAGCTGAAAGAAATCGCGAATGACGAGAGCAAGCCGATGGAAGAGCGTTTCAAAGCGCGTCTGAAACTGGCGAAACTGCCGCGCAACAGCTCGGCTACTCGTTTGCACAACCGCTGTCAGCTGACCGGTCGTCCTCATGCTTACTACCGTAAGCTGAAGGTCAGCCGTATTGCGCTGCGCGAGCTGGGTTCTGCTGGTCAGATCCCCGGCATGGTGAAATCGAGCTGGTAAGGGAGACATAGATATGAATGATCCTATCGGCGATATGCTCACCCGTATCCGCAACGCGCAAATGCGCGGCAAGTCCACCGTTTCCACCCCGGCTTCCAAGCTGCGCGGTTGGGTTCTGGACGTGCTGGCGGACGAAGGTTATATCCGTGGCTACGAAGCGACGACCGGTGAAAACGGTCATCCGGCCATCGAAATCAGCCTGAAATACTACGAAGGCACCCCTGTCATTCGCGAGCTGAAGCGGGTCTCGAAGCCCGGTCGCCGCGTATACATGGGCGTCAATGACATCCCACAGGTCCGTCAGGGTCTGGGCGTGTCGATTGTCAGCACTCCGAAAGGTGTGATGTCGGACGCAAACGCTCGCTCCAACAATGTTGGCGGCGAAGTGCTCTGCACCGTCTTCTAAGGAGGTCTGTCAATGTCTCGTATTGGTAAAAAACCGGTCGAGCTGCCCAGCGGCGTTACCGCCACTGTGTCCGGCCAGACCATCGAAGTGAAAGGTCCGAAAGGCACCCGCAGCTTCACCGCAACCGATGACGTAACGCTGTCGGTCGAAGACAATGTTGTGCAAATCAACCCCCGTGGCATGTCCAAGCGTGCCCGCCAGCAGTGGGGCATGAGCCGCACCATGGTTGCCAACCTGGTAACCGGTGTGACCCAGGGCTTCAAAAAAGAGCTGGAGATCCAGGGTGTTGGTTACCGGGCGCAGATGCAGGGCAACACCCTGAAGCTGAACCTGGGCTACAGCCACGACGTTGATTTCACCGCTCCGGAAGGTGTCACCATCACCGCACCGAAGCAGACCGAGATCGTTGTGGAAGGTATCGACCAGCAGCAGGTGGGCGAAGTCGCGGCCAAAATCCGCGAATGGCGCCGTCCCGAGCCGTACAAAGGCAAGGGCATCCGCTATAAGGGCGAGTTCATCTTCCGCAAAGAAGGCAAGAAGAAGTAAGGACGCAAACTATGGCAAACAGCAAAAGAACCCTGTTTCTGAAGCGCCGCCTGCGCGTTCGGAACAAACTTCGCAAGGTCAACGCGGGTCGTCCGCGTCTGTCCGTACACCGTTCGAACAAGAACATCTCTGTTCAGCTGATCGACGACGTGCGCGGCGTGACCCTGGCGTCGGCCTCGACCCTGGAAAAAGATCTGGGTGTCGTTGGCAAGAACAACGTCGAAGCGGCCACCAAAGTGGGCGCGGCCATCGCCGAGCGTGCCAAGAAGGCAGGCGTCGAAGAGGCCTATTTCGATCGTGGCGGCTTCCTGTTCCACGGCAAAGTGAAGGCTCTGGCCGACGCTGCGCGTGAAGGCGGCCTGAAGATCTAAGACTTGCGGGCAGCTTTGCGGCTGCCCCGATGATCCGGGGGCCTCGGCAACAGTCGGGGCTCACTTGGATTGAACAAACGGCGCCGATTGCGCCATGTGAGAGAAGGGATGCCAAAATGGCAGAACGTGAAAACCGCCGGGGCCGTGGTCGTGACCGCGACGAAGCACCGGAATTCGCCGATCGTCTTGTTGCGATCAACCGTGTGTCGAAAACCGTAAAAGGTGGTAAGCGCTTTGGCTTCGCCGCTCTGGTGGTTGTCGGCGATCAGAAAGGCCGCGTCGGCTTTGGCAAAGGTAAAGCGAAAGAAGTACCTGAAGCCATCCGTAAGGCGACCGAGCAAGCCAAGCGTCAGATGATCCGCGTGCAACTGCGCGAAGGTCGGACCCTGCACCATGACATCGAAGGCCGTCACGGCGCCGGTAAAGTGGTAATGCGTACCGCACCTGAAGGTACTGGTATCATCGCCGGTGGTCCGATGCGTGCCGTGTTCGAAATGCTGGGCGTCAAGGACGTTGTGTCCAAGTCGCTGGGCTCGCAGAACCCGTACAACATGATCCGCGCCACCATCAACGGCCTGCAGAAAGAGCAGAGCCCGCGTTCGGTTGCACAGCGTCGTGGCAAAAAGGTTGCTGACATCCTGCCCAAGCGGGACGAAGCACCGGCTGCTGCTGAAGCAGAAGCATAAGGAGAGCGACCCATGGCAAAAACCATCGTCGTCAAGCAGATCGGTTCCCCGATCCGCCGCCCCGCTGAACAGCGCGCGACCCTGATCGGTCTGGGCCTGAACAAGATGCACAAGACCCGTGAGCTGGAGGATACTCCTTCGGTCCGCGGCATGGTCAACAAGATCCCGCATCTGGTTGAGATCATCGAAGAACGCGGCTAAGCGCGACATCTTCGAAAAGTTAGAAACGCCTCCGATATTTCGGGGGCGTTTTATCATTTAAGGGTTATGACGGTCTCTTAGTTTAATCGATATGGTGTCAGTTCAATCTGAACGCATTTTTTCTATTACACGGCGCATATAGTTCATGAAACGTGCCTGTTCAGTTTCACTTAACACCTGTAGGGCTTCGGCATTTACGCTTTGAGCAGACTCATAGGCGCTGTTTCGAATTGCTGTGGCCTTCTCAGTTAACCAAATCATTTGGGCTCTGGCGTCAGCGGGGTTCTTTGTTCTTTTGATCAAGCCGTCGCGTTCCATTCGGTTGAGCGTGTTCGCCAGGGTCGCTTGTTCGACATCAATTTTGCCCAGCAATTCTTTTTGCGTCACGCCGTCTTTGAGCCAAAGCTGCAGTAAAATCGGAAATTGCCCAACAACGATGCCCAAGGGCGCAATGCGCTGCTGCAATTCCTTCGCAAACAACCGCGCCATGTGATTGACCAGGTATCCGGCCGAGTTTTCTTTTTCAAAGTTCATGTTCAAGATTTACACTTGCATAGCAAGCTATGCAATAATATATAGCTTGCTATGGAGAAGAATTGAGAGGAATCGAAATGGCTCGTATTGAAGAGTTGGACAATATCGTCACGCTGGCAGATCAGATGCAGACCGAAGAAGGTCCGGTAGTGCTGATCAACCTGTTCACAGTGGACGCCAAAGACAAAGAGGCGCTGCTGAAGGCCTGGGCGCATGATGCAGATTTCATGAAATCTCAGCCAGGATATATTTCTACACAACTCCATCAGGGCATCGCTGGCAGTTCGACCTTTGTGAACTACGCGATCTGGCAGGACGTCCAAAGTTTCCGCGACGCATTTACCAATCCCGAATTTCAGCGACGGATCGCGGACTATCCAGATAGTGCTGTGGCGCGGCCACATCTTGTTCGAAAGCTCGCAGTTGAAAACCACTGCGTCGCCTGATGCGATAACCGGAGTAGCAACATGTTAAGAACCATCCACCCCATCGCCGGAGTATTAGGTTTTCTTACAATCCTCGTTTTCTGGACATCCACCTTGTACAGCGAGTTATTTGCAACCCATGCGACCGTCGCCGCGGTAAAATCCATGATCGTCAGCGGACTGTTTATTCTGGTGCCAGCAATGGTGATTGTCGGTGCATCCGGCATGTCTCTTGGGCGTCGCCGCAAAGATGTCCAGGCGCTCGCCAAGAAGAAACGGATGCCGATCATAGCGATGAACGGACTTCTCATCCTTGTTCCCGCCGCCATCTACCTTAGCGCAAAAGCAAACGCAGGATCATTCGACACCAGCTTTTATATTGTGCAAGTCGTTGAACTGATCGCTGGCGCCACCAATCTGACGTTGATGGGGCTTAGTATTCGGGATGGCCGGGCGATGACCGCCCGCAGAAGAAGTGCGCGAAAGCAGAGAAGCCAGTAAAGGTCCCAATTAAGCACAGCGCCCCGCATAGCTATTCAATGCACGCATAGCGGCTAGACCGAAATCTTCGTTGTTAGCGATACCGAACACTCCTATCTGAACCCTGTCCAAACAAGGAACACACAAGAAAACATCGGGGAATACGCCCCGATCAGGAAAGGAATTCAGATATGGCTTATACAGCAACAACCACTCACGGCATCACCGTTTTTGCTCGCATCGCTGACTTTGCAGCAAAGGTAAAAGAGGCTTACGCCCTGCGCGCAGAATTCAATCGCACCTATTCGGAACTACAAAGCCTGACCGACCGCGAACTGAACGATATCGGTGTGCGCCGCTGCGATATCAAAGACATCGCGCATGATCACGTTTACTGCTCGTAACACAGCAAACTGATCCACGAATTCAGGGGCGCCGTTTGGCGCCGCTTTTTTGTTTGAGAGTCTATCGCGTCACAGCGCTGAAGTTTTTTGACCGGGCGCATTGCGAGGACGCCGCATATAAGGCACACGCCAGAAAAGCGACTTTTATGCTCGGTTCAATTTGGCGGAAAGACTTAGTATGGCGCGTGAATATCAGATTGGAATGCTGTGGGTCGAAGGCCCCCTGAGTTTCCTGGAACAGCTCTGCATCAAGTCTTACCTGGACGCAGGACAAAGTGTGCGCCTCTATACTTATGACAACGTCACAAACATCCCCGATGGGGTCGAGCACCGCGATGCGCGTGAGGTACTGCCCGATTCCGAGTTTGTGACTCATGGCCGAACCGGAAGCCCGGCACCTCATTCGGACAAGTTCCGGTATCGACTGCTGGCGCAAGAAGCGGATTTGATCTGGGCAGATACCGATGCTTACTGTCTGAAGCCTTTCTCGACACCCAACGGCCATTACTATGGGCGGCTCGAAGGTGAGGTGGCCACAGGCGTGCTCGCTCTACCTCAGGATAGTGATACACTGGGCAAATTGATTGAGCTAACCAATGATCCTTATTTCATTCCGCCGTGGTTGCCTCCGAGGCACCGAAAGCCGCTGGAAGAATCGCTGCAGAACGGAGCGCCGGTAAACGTCCCTGAGGTGTTCTGGGGGGTGTGGGGGCCACGGGCGTTTACCTGGGCACTGAAGCAGACGGGTGAGATCAAATATGCGCTGCCCGAGCACGTTTTCTATCCGCTGAACTTCACGCGCCGCCGTGCCCTGGCCCGGCCGAATGCTAGAATCGACCACTACATGAAAGAGGATACGGTTTCGATCCATCTATACGGTCGACGGATGCGAGCGATCATGCGGACCAAATATGGCGGCAGACCCGATCCGAACAGTCTGGTGGGCAAACTGGTCGAGAAGCACGGTATCGACCCACTTGCAGCCCCCATCCGGCCGCATAAAGGGTCCGCTGAAAAGGCGGGTGGAGCCGAGGACTAGCGCGGTACGCTTCCGCGGGCTTGCCAAGAGAGGTCAACGGGCCTATACGCCTGCGGTGGCCTTGCGCCATACGAATCAAAACCAAGAAATGCCGTGGTTGGCCCATCACGCTTCGGGGGTCACATCCGGCTAAGGAGAAGCGATATGAAACTGCACGAATTGCGCGACAATCCTGGCGCCACACCGAAACGCACCCGCGTTGGCCGTGGTCCCGGTTCCGGCAAAGGTAAAATGGGTGGCCGTGGTATCAAAGGCCAGAAATCCCGTTCGGGTGTGGCCATCAATGGCTATGAAGGCGGCCAGATGCCGTTGTACCAGCGCCTGCCCAAGCGTGGCTTCAACAAGCCGAACCGCAAGGAATTCGCCGTTGTCAACCTGGGTTTGATCCAGAAATTCGTCGACGCCGGCAAGCTGGACGCCAAAGCTGCGATCACCGAGGACGCGCTGGTTGCGTCCGGTCTGGTGCGTCGCAAGCTGGACGGCATCCGCGTTCTGGCCAAGGGCGAAATCAGCGCCAAGCTGAACCTGGAAGTCACCGGTGCTTCGAAAGCTGCCGTTGAGGCAGTCGAAAAAGCGGGCGGTTCACTGACGGTCACAAAAGCTGCTGCGGCAGAGTAAGCGCTTGTGAGCGGGCAAAGACCCGCTTACATAGTCCTCAGAGTTTTCCCAGACGCCGCCCGAGCCGGAAAACGGTTCCGGGCGGTGTTTTCATAAGAGAGACCGATTTATGGTATCAGCAGCAGAACAAATGGCAGCCAACACAAGCTGGTCTGCCCTGGGCAAAGCCACCGATCTGCGCAACCGCATCCTGTTTACGCTGGGTTTGTTGATCGTTTATCGCCTGGGCACCTTTATTCCGGTGCCGGGGATCGACGGGCAGGCCCTGCGCGAATTCATGGAGCAGGCGGGGCAGGGCATCGGCGGCATGGTTTCGATGTTTACTGGCGGGGCGCTGGGACGGATGGGTATCTTTGCCCTCGGCATCATGCCCTACATTTCAGCCTCGATCATTGTGCAGCTGCTGACATCTATGGTTCCCGCGCTTGAACAGCTCAAGAAAGAGGGCGAGCAGGGACGCAAGAAAATCAACCAGTATACCCGTTTCGGCACCGTGGCTCTGGCCACCGTTCAGGCCTATGGTCTGGCCGTATCGCTGGAATCGGGTGATCTGGCGACCGATCCGGGCATGTTCTTCCGTATGTCGACCATGATTACACTGGTTGGCGGCACCATGTTCCTGATGTGGCTGGGTGAGCAGATTACCGCACGTGGCATCGGTAACGGTATCTCTCTGATCATCTTCGTCGGCATCATTGCCGAGGTTCCGGCCGCATTGGCGCAGTTCTTTGCCAGCGGACGCAGCGGTGCAATCAGCCCTGCAGTGATCGTGGGTGTGATCGTGATGGTTATCGCCGTGATTACCTTTGTGGTGTTCATGGAGCGGGCCTTGCGCAAGATCCACATCCAATATCCGCGCCGTCAGGCCGGTATGAAGATCTATGAAGGTGGTTCCAGCCACCTGCCGGTCAAAGTGAACCCGGCGGGCGTTATCCCGGCGATCTTTGCAAGCTCGCTGCTTCTGTTGCCCGTGACGATCTCGACCTTCTCGTCGGGTGCGACCAACGGGCCGGTGATGTCGTGGCTGCTAGCCAACTTTGGCCCCGGACAGCCGTTGTACCTGCTGTTCTTCGCCTCGATGATCGTGTTCTTTGCCTATTTCTATACGTTCAACGTGTCGTTCAAACCGGACGATGTGGCGGACAACCTGAAAAAGCAGAACGGTTTTGTGCCGGGTATCCGTCCGGGCAAGAAAACCGCCGAGTATCTGGAATACGTTGTCAACCGCGTGCTCGTTCTGGGTTCGGCCTATCTGGCGGCGGTCTGTCTGCTACCTGAAATCCTTCGGGGCCAGTTTGCCATCCCGTTCTATTTCGGAGGCACCTCGGTTCTGATTATCGTCTCTGTGACCATGGACACGATCCAACAGGTTCAGAGCCACCTGCTTGCGCACCAATACGAAGGGCTGATTGAAAAGTCCCAACTGCGCGGCAAAGGTAAGAAACGCGGCAGGAAGGGACCCTCTCGTCGATGAACATCATTCTTCTTGGGCCCCCGGGGGCCGGTAAAGGGACGCAGGCGCGCCACCTGGTCGAAACACGCGGCATGGTTCAGTTAAGCACTGGCGACATGCTGCGCGAGGCCAAGACCTCGGGCACCGAGATGGGGCAGAAGGTTGCGGCGATCATGGATGCGGGCAAGCTGGTCACCGATGAGATCGTGATCGGCCTGATCGAAGAGAAGCTGACCACCGAAACAGGCGCCGGTTTCATCTTTGACGGCTTCCCCCGTACGCTAGCGCAGGCCGATGCACTGGCGGCGTTGCTGACCAAGCTGGGTCAGTCGTTGCACACAGTGATCGAAATGCGCGTCGATGATGATGCGTTGGTGGGCCGTATTACGGCGCGTTCGACCTGCGGCGGGTGTGGTGAGGTTTATAACGACATCACCAAACCGATTCCGGCAGACGGCAAGTGCACCAATTGCGGTAAGGAAAATGACTTCCAGCGTCGTGCAGATGACAACGAAGACAGCCTGCGTACGCGTCTGATGGAATATTACAAGAAGACCTCGCCGCTGATCGGCTATTACTACGCCAAGGGCGATCTGCGCCCCGTGAACGGACTGGCGGATATCAAGGAAGTCACCGCGTCGATTGAGGCGATCCTTGGCTGATATCAATATGGGCTTGACGGCGTTGCCAAAAGCCCATATCGACCCCCATCCCTAAAGGGAATCAAGACCGCATGCGGGATTCGTCCCAATTGCCCCGACCACCTCGAATAATGCTGAACCCTCTGGCCTCACTGCCACGGTAAAGCGTTGTGAAAAAAGGTTCTGGAGTTACGGAACCGCAACGAAAAGGAAAGTGACACGTGGCACGTATTGCCGGCGTAAACATCCCGACTGCAAAGCGGGTACCTATCGCCCTCACATATATCACCGGTATCGGAAACACCTCGGCCAAAGCGATCTGCGAAGCCGTAGGTATCGACGCGACCCGTCGCGTTAACGAACTGTCCGACGCCGAAGTTCTGGCCATCCGCGAGCACATCGACGCCAACTTCACCGTCGAAGGTGACCTGCGCCGTGAAGTTCAGATGAACGTCAAACGCTTGATGGACCTGGGCTGCTATCGCGGTCTGCGTCACCGCCGCAACCTGCCGGTTCGCGGTCAGCGTACCCACACCAATGCTCGTACCCGCAAAGGCCCTGCAAAGGCCATCGCTGGTAAGAAGAAATAAGGGAGGGTCTGACTGATGGCACGTGATAAGACTCGCGTTAAGCGCAAAGAGCGTAAGAACATCGCATCGGGCGTCGCCCATGTGAATTCGACCTTCAACAACACCAAGATCCTGATCTCGGACGTACAGGGCAACGCCATCTCGTGGTCGTCTGCCGGTACTATGGGCTTCAAGGGATCGCGGAAATCGACACCCTACGCCGCTCAGATGGCTGCAGAAGACGCAGGCAAGAAGGCGCAGGAACATGGCGTCAAGACGCTGGAAGTCGAAGTTCAGGGCCCCGGTTCGGGTCGTGAATCGGCTCTGCGCGCGCTGGCTGCTGTGGGCTTCAACATCACGTCGATCCGTGACGTGACTCCGATCGCTCACAACGGCTGCCGTCCGCCGAAGCGTCGTCGCGTCTAAGCGATTTTGAATTGAGCTGGGGCTGTGTTTTTTGCACGGCCCCAGCACGTCATTTTGAACCTCGGGCGTCTGCACCTTGTTGGTCATGGGGCGCGGACAGGAATGGAGGGATTACATGATCCATAAGAATTGGGCTGAATTGATCAAGCCGACCCAGCTGGAAGGCAAGCCGGGCAACGATCCTGCACGTCAGGCGACTCTGGTTGCCGAGCCTCTGGAGCGTGGCTTTGGTCTGACTTTGGGCAACGCGCTGCGCCGCGTTCTGATGAGCTCGCTGCAAGGCGCGGCCATCACCAGCGTCCAGATCGACAACGTCCTGCACGAGTTCTCCTCGGTCGCAGGCGTTCGTGAAGACGTCACCGACATCATCCTGAACCTCAAGCAGGTTGCCCTGCGCATGGAAGTCGAAGGCCCCAAGCGTCTGTCGATCAATGCGAAAGGCCCCGCAGTTGTCACTGCCGGCGACATCAGCGAAAGCGCTGGTATCGAGGTTCTGAACCGCGATCACGTCATCTGCCACCTGGACGATGGCGCTGACCTGTTCATGGAACTGACCGTCAACACCGGCAAAGGCTACGTCTCGGCTGAAAAGAACAAGCCAGAAGACGCACCTATCGGCCTGATCCCGATCGATGCGATCTATTCGCCGGTCAAAAAGGTTGCCTATGACGTTCAGCCGACCCGTGAAGGTCAGGTTCTGGACTATGACAAGCTGACCCTGAAGATCGAAACCGATGGCTCGATCACACCGGAAGACGCGCTGGCCTTTGCCGCTCGTATCCTGCAGGACCAGCTGTCGATCTTCGTCAACTTCGACGAGCCGGAATCGGCTGGCCGCCAGGACGAGGACGATGGTCTGGAGTTCAACCCGCTGCTGCTGAAGAAAGTGGACGAGCTGGAACTGTCTGTCCGTTCGGCAAACTGCCTGAAGAACGACAACATCGTTTACATCGGCGACCTGATCCAGAAGACCGAAGCCGAGATGCTGCGCACCCCGAACTTCGGCCGCAAGTCGCTGAACGAGATCAAAGAAGTGCTGTCCGGCATGGGTCTGCACCTCGGCATGGATGTCGAGGACTGGCCGCCCGACAACATCGAAGATCTGGCGAAGAAATTCGAAGACGCGTTCTAAACGCGTCTTCTCCAATGCCCGGCCCGAAAATGGGTTGCCGGGGACAACAAGGGCACTTCCGCCCCAAGGAGAGCCGGTGACACGCATCGCCGGCCAGACAAAGCAAAACGCGAAAGAAGGAACTAGAAAATGCGTCACGCACGTGGTTACCGCCGCCTGAACCGTACACATGAGCACCGTAAGGCGCTGTTTGCGAACATGGCTGGCTCGCTCATCGAGCATGAGCAGATCAAAACGACTCTGCCGAAGGCAAAAGAACTGCGCCCGATCGTTGAAAAACTGATCACCCTGGGCAAGCGCGGAGACCTGCACGCCCGCCGCCAGGCCGCATCGCAGCTGAAAGAAGACCAATACGTCGCAAAGCTGTTCGAAGTTCTGGGCCCCCGCTATGCCGAGCGTCAGGGCGGTTATGTCCGCATTCTGAAAGCTGGCTTCCGCTATGGCGATATGGCCCCGATGGCGATCATCGAATTCGTGGATCGCGACGTCGACGCCAAAGGCGCGGCCGACAAGGCCCGCGTTGCCGCCGAAGAGGCTGCAGACGAAGAATAAGAAAGCCCGGCTTTCTGAATTCTGACCCCCGTGTCTCCGGACGCGGGGGTTTTTGATTCCGCGGACCAAGCGGCCAACTGGTCCTCCTGTTGCCAGAATCGCAATCTTGGGTGATCCTTTAAGAAATTAAAGGATCGCAATATGTTTAGGTATCTGATTTTTATGCTCGGTATTGGCGCATCAACCGCGCTTTATGCTCAGGAAACATCCAATGATCCCGCGGCCGAAGAAACGTCAACTGATCAATCTGATCTGTTGACAGATGCCGAGCTGCAAACATTGGTTGCACCGGTCGCTCTTTATCCAGACACGTTGCTTATCCAGATATTTGTCGCCGCTACCCAGCCGTTGGAAATTGTAAAGGCCGAGCGTTTCTTGCTGGACAACGCCGACCGTGACCCCGCTGAGTTGGAGCCGGAAATCGATGCCATGGGCTGGGATCCTTCGGTCAGTGTTCTTGCAACGGCGTTTCCCGAAGTTGTCGGGCAGATGGCCACTCATATTGACTGGACCGAAACCATGGGTACCGCGATGCTGGCCCAGTCCGACGATGTGATGGACGCTGTTCAGGTGATGCGGGACCAGGCGATCGACAGTGGCGCATTAGTTTCAGGCCCTGAACAAACAGTTGAAGTGGCCGAAGACGAAACAGTAGTCATCACGCCCACAAACACCGAGACGGTATATGTGCCGCAATACAACCCCGAAACAGTTTATACCGGTCCATCGACAGGGGATGTGGTTGGTGCGGCGTTACTGACCTTTGGAACGGTCGCACTAATTGACGAAATTTTTGACGACGATGATGATTGGTACGACTATTGGGGCTGTCGGAATTGTGGCGGATGGAATGGTCAACCCATCATCAGGAACCCCGATATCGACATTGATGTCGACCGCAACGTCAATATCGACAGGGACATTGATCTTGGGGACCGGACGGACATCGGATGGCAACCCGATCCTGACCGCAAAAAACAGGCACAGGATAAAATCTCGAACCACAAAAGGCCCGAAAGTGGCCGTGGCGATCTGCCAGTGAACCGTCCCGAAGGACGCACAGATGAGTTGCGCGCGAAACTGAGCCGCGAATCTGGTGCTGCCGATATTAGTCGGGATGGCGCTTCGCGTGAGCGGGCAGCAGCGGTTGCCGCCGGAGCGGGCGCAGGAGCCGTCGCTGGCGGTGCGCTTGCCAACCGGGACAGTGGAAAGAAAGACCTGCCACAGGTGAACCGGGGCAATGTCGACCGGGATAAGGCCGCAGCCAAGCAGCAAGCCGTCGAGCGTACCAAGCAAAGACCGGAGACTGCGAAAAAGCCTGTCCAACAAAGACCCCAAGCTGCCAAGAAGCCTCAGGCCAAGAAAGCGGCTCAGCGCAAGCCACAGGCCTCCAAGGGGCAGGCGATGAAGAAAAAGGCGTCAGGGAAAAGAACCCACAGCGCGTCCAATCGCGGCCATGCCGCCAAAGGCAAGCGGAGACGGTAAGATGCGTAATTCGGTGTTTTCCATTATTTTTCTTACCGCAACTGCGGGTGCGGCAGTTTCAGATGGGGTTCGGTTCGACACGCCGCAAACTGCCCTTGATGCCTTTGTTGATGCCCTGAGGGCGGATGACCAAGGCAAGTTGCTGGAGATTTTTGGGCCCGAGGCGGAAGACCTGATCGGGACAGGTGATCCTGTCGAGGATCAGGAAAGGCGGCAGGAAGTACTTGCCATGTACGCCGAGGGTTACCGATTTCAGCCCGACGAGGACGGCGTCGTTCTTTTGTTGGGCGAAGACAGCTGGCCATTCCCGATCCCCATTTCACGAGGCGAAGACGGCTGGCAATTCGATCTCGAAGCCGGCATCGAGGAACTTTCGGCGCGCGAGATTGGCTTGAACGAACTGGACGTGATCGAACTGCTTGAGGCTTACGTCGATCTTCAGGCTGCGTTCAGGCTGGTCGATCACAATGGTGATGGCGTTATGGAATTTGCTCAGACGATTATTGCGGATCCAGGCGTCAGAAACGGGTTGTTCTGGCCCGAAGAAGACAGCTTTGTCGGTGCAGCACTGGCCCGCGCTGCCGCTTCGGGTTGGAGTGATGGCGAGGTTGATTACGAGGCCGAGCCCTTCCTAGGGTATTACTATACTATCCTACAAGAGCAGGGTCCAAATGCACCGGGTGGCGCTTATTCCTATTTTGTCGGTGATAGGTTTGTCGCCGGGCACGCCCTGTTGGCAGTTCCAGCCGAATATGGTGAAACCGGTATCCATTCATTCCTTGTGGGCGAAAACGGAATTGTTTTCGAGGCGGATTTTGGCCCCGAAACACTGGAAATAACTGCGGATTTTACGTCCTACGATCCCGGTCAGGATTGGTCGCCGATTGAATGATGCGTGCGCCACCTGTTTGCAGGCGGACAGTACAGGTCTATCGTCTAACTAACGTCATTTCCGGCGATTTACGGCAATGAAAAACCATCTTTCCCGCGTTATCCTGAAAAATATGTGTGGAGTACAGATGATGACGGAAATATCCGAGATCCCCAGTGAATTCACAGGACCTTCCGCTTGGACCGGACAACAGATGAGCGCTCGCGAGCATGAATGGATTGTCGACCTTTCGCCCGAGGACATCGCCGATCTTGAACAAGCTGCCCGTCACTATCTGAGCTTGGGGCGCGACATCGGGGAAATTTCAAAAGCGGATTTTCCGTTACAACGGTTTGACGGCCATCTGCAACATCTGCGCGACAAATTGATCAATGGGATCGGATTTGAGGTAGTCCGGGGCCTTCCGGTGCAATCGTACACGCAAGAGATGGCAGCGGCTATTTTCTGCGGGGCGGGGGCACATCTGGGGTCTGCCCGCTCACAGAACGCTCAGGGCCACATTCTAGGGCATGTCCGTGACATTGGCGCGGATGCCAATGACCCGAACACGCGGATTTACCAGACCCACGAGCGGCAGACCTTTCACACGGACAGCGCCGATATCGTCGGGCTGCTATGTTTGCGTGACGCCAAAGAGGGCGGGGATTCACTGTTGGTCAGTGCCGAAACCATCTATAATCGAATGCGTGCCGAGTGCCCCGACCTGCTGCAGCGTTTGTTCGACCCCATCGCGACCGATCGCCGGGGCGAAGTGCCGGAAGGCATGCAACCATTCATGACGATCCCTCCATTTTGCTGGCACGACGGCAAGCTCACCGTGTTCTACCAGCGCCAGTATATCGATAGCGCGCAAAGGTTTCCTGATGCCATGCGCCTGACACCCGACCATGTCGCGGCGTTGGACAGGTTTGATGCGTTAGCAAATGATCCAGAAATGTACCTGACCATGCGGCTGCAACCCGGAGACATGCAGTTCGTTTATAATCATTCTCAGCTGCATGACCGGACAGGGTTCACCGACTGGCCGAACCCGGACGAGCGGCGTCATCTGTTCCGACTTTGGTTATCCCCCGAGGGAGACCGCGAATTGCCTGAGGTGTTCAAGCAGCGCTACGGAACCATTGATGTTGGCAATCGCGGCGGGATCATTACCAAGGGTACGCGGTTGAACGCTCCTCTTAACTGACTGTCACCGGAAGCTTGCATTACGTTTCGCGCGGGCGCATATCCAACGCAACTCTGCAAGTTGAGGTCTATATGTTCCGCGCGACACTTATCGCTCTTTCCTTCGCATGCGCCTCGGTAGCCACTGCGGACACCCGCGTGCCGCAATCACAAGCCGAGATATCGTTGGGTTTCGCCCCGGTGGTCAAAGAGGCCTCACCGGCGGTCGTCAACATCTATGCTAAGATCGTGCGGCAGGGGCGGGCCAACCCGTTTTTCTCGGACCCGTTCTTTCGGGATTTCTTTGGCGGCGGCACGGCCGAGCCGCGCCCGCGAGTGCAGAACTCGCTGGGGTCCGGCGTAATCCTTTCGCAGGATGGTTACGTCGTTTCGAACTACCATGTGGTTGGTACTGCCACGGAAATTCGCGTGGTGACGACGGATCGGCGGGAGTATTCGGCCCAGGTGGTACTGGGTGACAAGGAAAGCGATATCGCCATTTTGCGCCTGCAAGAGGCTGACGATCTGCCGTTCCTGGAACTGCGCGACTCCGATCAAGTCGCGGTGGGGGAACTGGCGCTGGCCATCGGCAACCCGTTCGGGGTGGGACAGACCGTGTCGTCGGGCATCATCTCAGGGCTGGCCCGGACCGGGGCTGCGACCGGCAACGCGCGCGGTTATTTCATCCAGACGGATGCGGCGATCAATCCGGGAAACTCGGGTGGGGCGCTGATTGACGTGAACGGGGATCTGATCGGGATAAATACGGCCATTCTGACCCGCTCGGGCGGATCAAACGGCATTGGATTTGCGATCCCGGCCAATTTAGTGGCCGAGTTCCTGCGGCAAGCGCAGGAGGGTAATGACCATTTCGTCAGCCCTTGGGCGGGAATGGCAGGTCAGCATATGAGCGCTGATATCGCCGAGTCGCTGGGTCTGGTGATCCCGTTGGGCGTGGTAATCTCAGACCTGCACCCCCTTAGCCCGCTTGCCGATGCAGGGCTGCGCGTCGGTGACGTGGTGACCCACGTAGACGGGGATGAAGTGAACTCTCCGGCCGAGATGAAGTTCCGCATGTCGGTGGCGGGTGTCGGCGGCACATCGGTTTTGACCCGGTTGCGCGGCGAGGAAAGCTCGGATCTGGAAGTAGCCCTTGTCCGGGCACCTGAGACCCCGTCAGCCGACGAGACCACGCTGGATGACCAGACAGTCATGCCTGGGTTGACGGTCTCACGCGTTAATCCGGCGGTCATCACGCGGCTGGGGCTGGTGCTGTCGCAAACCGGCGTTGTTGTGGTGGACGCAGACCGATACGGAGGGCGGTCTGGGCTGCGTGTGGGTGATGTGGTTAATGGCATCAACGGCGCGCAGATCGACCACCCGCAAGACATAGTCGATGCGCTGACCGATCCGGGGCGCAGGTTGAATTTTGACATCCTGCGCGGTGGCCGTTCGGTTTCCCTGCGGTTCCGGTTGTAACGCGTGAGCGATCTGTTCGACACCGGGGCCGCCGCGCCCGCACCGCCTGCGCATCGGCCGCTGGCGGATCGGTTGCGGCCGCAAGCGCTGGCTGAGGTAATCGGGCAGGCTCAGGTCTTGGGTCCGGAGGCACCGCTGGGGGTCATGCTGGCTTCGGGCAGCTTGTCCAGTCTGGTGTTCTGGGGGCCGCCGGGGGTGGGAAAAACAACCATCGCGCGGCTGCTGGCGCAGGAAACCGATCTGCATTTCGTTCAGATCAGCGCAATTTTCACTGGCGTGCCGGACCTCAAAAAAGTGTTCGAAGCCGCCAAGATCCGCCGCCAGAACGGGCAGGGCACGCTGCTGTTCGTGGATGAGATCCACCGTTTCAACAAAGCCCAGCAGGACGGGTTCCTGCCCCATATGGAGGATGGGACGATCCTGCTGGTTGGGGCCACGACCGAAAACCCGTCCTTTGAGCTGAACGCGGCTGTGCTCAGCCGGGCGCAAGTGCTGGTGCTGGAACGGCTCAGCCTGACCGATCTGGAACGGTTGACCCAAAGGGCCGAGAAAGAGCTGGACCGCGCATTGCCGCTGACCGGGCCTGCCCGTGAGGCGTTGCAGGAAATGGCCGATGGTGACGGGCGTGCGCTGTTGAACCTGATCGAGCAGATCGCGGCGTGGAAGGTCGATGCGCCGCTGGACCCGGATGCGCTGTCGACCCGGTTGATGCGGCGTGCAGCAAAATACGACAAATCGGGGGATGAGCATTACAACCTGATCTCAGCCTTGCACAAATCGGTCCGCGGGTCAGATCCGGACGCTGCCCTTTATTGGTTCGCGCGGATGCTGACGGGGGGCGAAGACCCGCGATATTTGGCGCGGCGGATCACCCGGATGGCGGTTGAGGATATCGGTCTGGCCGACCCGCAGGCACAGGCGATCTGCGTGCAGTCATGGCAGACCTATGAACGGCTGGGCAGTCCCGAGGGGGAACTGGCCTTGGCACAGGCGCTGGTCTACCTGGCCCTGGCCCCCAAATCGAACGGCGCTTACGTCGGTTACAAGGCGGCGATGCGGCTGGCCAAGCAATCGGGCAGCGAACCACCTCCCAAGCATATCCTGAATGCGCCGACCTCGTTGATGAAGGATCAGGGCTATGGCGCGGGCTATGCCTATGACCACGATGCCGAAGATGGCTTTTCGGGTCAGAACTATTTCCCTGACGGTATGGACCGGCCTGAACTGTATCAGCCGGTCGAACGTGGGTTCGAACGCGAGTTGAAAAAGCGGCTGGATTATTTTGCCAAGCTGCGGGCCCAGCGCAACGGGTAAGGTCGGCTTGACTCTTGCGGTGCAGCAGGCCACAGACGCGCATGTTTTCTAGGACACGTACAGACAGGCTTAGCGCGCGGACACGTCGCGCGACGCAGGGGATATCGGCATGAGCGGCGTACAGATGATCACCGTGGCAGAAGGTGACGGCGACCAGCGGTTGGACCGGTGGCTGCGCCGCCTGTTTCCCCATGTCAGCCAGGGGCGCATCGAAAAGATGTGCCGCAAGGGCGAGCTGCGGGTTGAAGGCGGGCGGGTGAAAGGCTCGACCCGGCTTGAGGCTGGTCAGGTCGTTCGTGTACCGCCTTTGCCCGATGCCGATCACAAACCTGCCGAGGTCAAACATCGTATTTCGGACGCCGACGCCAAGATGATCCAGTCCTGCGTCATCTATCGCGATGATGACGTTCTGGCGCTGAACAAACCCCAAGGCCTGCCGGTGCAGGGCGGCAGTGGCCAGACGCGCCACGTTGACAGCCTGTCCGAGGCGCTGCGGTTTGGATATGACGAGAGCCCCCGCCTTGTGCATCGGCTGGACAAAGACACCTCGGGCGTATTGCTGATGGCGCGCACGCGCGAGGCGGCCAAAGGGCTGACTACCGCCTTCCGTCACCGCGATACGCGCAAGATTTATTGGGCGCTGGTCGCCGGGGTGCCGACGCCCTATCTGGGTGAGATCAAGACCGGGCTGGTCAAAGCCGCAGGCCACGGCAAGCACGGTGAGGGTGAAAAGATGATCCCCGTGCATCTGAACGAAATCAATGACACGCCGGGCGCGAAAAGGGCGCACACGCTCTATGCCACGCTTTACCGGGTGGCTGGGCGCGCTGCATGGGTGGCGATGGAGCCGATCACGGGCCGCACGCATCAGCTGCGCGCGCATATGGCCGCAATTGGGCATCCCATCATCGGCGATGGCAAATACGGCGGCTCAGGTCAGGAAAACCTTGGTGACGGGTGGGGCGCGCAACTGGGCGGTATCATCAGCAAGAAATTGCATCTGCACGCACGGCAGGCTTCGTTCCAGCATCCCACCACGCGCAAGACCATCACCATTACTGCGCCATTGCCGGATCACATGAAACACAGCTGGGACACCTTTGGTTGGACCGAGGATCTGGCCGCCGATGATCCCTTCGAGGAACTGCAATGAGCGCACCGCTGCGTTTGGTGCTGTTCGATGTGGATGGCACCCTTGTCGATAGCCAGGGCAGCATCGTCGCGGCGATGACCGCCAGTTTTCGGGCGCTGTCCCTACCGGTGCCTGACCGCAACGCAATTCTGTCCATTGTTGGTTTGTCCCTGCCCAACGCGATGGCACAACTGGCGCCAGAACATTCGGACAGTGATCAGCAGTGCCTGGTCGAGGGGTATAAACAAGCCTATCACGCGCACCGTCTTGAAAATGGCGCTGCAAGCTCTCCTCTCTATCCTGGCGCGCGGGATGCCATTGAGGCGCTGCACGCAGTGCCTGAAATATTGTTGGGCGTGGCCACCGGTAAGTCCCAGCGCGGGCTGGACGCACTGATCGAGGCGCATGGGCTGGAGCGGTATTTCGTGACCCGGCAGGTTGCGGATCACCACCCGTCGAAACCGCACCCTTCGATGATCGACACCGCGCGCAGTGAAACCGGGGTGGACGCGGCCAACACGGTCATGATTGGCGACACAAGATTCGACATGGACATGGCCCGCGCCGCCGGGGTGACGGGCATCGGTGTCAGTTGGGGCTATCACGACCGGTCCGCTCTGGACGGTGCGACCTGTGTAATTGAAACCTTTGACCAGCTGCCGCAAGCGCTGGACGATATCTGGACCTGACAACATGAGTGATTGGAAACCCAAGCGATTTTGGACCGAAAGTGCCGTGGTCGATACCGAAGGGGGATTCACTGTCGAATTGGACGGACGGCGGGTGAAAACTCCGGCTAAGGCAGCCTTGATCCTGCCCACACATGCTATGGCCGAACAGGTTGCCGCTGAATGGGACGCGCAGGAAAAAGAGATCGACCCGCGAGTCATGCCATTCACACGGTCGGCCAACGCTGCCATCGACAAGGTCCACCATCAACACGCCGAGGTTGCGGACATGTTGGCCGATTATGGGGATTCGGATTTGCTGTGCTACCGCGCGGCGCACCCGCAAGAGTTGCAAAAACGTCAGGCCGAGCAATGGGACCCGGCCCTGGACTGGGCGGCCGAGGTGCTATCTGCGCGGCTGTTGCCCGTGGCTGGTGTGTTGCATCAGCCGCAATCGGAAACAGCTTTGAACACCCTAAAGCTGCGTGTTCATCAGCTTAACGATTTTCAACTGGCCGCATTCCATGATCTTGTCAGCTTGTCAGGCTCGCTTGTCCTTGGTTTTGCGACTGCTCTGAACTGGCGCAATGTTGAAGAAATCTGGCAAATGTCCAGGCTGGATGAAATTTGGCAGATTGAGCAATGGGGCCACGACGATGAGGCATTTGACGTAGCGGAAACCAAAAAGGCGGCCTTTTTGCACGCAAAAAGATTTTTTGACCTCTCGATTTGATCCCTTACAGCCTGATTTTCCAACGTGGAACGAGTCATCTTTGAATTGACTCATCGTTTTCCCTGATCCGGGCCTTGACGTTTGTTTATGAATACGCCCAAACTCGTGCCCACTAAAGGGGAGACACCTTTGGGGAAACCTTTCTGGTGCCAAAGGTGCCGGACAGAGCCGTCTCTGGATAGGGACGGGAAATCAGGAAGAGGTAAAAATGAAAAAATCCGTAATCTTGGGCGTGGCAACCATCGCCGGCCTGGCTGCTGGTGCGGCTGCGGCGGGGACTGCTGATGATGTCAAGGCGCGCGGCAAACTGAACTGTGGCGTGGCGACCGGTGTTCCCGGCTTTGCCAGCCCGGACGCCAATGGCGAATGGCAGGGCTTTGACGTGGCCGTGTGCCGCGCCGTTGCAGCCGCCGTTCTGGACGATCCGACCGCTGTAGAATTCATTCCGACCACCGGTAAGACACGCTTTACCGCGCTGGCTTCGGGCGAGATCGACATGCTGGCCCGCAACACCACTTGGACCTTCAGCCGCGACGTCGACCTGAAGTTCGAATTCGTCGGCATCAACTATTATGATGGTCAGGGTTTCATGGTTCCCAAGGCTCTGGGCGTCAGCTCGGCCAAGGAACTGGACGGCGCGACGGTCTGCATCCAGACCGGCACTACGACCGAGCTCAACCTGGCGGATTTCTTCCGCATAAACAACATGAGCTATGAGCCGGTTCCGATCGAAACCAACGCCGAAGCGCAGCAGCAGTATCTGGCTGGTGCCTGTGACGTCTATACCACCGACGCATCTGGCCTGGCGGCAACTCGTGCCACCTTTGAAAACGCTGGTGATCACGTGATCCTGCCCGAAATCATCTCGAAAGAGCCGCTGGGCCCGCTGGTCCGTCATGGCGATCACGAATGGGGCGATGTGGTCCGCTGGACCCTCAACGCACTGATCGCGGCGGAAGAGCTGGGTGTAACCTCGGCGAACATCGACGAGATGTCCAGCGGTGCCACCGACAACCCAGAGGTAAACCGCCTGTTGGGTACCGAAGGTACGCTGGGTGAGATGCTGGGTCTGGACGCGAACTGGGCACAGCGCGCGATCAAAGTCGGCGGCAACTATGGCGAAGTGTTTGCCAAGAACATCGGTGAAGAAACTCCGATCGGTCTGGCACGCGGCCTGAACGCTCAGTGGACTGATGGCGGTCTGCTTTACGCACCGCCCTTCCGCTAAAAACCACGGAAAAGGGCGCGGGGCAACCTGCGCCCTTTTTCCTTCCATAAGAAACACGCCCGGAACGATCTGAGCAGAAGCAAACTCTGCCATAAACCGGGATGCACGGGGAAAAACATAGGTCATGACGACACTCACTGACCCGCCGAAGGAGCACTTCCGGCTGTCCATGCTCCTTTACGATACGCGGTACCGATCTGCGACCATTCAGGTCATAGCGATGATCGGTTTCATGCTTCTGGCAGCCTGGATTATCAACAACACCATTCAGAACCTCGAAACACTGGGCAGAACAGTCGGGTTCGATTTTTTTGCCGAACCGGCCAGCTATGACATCAACCAGCGTCTGCTGGAATACGACTCGCGCGATACCCATCTGCGTGCGGCGTTCATAGGCCTGCTAAACACGCTGGTTGTCGCAGTTCTGGGCTGTATCACGGCAACGATCATTGGCGTTATGGTCGGTGTTTTGCGCCTGTCGAATAACTGGCTGATCGCGCGGATCATGACGGTTTATGTCGAAATGTTCCGCAACGTGCCAGTGCTGCTTTGGATCGTGTTCGCCATGGCCATTCTGATCGAAAGCCTGCCGGCACCGCGCGCCTTCCGGGGTGAAAACCCAGAAGCCACTATGGATCTGTTCGGCACAGTCGCTGTGACCAATCGCGGGGTCTATATCCCCGAATTCCTGTTTTCGCGCGGGTTGGGAGATATTCACTTGTTCGGCACGTCGAGCCTGCGGTTCGATGTTTCGCTGGACCTCATCGCCTTCCTGATCGTTCTTGGCGGCAGCATCTTCGCAATGCGCAAAGTGTCGGCCTGGGCCAATGCGACGCAGGAAAAGACGGGTGACCGTCCGACCATCTGGCACATCCAGCTGGGCTTGCTGTTCGTTCCGTCGATTATTCTGCTGACGGTGCTGGGCTTTCATTTAGGCTACCCTGAGTTGAAAGGCTTTAACTTCACCGGTGGCACCCATATGCGGAACTCGTTGATCGCGTTGTGGCTGGCCCTGTCGCTGTACACTGCGGCTTTCATCGCCGAGATCGTTCGCGCCGGTATTCTGGCAATTTCGAAGGGTCAGACCGAGGCCGCATCCGCACTGGGTCTGCGCCCTGGCCGGACCATGCGTCTGGTGATCCTGCCGCAGGCGTTGCGGGTGATTATCCCGCCGATGATCTCGAACTATCTGAACCTGACCAAGAACTCGTCGCTGGCGATCGCGGTCGGATATATGGACATCACGGGTACTTTGGGTGGCATCACCATGAACCAGACCGGCCGCGAGCTGGAATGCGTTCTGCTGCTGATGCTGGTCTATCTGTCCATCTCGCTGAGCATTTCGGCGGTGATGAACTGGTACAACAACCGTGTCAAACTGGTGGAGCGGTAATATGAGTGATGTTTCATTTGTCCGCACGGAAATGTTGCCGGAGCAGGCACCACCTGCATCCGAGGTCGGTGTGCTGGGATGGATCAGGCATAACCTGTTCTCAAGCTGGCTCAACGCCATCCTGACCATCATCTCACTGTTCTTCATCTACTATGTGCTGTCCAACATCCTGTCATGGACGTTCGAATCCGTATGGAATGCCAATTCTCTGTCGGAATGTCGCGAGATCATGATGGCGACATGGGGTGATACTCATGGCCATGCCTGCTGGGGTGTTATCAAGGACCGGTGGCTGCAATTGCTGTACGGGTTCTATCCGCCTTATCCGGCGCATCCGGACGCGACGTGGTCTAACCCACCTGAATCGGGCGGCTGGCCGGCCTATTTCCGGCCGAACCTGACCTTCATCCTGTTGCTGGTTGCTATTGCGCCGGTGTTGTTCACCAAAGTGCCGCGTAAGCTGTTGTTCGTAACGGCGGCCTATCCGTTTCTGCTGCCTTGGCTGATGTGGGGTGGAAGCATTTGGGGGCCGCTGATGGTCGCTGCTGGGTTCGCCATTGGGTACTTTGTATACAAGCTGGCGCTACCCGCCGCAGGTTCCTTGATGGCGCTGATTCTGGCGATTGGATTGCCGATACTCTGGTGGTTGTTTGCCTCTGGACCGGTTGCTGTTGCGATCGATTCAGTGATTCCCGTTGGTATCGCGCCGGTCGAAAGCCGCGACTTTGGTGGCTTTATGCTGGCAATCTTGTTGGGTGTTGTGGCCATTGGTGTCTCGCTGCCAATTGGCATCGTTCTGGCGCTGGGTCGGCAGTCCGATCTGATGATCGTCAAATACCTGTGCGTGGGCTTTATCGAGTTCATTCGCGGCGTGCCGCTGATCACCTTGCTGTTCGTGGCCTCGCTGCTGTTGAACCTGTTCCTGCCGCCGGGAACCAATTTTGACATCATCCTGCGAGTGATGATCATGATGACCCTATTCTCGGCCGCCTATATGGCCGAGGTGATCCGGGGTGGTCTGGCAGCCTTGCCGCGCGGTCAGTACGAAGGGGCCGACAGTCTGGGCCTTAACTACTGGCAGGCCCAACGGCTGATCATCATGCCGCAAGCGCTGAAAATCTCGATCCCGGGCATCGTGAGCACCTTTATCGGCATTTTCAAGGATACCACGCTGGTCTCGATCATCGGTCTTTTCGACGTGATTGGCCTGACCAACGGCATCCGCGCCGATACCGCCTGGAACGGCGTCTACTGGGAGCTGTTCGCCTTTATCGGCGTGCTGTTCTTCGTCGTCTGCTTCTCCATGTCCCGTTATTCCATGTATCTGGAGCGCAAGCTTCAGACTGGCCACCGCTAAGGAGTTCAACACATGTCTGAACTTGCAATTGAACGCGAAATCGACCGCTCGAAGATGCAGGTGAGCGACGAGGTCGCCATCGAAATCACCAACATGAACAAGTGGTACGGGGCCTTCCACGTGCTGCGCGACATCAATCTGACCGTCAACCAGGGCGAGCGGATCGTGATCGCGGGGCCATCGGGGTCGGGCAAGTCCACTCTGATCCGCTGCCTGAACGCGCTGGAGGAACACCAGCAGGGCAGGATCGTTGTGGACGGGACCGAGCTGTCGAATGACCTCAAGAACATCGACAAGATCCGGTCCGAGGTTGGCATGGTGTTTCAGCACTTCAACCTGTTCCCGCACCTGACTATCCTGGAAAACTGCACGCTGGCTCCGATCTGGGTGCGCAAGACGCCCAAGAAAGAGGCCGAAGAGCGTGCGATGCATTTCCTGGAAAAGGTGAAAATCCCTGAACAGGCCGACAAATACCCCGGTCAGCTTTCGGGCGGTCAGCAGCAGCGTGTGGCGATTGCCCGCTCGCTCTGCATGATGCCGCGGATCATGTTGTTCGATGAACCGACATCGGCGCTGGACCCTGAGATGATCAAAGAGGTGCTCGACACCATGATCGAGCTGGCCGAGGAAGGCATGACCATGCTGTGCGTGACGCACGAGATGGGCTTTGCCCGTCAGGTCGCCAACCGTGTGATCTTTATGGATGCCGGTCAGATTGTGGAACAGAACGAACCGGAAGAGTTCTTCAACAACCCACAAAGCGAACGGACCAAGCTGTTCCTCAGCCAGATTCTGGGCCACTGATCCCAGAGAACCGGACGAAAAGGCGGGGTTTTGCCCCGCCTTTTTTCATTCCAGCAGCTCCCGTGGAATGACAAACCCCTGCACGGTGCCGCTGTGCCATCGGACATGCGCCCAGTCGTCGATATCAAACCGGATCACGGTGGTGGCGCAGGTCGGGTAGTCGTGGAACCGGGCGTGGTCTGGTGCCTCCCGGACAATGCGGCTGGCAAAGACGCCGATCCCGGGGTTGTGGCCCAGCATCAGCACTGTGGGTTCTGTCGCCCCTGACAATTCGGTCAGAATGTCTTCGGACTCCGCGTGATAAAGCGCACGGTGAAACGTGATCTTGTCCGCCTGCAGCCCCATACGGTCCCAGGTTTCACGGGTGCGGGTCGATGTTGAACTTAGCACCTCATCTGGCAGCCAGCCGTTTGCGCGCAGCCAACCGGCTATCGCCGGGGCGGATTTGCGTCCGCGTTTGTTCAAAGGGCGATCATGATCCGAAAGATACAAGTCATTCCAACTGGATTTCGCGTGGCGAGTCAGGATCAGGGTGCGGCTCATGACGGGTGAAAGGCCTTCATGTGATGGGCGGATTGCTCAGCATCGCGCCCTGCACCCTCGCTAAGGGGGCAGGACAGCCGCGCCAGACACCCACCTGTCATGCAGGTCTGCCCTGCCGCGGTGGACAGATGAGCGTGACAGGCCCCGACATCATAGAAATTCTGACTGTTCAGGGCGCCGACGGGGCAGGTTTGGGTACAGGGGGCCGGGCAGTTGATGCAAGGAGAGGAGCCGGGAACCTCGGGGATAATGAACTCTTCGGTAAAATGCAGCGCCCCACGGTATGAGATCATCATGCCGACGGTATCATGCACCAGCGCGCCCACCGGGCTGCTGAAGGTACGCCCGGATTTCAGGGCCCAGTCGATGAAGGGTGCGTAGGGCGGGCCGCCGAAGGGAAAATGTGCCTCGGCCCCCATATCGTGGGCCAACTGCCCAACCACGCGCGTTGACCACCGATCAACCGGGTGGTCGCCTGGCCATTCGGGTGCGGATTTCAGCGTGGGCCAGAATGATTTTCCCGCGCCCAACAGGATCAGCGTGCCGCCATCCAATTGTTTGGCGTCGACCCGGTGTGGGTGCAGGGCGCCCATCACGATCAGACCCGCTTGCAGCACCGCATGTTCCACGCGGTCATAGAAGGTTGATGAGGAGGTCGGGGGACGTCCGGTCATGTCTCCTCCGTTGGGTAATTAGTCGGGCCGGATAAGCGAGCCTGCGCCGTGTTCGGTGAACAGCTCCAACAGCACCGCATTGGGCGCACGCCCATCCAGAATGACCACGGCCCGTACGCCGCTGTGCAAGGCATCCAGAGCCGTTTCGGTCTTGGGGATCATCCCACCCGCAATGGTGCCGTCCATGGTCATTTCGCGGATCTGACCGGCTTTCAGCTCGGTCACAACCTCGCCGCCCGCGTTCTTAACGCCCGAAACATCCGTCAGCAGCAGCAGCCGGTCCGCCTTGAGCGCCGAAGCAATAGCCCCGGCAGCAGTGTCGCCATTGATGTTGAAGGTCTCGCCGTTCTTACCTGCGCCCAGAGGCGCGATCACGGGGATCACGTCATGCGCGAACAGGTTATGCAAAATCGCCGGATCCATCTGCGACGGAGAGCCGACAAACCCAAGTGACGGATCGGCCTGATCGCAGATCATCAGGTTGGCATCCTTGCCCGACAGGCCCACCGCCTTGCCGCCCTGACCATTGATTGCCTGCACGATGCGTTTGTTTACCAGGCCGGACAGCACCATCTCGACCACTTCGACGGTGGCTTTGTCGGTCACACGTTTGCCGTTCACGAACTCCGACTGGATGTTCAGCTGATCCAGCATCGCGTTGATCATCGGCCCGCCGCCATGCACGACCACCGGGTTGACCCCGACCTGACGCATCAGAACGACGTCGCGGGCAAAGCTTTCCATCGCTTCGTCGCTGCCCATGGCGTGGCCGCCCAGTTTGATGACGACGATTGCACCGTCATAGCGTTGCAGATACGGCAATGCGCTGTTCAAAGTGGCGGCGGTGGCGATCCAGTCCCGGTTCATGTCTCGTGTCTTCATATCTTGGTCCTCTTCCACACGTGTTAGGCGTTTTGGCGGCATAAGCCAAGATCGCTGTTGTGAGTGCAGTCGCCACTGTTAGTGTGCCTGCATGCCCTGAAACAGGAGACACATCCAATGGAGCAAAAAACTCTTATTCTGACGGGTGCTAGCCGGGGCATTGGGTTCGCAACGGTTCGTCGGTTCCATGCCGAAGGTTGGCGGGTTATCACGTGCTCGCGCTCTCCTGTGCCGGATGATTGTCCGTGGGAAGGAAAAGAAAATCATTTGCAGCTGGATCTGAGCGATCCTGCCGAAACGATCAATTCAGTTGGTGTCCTGCAAGAAATGGTCGGAGGCAAACTACACGCCCTCGTCAACAACGCGGGGGTGTCGCCGAAGGGCCCAGAAGGAGAGCGATTGAATACGCTGGACACCGACCTCATGACTTGGGGGCAGGTGTTCCACGTCAATTTCTTTGCTTCCGTTGTTCTGGCGCGCGGCTTGAAAGAGGAATTGGCCGCAGCCCGTGGATCAGTCGTTAACGTCACATCCATTGCAGGGTCGCGCGTACATCCGTTTGCAGGCGCGGCCTACGCTACATCCAAGGCGGCGCTGGCAGCGCTGACGCGGGAAATGGCACATGACTTCGGCCCAATGGGCGTGCGGGTGAACGCAATCGCACCTGGTGAGGTTGAAACCGGAATCCTCAGCCCCGGCACCAATAAAATAGTGGAAAAGTTGCCACTTGGACGGTTAGGGCAGCCCGAAGAAGTCGCAGCAGCTATCTATTTCCTGTGTTCTCAGGAAAGCTCATACATCTCGGGGGCGGAAATCGAGGTGAATGGGGCACAGCACGTATAGGACATTCGCGGACGCTGCCAAACCCAGACAGCGGAAACATCGGGATCGATCGGGCCGCACCGATGCGATGCGGCCCGGATTTGTCAGCTCAGGGCTTTTTTCATCACCGGGATATTGCTGATCAGCAGCAAGTCAAAGACTAGCACCGCCAGCAATGTCAGACCCACCAGCGGGAAGGCCATCGCGGTGAGCAGACCGATCACAACAGCCCCTTTCCACAGCGGCATTTCCGCAGGCATTGGCGGCGCGGCCAGTCGCCCCGCACTCTGTGGCCGCCGTTTCAGCCACATCACCACGCCCGAGACGCAAGCAAAGATGACCGACAGGCAGAACACGACGTTCAGGATAAAGTTCCACGTCCCCATCAGCCCCATGTGAAACGGAATGCCAACAGCCATGGACTTCCCCATCAGCGAATAATCCTGATACCGCACATCGGCCAAGATCTTGCCGGTATACTGATCCACATGAACGGTGCGGTCGTTTGCCGGATCGGTCGAGTCGCTGCTCATGCTGTCGCGGTTCAGGGTCCAGACGCCCTCCTCGCCGTTGGGATACGCGACGCGGAAGCGTCCTGACATGTCCAGCGCCACTCCCAACGCCACCAAGGCATCGATATCCACCGGCGCGCCTTGCGGTACGCCATCAATCCCGGCCTCAGAACCCGAGGCGGGCATCGGCGTTTGCTCTAGTGCCCAGGGAACGTCGTTTTGGTGCCCGTGGTTCATGCTGGCGTGGATATCGTCCGAGAGGGGCACGTTGTCCCATTTCTCGGCCGGGAAGCTGCTCCAGGGTTGTACGATCATTCCACCCCAGACACCGGCCCAGGAGAGGCCCGAGATCAGAAAGACAACCAGCAGCCCGGACATCCAGAAACTGATCACGGCATGTAGGGATTTCCACAAAGCACGGCCTCGCGTGCGCAGGTTGGGGACAAATGCAGCCATGGCGTTGCCGCGTGGCCACCACATGTAAAGACCGGTGAAGACCATCAGCAGGCTCAGACCGGCGGCGATTTCAATGATGCGATCCCCGGTTGTCCCGATCAGCAGGGTCGAGTGAATATTGTCCGCCAGATCGTACCAGCCCGCGCGACGATCCCAGATTTGCAGGACCTCTCCGGCATAGGGGTCGACGGCTACAAGGCGTTGGCCTGCCTCGGTTTTGATACGAAACACGGTGGCCAAATCGGCGGCTTTCGGGCCAATCCATTCGACGACTGTGCCGGGGAGTTCGGTTAGCGCGACCTCGGCCTGTTGCGATATTGGCAGGGCGGTTCCCTGAACTTCGACCGCAATTTTTTCGCCATCGCGACCGTCATATTGGGTGATGAGCATCATCATCAACCCGGTGACGGCCAGAATGATCAGGAAGGGGATAACGAAAATCCCCGCATAGAAATGCCACCGCCAGGCGGCGAAGTAGAACTTTTGCGCAGCAGTGTTTTGCGCCGGGGTGTCCCCCAGGGTTTGGCTATCAAATGCCATAGTGTTCTCCGGATTCGAAAATTGCCCCGCGCAGCGTATGCGCAGGCTCTCAGATGTTGAGGTGAATCAGGAGAAGACGGGAGGCGCCCGCGCGTCATAACGGGCATAGTACCCGGCGCTGCGATGGGTAAAGTCGTGGTGGACCCAGCGCGGCTGGATCGTTGCCTCGAAAGGCATGGTGTCCCCGACGGTGGTCAGGGTGACATCTGCGGTCAGCCCCGCGAAGGGGCACATTGCGCGCTCGTCAGTGTCGTCGTGTATGGGATCGTCCGGGTTCAGATCGACCCATTGTTCGACCGTGCCTTCGCCGGTGCAGAGAACCAGCAACACCTTGCCGTCATTGCCCATTGTGGGCATCCAGCCCTGCGGAATCACACCGGTCAGCAACAGCGCCAGTGTGGGCAACAGGGCAAAGAGACGAAGCGGCAGAGTCATTCCAGATGCGCGATGATCGAGCGCAAGGTCGGAATGCCATCGCCTTTTTCGGACGAGGTCAGCACGATTTCAGGAAAGGCCGCAGGATGTTTCGACAATGCGCCGCGTACTTGTTCCAGCACCTTTTCGCGTTCTTTGGCTTTGACTTTGTCTGCCTTGGTCAGAACGCATTGAAAAGTCACAGCGCTGGTGTCCAGCAGCTTCATGATCTCGGCATCCACCGGCTTTACCCCATGGCGCGCGTCGATCAGGACAAAGGCCCGGCGCAAGGTCTGACGTCCGCTCAGGTACTGTTTCAGCAACCGCTGCCACTTTTCCACCACCTTCACCGGCGCATTGGCGTAGCCATAACCGGGCAGGTCGACCAGATATAGTTCGGGGCCTTGAGTGAAGAAGTTGATCTCTTGCGTGCGGCCCGGAGTGTTCGAAGCGCGCGCCAGTCCCTTGGTACCCGTTAGCGCGTTGATCAGGCTGGATTTGCCCACATTGGAACGGCCGGCAAAGCAAACCTCAAGCCGATCCGGCGCAGGTAGGCCATCCATGGCGACCACGCCCTTGACGAATTCAGACTCGCCCGCAAACAATTTGCGTCCGCGCTCCAACGCGAATTCATCGGGGTTTTCGGCTAAAGGAAAGGGGAGGGGGCTCATAACAATTCTACCTTATCGCCAACCGAGATTGCGCCGCCTTCAAGAACTTCGGCATAGACGCCGAAATCCTGGTGACCCCAGGTTTCAAGTGCGCCCAATGTATCGGTATCGCGTACACCTGTGTCAGGGTTGGCTGTGGTTGCCAAACAGCGGGTGATGCGCTCGCGTACGCGAAGCACGGCCTCGCCGATCTGAACCTCACGACCCAGCCAGTCGAATTCTTCCCACAAGGGCAGGCCGTCGAACCAGATGTTGCCTCGCCAGCGGCGCACCGACAAATCTTGGCCCAGCTTTTGTCCGACCGCACGATGCGATGCCAGGTTGCACAGGCTGATTGAAGGGAAATCACTGTCGGTCATCCCGCGCCCTGGAACCCGAATGATCCGTGCCGAGGCCGCGCGGTTTGCGGGCATTAGGGGCTGGACCCAATCCAGAAACGCCTGTTGCTCACTGTCTGGGGCAAAGGTCAGGTCAGGGCGATCCGGGTGGGACAATGTCAGTGTGTCGCCGTTTGATTGCGTTGAAATCGCCATCAACTGTGGTGCTTTTGCGCCGCGACTGAAGTTGGCGCAAGGGACCCATTTTGAACCATCCGCTTTGGATGCCTCATGCGCAACCGCCCAAACGCGATCCCCGGGCATGGTCTGCCCGGGGGTCACGTTTACGGTTTCGACGGCTTCGCGACCATGGCTTTTGATCGGATGCCGCCAAAGCTGGGTCACTTCAGCTGTCATTTATCATCCGTTTTCGGCGTGCGCTTGAAGCTGGACTTAATGTTGCCGAACACGTCCGGCTTAAAGCCTTGGCTGCGCATGATCAGGTACTGCTGGGTGAACGTGATCGTGTTGTTCGCGATCCAGTAGACAACCAGACCACTCGCAAAGCTGCCCAGCATGAACATGAAGACCCACGGCATCCAGGCAAAGATCATCGCCTGCGTCGGATCGGTTGGCGCCGGGTTCAGCTTTTGCTGCAGCCACATCGAGATACCCAGCAACAGCGGCAGGATACCAATAAAGATCAGTGCCATGATCGTGTCGGGCTGCGGACCGGCAAACGGCAGCAGTCCAAACAGGTTCATGATCGAGGTCGGGTCCGGCGCGCTGAGATCCCGGAACGGGCCAAACCACGGCGCTTGACGCAGTTCAATGGTGACGAAGATCACTTTGTACAGCGAGAAGAAGATCGGGATTTGCATCAGGATCGGCAGACAGCCTGCGGCGGGGTTCACCTTTTCCTTCTTGTACAGCTCCATCATGCCTTGCTGCATCTTCTGACGATCATCGCCTGCTGCCTCTTTCAGGGCTTCCATCTGCGGCTGAAGCTCTTTCATCTTTGCCATCGAGACGTAGGACTTATACGCCAACGGGAACAGGATCGCCTTGATGATCAGGGTCAGGCCGATGATCGACCACCCCATATTGCCGATCAACGCGTTGATATTGTGCAGCAGCCAGAAGATCGGTTTGGTCAGGAAAAAGAACCAACCCCAGTCGATGCTGTCGATGAATTTCTGTACGCCTTCCGACTGATATTCGCGGATGGTTTCCCATTCCTTAGCACCTGCGAACAGCTGTGTGGTGACCTCTTCGGTAGCGCCGGGGGCGACCGTCAGGGTCGGCAGCACTGTTTCGGTTTGGTATATCTTGCGGCGTTCGTCGTATTTTGCTGCGGCCTTGAACGGTGTTCCCGGTTCCGGGATCAGTGTGGTCATCCAATAGTGATCGGTAAATCCGATCCAACCATCTTCTTTGACCTGATAGACCTCGGCTTGCGCGCGCTCGTTCGGGTCGATATCAAAATCGCGGACATCGCCATAGTCAATCTCGGCCAACGTGCCGTCGGCCATGCCGATTACGCCTTCATGCAGGATGAAAAAGTTCTTCAGACCGGGCAGACCGCCATCCTCGCCAATGCCGTGGCGGGCCAGGATGCCATAGGGGGCCATGCCAACCTCGGCCTGGGTATTGTTTTCGACCGACTGGGTGACCGTAAACATATAGTTTTCGTCCACCGAGATCATGCGGCGGAAGGTCAGACCTTTGTCGTTTTCCCATTTCAGTGTGACCGGAGCGTCGACGTCCAGCGTTTCGCCGCTTTCGACCGTCCACAACGTGTTCGGGCCGGGCACATCCGCGCCTGCCACACCGGTTCCCGGCGCCCAGCCATACAGGGCATAGTAAGCCGAGTCCGAGCCAACCGGAGACAGCAATTCGACAATCGGTGCCCCTTCTTCGATCGAGACCTTGTAGTCCTTCAGGAACAGCTCATCGATCCGTCCGCCCGACAGCGACAGACTGCCCTTCAGCCGGGGGGTGTCGATTTCAACCCGTGGGGCTTGCTCTTCAGGCAGGGTTTCTTCTGCGGCCGCCGTCGCCTCACCCACAGTACCTGCGGCGCTGGGCGTCTGAACCTCATTACCCTCGGCGGTGGCAATCTCAACCTCGTCTGGTGTGAGTGTCTGCTCCGGCGGGGGAAACAGCACGAACCAAACAAGGATCACGATAAAGCTGAGCACGGTTGCAAGGATGAGATTCTTGTTCTGATCGTCCATCGGGGACAGCCACCTTAAGCAGTGAAACACACCCGGTGGGTTCAACAGAGTGCAAGCCCAAAGGTCAAGCGGATTCGCCCGTCATTTCCTTTTGGATCGCGTTTCTGTGGCGTAAATCAGCGATTACGGTCCTGTCTTGCGCCCGATCTTCGGCATTCCGTTGACCTTGTTCTGATGTGCCGCGATCCAATTCAGCGTCTTTTCAAAGGGCATTGGCTTGCCAATTCCGAACCCTTGAACATGATCGCACCCCAATTGCGCCATCAAGGCATGCTCGCCTTGGGTCTCAACCCCTTCGGCCAGCGTTTCGACATTCAGCCGCTCGGCCATCGTCAGTATTGCGCTGACCAGTTGTTGCTGGCTGGCGTCGCGATCTGCCTTGGCGACGAAAGAGCGGTCAATTTTGATCCGCGAAACATCAAAGCGCTTGATCGAAGCAATAGATGCGTGGCCGGTGCCAAAATCGTCCAGATCGATGCAGCACCCCAACTTGGCCATGCTGGTCACGTTGCGGGTAATCACATCGTCGGGGCGGCGCGAGAACACGGTTTCCAGAACTTCCACCGCCAACCTGTCCGGTGTCAAATCATTCTGGTCCAACTCCCATTTCAGGCGGTCGATCAACGCTGGATCGCGCAGTTCATCAGATGAGAAATTCACGCCGATCCGGGGAACCACGACCGAGGCGCGATCCCAATCGCGCATCGCGGCGAAAGCATGGTGCCGCATCGCCTGACCGAATTTCTCCATCAACTCGGCCTGCTCAGCGAACGGCAAGAATACCTGTGGACTTAGTACACCCTTTTGCGGGTGTTCCCAGCGGGCCAGAGCCTCGAAACCCGTAACGCGACCTGTGTCGGTTGAGATTTGTGGCTGGAACCAAGGGCGTATCTCACCATTGTCGAGCGCGTCCTCAAACTCTTTGCGAAGATTGGCGCGAATGCGTGATCGACGCTGTGTTTCGCTGGAAAACGCGCGAATGGTCGACGGCCCGTTCCGCTGCGCCTCGCCCAAGGCGGCTTTTGCGGCGTCGACCCAATCCTCGTACTGATCCTTAGGGACGCTACTCAGCAGGCTGAATCCGATTGAACAGGAAACGTAGACACCAGCACCATTGAGTGTAAAGGGTTCTTCAACGACGGCCTGAATGCGCCCCGCCATCTGAATGCAGGCCTCCAGATCCAATTGGTGGGATGGATGCAGGCCGATTGCGATTTTGTTAGGTTCCAGGCGGGTCGCGATATCCTGTGTTCGGATAACAGAAAGAATGCGGCTGCCAAATTGATTAGTCAGATGATTTGCCGCCGAATTGCCGTGAAGATCGAGAAAGTCGGAATAGTCATCCAGGGCGATTAGAAGGCAAGCCGAATCCGCACCATCGGTTACTGCCTTTTCGAACATGCCTTCCAGCTCGTTGTAAAAGCTGTCTACCGCCATCATGCCACCAGGAGGGTTGCGCTGCTGAAGCTGCCTGTAGGCGCGGTCGTCAAATGTGGCCGCGCCTGCGAATATCAAGGGTAAAACGAGGGCGGCAACCACCAACGCCCGTTCCCCGCCGATCCAGAACGCCGCCAAACTGATGGCGGGCACAAAGGCCAGCGCGGCAGGGCCGCTCAGAACAGAAGCAAGAGCATCAAGAACGCGGTCGAATTTGATATGTTTCCACATCGGTTTTCTTGGCCTCTACGTTTGGCAAAGCACGTATTGGGCAACCGTAGAAAACCAATCTGAGTCAGACGTTAACGCAGCTGAGGAATTTCGTCCGAATTTTCGTCTTTTTTGCCGGGGTTTAGCGCAAGGTTGGCGAAATCGAACAGTTTTGGGTCCAACAGATGCGACGGTCGCGCGTTGGTCAGTGCCCGAAACATCACTTGGCGTCGACCGGGGCTGTTTCTTTCCCACTGATCCAGAATCTGTTTCACCTGCTGACGCTGCAAGCCGTCCTGGCTGCCGCATAAATCGCAGGGGATGATCGGATAGTTCATCGAGGTGGCGAATTTCTCGCAATCGGTCTCGGCCACGTGGGCCAGTGGGCGGAACACGAACAGATCGCCTTCTTCGTTCACCAGTTTCGGTGGCATCGTGGCCAGACGCCCGCCGTGGAAGAGGTTCATGAAGAACGTTTCCAGAATGTCGTCCCGATGATGGCCCAGAACCACGGCTGAGCAACCTTCTTCGCGGGCGATCCGGTACAGGTTGCCCCGGCGCAGGCGTGAGCACAGGGCGCAAAACGTACGGCCCTGCGGAACCTTATCCACAACGATGGAATAGGTGTCTTGATATTCAATGCGGTGAGGCACGCCCATGCGTTCCAGAAAGTCGGGCAGGACCGTGGCGGGAAAACCAGGCTGACCCTGATCCAGATTACAGGCCAACAGATCGACCGGCAGCAATCCGCGCCACTTTAGTTCATAGAGAACCGCAAGCAGGGTATAGCTGTCCTTGCCACCCGACAGGCAGACCAGCCAACGGGGCGGTTTGCCGTCCTTGTCATGGGAGGACGGGTCCACCATTCCGTAATGCTCAATGGCTTCACGGGTCTGGCGAACGATGCGTTTGCGCAGCTTCTTAAACTCGGTGGTCGAGGGCGCGCCAGCAAAGAGCGGGTGGATATCGTCAGTTTCGTCAAACATGCGCCGTGGTTACAGTCGATATGGCAAGCGGGCAAGCGCGATAAGCCGGATTGTAGATTTTGGGGCATTGTTGACCTGTGATAAAAGGGCGTCATTTATCGAGGAGATTATTATGGACTATGCCTTTGTTGCCCGCGGCAAAAGCGGAAACGGCTTTTCTAACGAGCCTGCAGCCAGCCATTTTCTGGAAATTCCGGAAAGCGCGGATGATATGATGCTGTCGCACAAGATCACAAAGCGAGAATGGCGCGACAAGGTCATATTGGCCGCTCAGGGTGGTACGACGAACCCTTATACCGAGGGTGACATCGTGTTCTACGTGCATGGGTTCAATAACTCTCAGGCGGAAGTTCTTGTGCGGCACCGCAAAATCAAAGCAGGGCTAAAAGAACACGGCTTCAAAGGCGTTGTTGTGAGCTTTGACTGGCCCAGTGCGGATTCGGCCTTGAATTACTTGGAGGACCGGATGGATGCCAAGCAATCGGCCTTCCGGCTGGTGAGGGACGGCGTCGCGATGTTTTCTGAGATGCAACGACCAGAGTGTCGGATCGACTTGCACGTACTGGCACATTCGATGGGCAGCTATGTGGTGCGCGAGGCATTTGATGATGCCGATGACCGAGCCCGAATTGCCAGCAAAAGCTGGTCAGTCAGCCAGGTTATGTTGGTGGCTGGAGATCTGTCTGTCAAATCGCTTGATCCGGAGAGCTCCAAGTCTTCATCGCTTTATCGTCACTGCGTGCGACTGACGAATTACTACAATACAATGGATGACGTACTGTCGATATCTGCGGTCAAACGGATCGGGGTTGCACCAAGGGTTGGGCGGAGTGGTATGAACAGGCCGCTGCATAGCAAGGCCGCCAATGTGTATTGCGCGGCGCGCTTTAAACAAGGCGGTTTTGACGGCGGTATCAATTCCGGACACACGTTTTACTTTGATGACCCGGTATTTCTTGAAGACGTGTTCCACACCATTTCTGGCAAGTTGGACCGCGAGGAAATTCCGACCCGTACACACACGACGCAGGGCAACCTTGCTTTAAGGCCGAGTTAAGACCGCTATTCTTTGAAACACGTCTGCTCTAGTCTTTTGGTTTTTGCTCTGGAACCGGGTCATACCCGTCACCACCCCAAGGATGGCAGCGCCCGATCCGCCGGGCGGTCAGCCACGCGCCTTTGATGGCGCCGTGCTTTTCCAATGCTTCCAGCGCATAGGCCGAGCAAGTGGGCTGATAGCGGCAATTGAAGCCAACCCAGGGGCTGAACACCAGCCGATAGGCCCGAACGGGTAGGGCAAAGATATGAGACAGCAGAGTCATTTCCGCGCACTGTGAATTTTGCGCAGGGCATAGCGCAGATCATCCAGCAAAGCTTCATACGGGCGCGCGGCAGTGACCTCGGCGCGGCCGATCAGCACGTAGTCCCAACCATTCTGACCCTGTGCGGGCAGAACCGCGCTGGCAGCTTCGCGCAGGCGCCGCTTGGCGCGGTTGCGCGCCACCGCATTCCCAACCTTCTTGGAACAGGTGAACCCAACGCGAATCCCCGTAGCTTCATCCGCAGCACGTTTTCGCGCCTGCACCATCATGGACGAGGTGCCCTGCCTGCGCGCGCGGGCGGCTTTCAGGAAATCGGATCGCTTCTTGAGAACAGTCAATGTTTCAGGCACGCAAACGGACGCCGCCGGGGGCTTGACCCTCGGCTGGTTCTTACCATCCTCAGGGGCCTCCGGCGGCGTCATGTTCATAACCTGATCGGTGAGCGGTTTATGCGCTCAGCGATTTGCGGCCGCGTGCGCGACGTGCGTTCAGGATCTTGCGGCCGGCCTTGGTGGCCATGCGCGCGCGGAAACCGTGGCGGCGTTTGCGAACCAGGTTCGAAGGCTGATAGGTGCGTTTCATCGCTCCGTCTCCAATCTATGCGGTGGGGTGCGGCGCGGATTCGCCTGGCCCTAGTGTTCGAAGCCCGTCCTCTACTGGGTAGCGGTGGGTAAGTCAAACCCCTAGGTGGGGGTTTTGACGCCTTTTGCAACAATTCTGGTACGGCGTCACGCAAAAGGTTTCAAAATAGCGGTTTTATGGCCTCAAACCCTCACATTACCCGTCATTTGCATCAACGCCGCGTGAGGTCCCTGTTGCATGGGTCCCGCGCGGCGCATGTTGGGGGCAGAATGAAACGCACCAAACCGGACGGCTTGATGAGCGAAACCACCCAGACCCCGCGCAGAGGGCTTGCGCGACACGTACCTTTGCTGGTGATTCTCGCCGTGGCTGCGGTGGGGTTCTTTACGTTGGGCGATTATCTGACGTTCGAGACGTTGCGTGACAACCGCGAAGCCCTTTTGGCGTGGCGGGATGCGAATTATTGGTCCATGGCGGGTGCTTTTGTGGCGATCTACATCGTCATCGTCGCCTTTTCGCTGCCCGGCGCGGCTGTGGCGTCCATGACCGGAGGGTTTCTGTTCGGCCTTTTTGCCGGAACCGTTTTTAACGTATTTGCAGCTACCATCGGTGCATCGGCGATCTTTCTGGCCGCGCGTTGGGGGCTGGGTGAATCCCTGACCGCACGGCTGGAGGCTTCGGAAGGCACCGTGAAAAAGCTCAAGGACGGCCTGCGCGAGAACGAAATCTCGGTGCTGTTCCTGCTGCGTCTTGTGCCGGTTGTGCCGTTTTTTGTCGCCAATCTGGTGCCAGCGCTGGTGGGAGTGAAATTCCGCAACTTCTTGATCACCACAGCGCTGGGCATCATTCCGGGCGGCATCGTGTACACCTGGATCGGTGTCGGTTTAGGTGGCGTGTTCGACCGCGGCGAGACGCCGGATGTCTCGTTGCTGTGGGAACCCTTCGTTATCGGCCCCATCCTGGGCTTGTGTGCGCTGGCCGCGTTGCCGATAGTTATCAAAGCCCTGCGCGGCAAAAAGGACACCTGAACTCATGCAAGAACTGAAGACGGATATCCTGGTGATCGGGGCCGGGTCGGGTGGCTTGTCCGTTGCTGCCGGGGCTAGTCAGATGGGGGCCGACGTCATCTTGCTGGAAGGTCACAAGATGGGCGGTGACTGCCTGAATTTTGGCTGTGTACCTTCCAAGGCGCTGATCGCCAGCGGCAAGACAGCTTATGGGCAGGCCCATGCCGCAGCCATGGGTGTGGTAGACGTGATGCCGCAAGTGGATTATGCGGCTGCCAAGGATCACGTCCGTGACGTGATATCCCAGATCGAACCGATGGACAGCCAGGAACGCTTTGAAGGCTTCGGAGTCAAAGTGATACGCGAATTCGGCAGCTTTGTATCCCCCACGCAGGTGCAGGCGGGCGATCACTTGATCACTGCGCGACGGGTGGTGATTGCCACCGGCTCGTCGCCTTTGGTGCCGCCGATCCCGGGTTTGGATCAGGTGCCATATTACACCAACGAAACCATATTCGAGCTGCGTGAAAAACCCGAGCATCTGCTGATCATTGGTGGTGGCCCTATCGGGCTTGAGATGGCACAGGCCCATATCCGTCTTGGTTGCGAGGTGACCGTGATCGAAGGCATGCAGGCGCTGGGCAAGGATGACCCTGACGCGGCGGCTGTTGTGTTGGACACTTTGCGCGCCGAAGGTGTAGCCCTGCATGAACAGGCGATGGTTGCCCAAATCAGGGACAATAACGGACTGGTCGATGTCGTGACCGAGAATGGCGATATCTACACCGGCTCGCATCTGCTGATCGCCGCCGGGCGCACGGCCAATACCGACCGCCTTAATCTGGAAGCCGCCGGGATCGAACCAACCCGTACCGGGATTAAGGTGGACGCCTCGCTGCGCACCACGAACCGCAAGGTCTATGCCATCGGCGACGTGGCGGGCGGGCTGCAATTCACCCATGTGGCCGGGTATCATGCCGGGATCATCATCCGCTCGGCCTTGTTTGGCCTGCCATCCAAGGCAAAAACGACACATATCCCCTGGGCCACCTATACGGACCCGGAGCTGGCGCAGGTCGGCCTGACCGAGGCGCAAGCCCGCGACCAGCATGGCGACAGGGTAGAGATCGCGCGCTTTGACTATCACCATAACGATCGCGCCATAACCGAACGCAAGACGAAAGGCTTCATTAAGGTCATGGTCGTAAAAGGCCGTCCCGTGGGTGCCACAATCGTGGGTCATCAGGCGGGCGAATTGATCAACTTGTGGTCGCTGGCGCTCGCCAATAATCTGAAGATGGGGCAGATCGCTGCGATGATTTCGCCCTATCCGACGATCGGAGAGCTTAACAAACGCGTGGCAGGTGCCTATTTCACGCCAAGGCTGTTTGAGAATCAAATGGTTAAACGAGTGGTCGGGTTCGTCCAACGCTGGATACCCTAACCGGAAAAGGAGCGTATAGTGAACTCGCTGTCGGGCCGATTTCTGATCCTGACGACGGTCTTCGTAATGTTGGCCGAGATTTTGATTTTTGTCCCCTCGATTGCCCGGTTTCGCGAAGACTTCCTGTTGAACCGGTTAGAGCGTGCGCAGATCGCTTCGCTGGCCTTGTTGGCTGATGACATGCTGGCCGAGGATCTTGAGGCCGAATTGTTGGTCAACGCGGGCGTGTATAATGTGGTGCTGCGGCGCGATGAAATTCGACAGCTGATGCTGTCCTCGCCTATTCCCGAACAGATCGCCAATACCTATGATCTGCGCGATGCCGGACCGTGGATTTTAATCCGGGACGCCATGTCGCGCCTGTTCACACCTGAAAACGAAGTCATTCGCGTGATTGGTGAGCCGGTCAAAGATGCAGGTCTTCTGATCGAGGTCACGACAGACAGCAAGCCTCTGCGGATGGCGATGACCGATTATGGCCTGCGTATTCTGGGCCTGTCCTTTGTCATTTCAATTATCACCGCGTTTTTCCTGTTCCTTGCCGTGCGCGTTGTTCTGGTGAAGCCGATCAAGGGCGTCGTGGGGTACATGCAGCGCTATGCAAGCGCCCCCGAAGATGCCCGCGGGATCATCTCGCCCAATTCCAAAGTGACCGAGTTGCGCGAAGCTGAAGAGGCGCTGCAGCAGTTACAGACCGAACTGACGCAAGCTTTGAAGCAGCGCGAACGACTGGCGCAGCTGGGTGGTGCTGTGGCTAAGGTCAGCCATGACCTGCGTAACATCCTGACGTCGGCGCAGCTGTTCACTGATCGGATCGAGGCCAGCGATGATCCGCTGGTGCGGCGCATGGCGCCGAAGCTGGTCAACTCGATCACGCGGGCTGTGTCTCTGTGTGAAAACACGCTGGCGTTTGGTCGGGCGGAAGAGCCGGCACCGACCTTGACAATGGTGCCTTTGCGCGACGTGGCCGAGGATGTTGTGGCAAGTGAAAAGCTCGCTATTGCTGATGCCTGTGTCGAGATTGTGAACGAGGTTCCGAAAGACCTCGTGGCGCGCGCAGATCCCGAACAGATTTTCCGCGTGATGATGAACCTGGTGCGCAACGCGCGTCAGGCGCTGGTGGCGTCCGGAAAGCCGGGCCGAATCACGATTGCCGGCTGCGTACACGACAATGACTGGTGCGTAGAGATCAGGGATAACGGCCCTGGTTTGCCGCCGCGAGCGCGCGAAAACCTGTTCACTCCGTTTCAAGGCGGGGTGCGCAAAGGAGGCTCGGGCCTTGGGCTTGCCATCTCGCAAGAACTGGTGCGTGGACATGGTGGCGACTTGGTTCTGACCCAGACCGGACCGGAGGGAACCACCTTTGAAATCAGGCTGCCGCAGGGCGACGTGACTTTTTAAAAGTTTTTTGAAGAATCGGCTTGCACGTCCTCTGACGTGGGTCTACATACCGCCTCACCAACGCGGACCGATAGCTCAGCTGGATAGAGTACTTGACTACGAATCAAGGGGTCGGGGGTTCGAATCCTCCTCGGTCCGCCACTGGTTTCCTGTTGAACGTCACAAGAACCTGACCCAACCGTCACAGTTGGACCAGAAACGGGGTGAACGTTCGACACCGGAAGGCACCCCCGATGTTGGACATCAATTGATGTTGGCCTTCGCGTCTTAGACTGACCCAAATATCCCATTTTAAGGCTCCTGCAGACAGTTTCGTTTGATCTGGCTTCCCTTATGGAAAATCAGGGCTGATTTGCAGATCAGACAGCGAAGCTGCCTGATTCTGCCGATCTGCCACGTGGCGAACGCGGGAGGGGGCGAGGCAATGCTATTCGATAGGGGTGGTGCGGCCCGCAGGCACGGCCGAGGACACGGTCCTGTCTAATAGCGTTGCCCGAGGGGGAGGGCCGCGCCCTCGCCCTGACGGCCAAGGGCGTTTGGCTTGTCCAAATCCCGCTGGCCCACGAAAGGAAAGTGGTGGGAAGGATGATATCTGAGGGGTTGAAATGATGGTTCGTTCGGTCCGCAGATAAGGCTCGCACTCAACCAGAGATCGCTTCAGATAACACCCGTTCAGCGACGTTTGCAGTTTGTTATCGAAGTATCAAACATCAATGGTTGCCAAATCTGGCGCTCGTTATGTCGCTCTCCGTCTACCGCGAAGCGGACAAAGATGACCTTTTCAGCGCTTACTTCGGTGCGAGGTTTCGGAAACTGAATGCGAGGCGCAACAATGTCCGGGCCTTATACTCTACCAATCTGGAAAACGTGTCGTGAAATAACTAGGGAGCCGGACTGTAAACAGCCGCTGCAGCATGGATCTCAAGGAAATGCCCAATGTTATTTTCGCGGGGCTTCCATCCATTGGAGAGTAGCCAATCGCTTGCCGTGTTTCGGTGATATTCCAGCGCATCCCCGGGTTATCTGACATTAGGTTGAGGGCTGCGAAGGAAATACCCTTGGCATCTATTGCGGCGCGCATTCCGCTTAGAAAGTCCCGATCACTCAACCACATTTCCTGACCCCACCGGCCCATCGCCATGTGTGTGCCGGGTTGGTTGCCGTGAGTCCATTGCGTCCAGCCGATGCGCAAGCAGATGACCGACAGTCCGTGATGCTCGGCGAAATAGGCCCCTGTCCGTTCACAGAATAGCTTTGACATGCCGTAGGCGTTTACTGGCCCTGGTGGTGTCGTGCTGTTGAGCACCTGATGCGTGAACCTTTTGTCGCCGTGAACCCAGTTAGAGCTGGCAAGAACCACGCGGCTGACGCCCATGGCTGCCGCATGGTGATAGAGAGAAAGCGTTGCATCCATATTGTGTTTGATCGCCGAGGCCCAAGTGGCGGAGGGCTCTCGGTCACCAGCTAGATGCACGATAACGTCCACTCCCTTAAGCAAACTGACCCAACTGCTGTCGTCGGACAGGTCTGCTGTGTGAATGTCGGGATGATCAACGGGACGGATGTCGATGCCAGAGACGGTGTAATCGGAGTCGCTTTCTAGCGCGTTGAAGAGTTTGCGGCCGAGATGCCCGCCTGCGCCTGTAATCAAGACATGCATGACAGGAACTCCTTGTTGTTTGCGAGTCCCAATGGCATTTGGGTTGCATCTTCATCCGTCAAGACGCGGAACGTTTGCCGAAAACTCAGCGTTTCATTCGGTGCGAGGTTGCGTGCCGGGGAGTGCCACTCCGCTTCGCAATAGGCGTAATCGGCTGAATTAAAGACCTCAAACGGATAGTCGTGTGCAAATTGATCGCCCTGTTGAGGTTCTGGTACCGAGCACATTAGCAACGGGGTGTTAGGGCCGCACCGCATCAGTGTACGACCGTTGGGGTTCGGTAACCCGACTTTGAATTCCTGCTGTCTGTTGCAATCCACGACAATGCCATTGCCGCGCGTCGCTATCATCCCTTCGGAAGAGCCAAAAACAGGATAAAACGCGGGGTCTTCCAACTCGACACCGATTTTGGTGGGGGTGTTAAGCATCATGACTGACCAAATGCCAGTCAGGCGCGACGAGGTCCCATGGTTGACCACGATGTGTTCTATTTCCCAGCTTTCCGCAGAGGTCAGCGTGATGCGGCGCGACACTGACAAGTGCGAGGTCGGGCATAATGCGCTGGTCATGTCGATACGAGTGCTGCTTCTAGAAGTGATCTGGTAAGAGCCGCTGTCCAACACGGGAAACGGAGCGCCGCTTACCCAGGACGCATCTGGGGCGATCCAAGTCTTCTCGCCGCCCCAGAGTGGAAAACCAAATTGTGGAGAGCGTGTGGGCAGATCAGTAAGCCGTGTGTCATCGACATCCAAACCGTCGAGATCTGCGTTCTGAAATAGGAGGGAGCGACCTTGGAAGTTTATATCCCATAAGCGGCCCCCGATGCCGGGCAGGAGTGTCAGCCGCAGATCGTTTTGCTGCAGGTGAAGAACGCTCCATCGGTCCAACATTTAACCCCCTCCTATCGGTTTCCCGGCGCGATAGAATGCACCGGGACAATCGCTTAGGTGTGCTTGAACTGGACGACGTTCTCGGCAGTAATCGGCATAACCCCGGTTTCAACGCGCTCGGGTAGAGGATTGATGCCAGCCGCCTTCCAATCGGGCAAGACCTTCAGCGCGTCAGTGTTCTGCCAATGCATCATGTGGAAGGCGAGAAAGATCTCAAGATAGGATTTCTGAGCCACAGCGCCGTGAATTGTGCCGTCTTCGATATAGGGAAGCATATCATCATTTCGGTCCATCGCGACGATCTTGATGTCCTTGCGTCCCGCCTCATTGATTGCAATTGCCGCGCCTTTGCCGCTGTCGCCGTCCGTGCCGCCAATGCCAACAATATCCGGGTTCGCCTGAATTGCCTGAAGGTAGGCTGTCGGCGCATAGGAAGGGTCGGCCTTATCGTTGACGACGTCGACCACTTCGATATCCGGGTATTTCTCAGCAAAGATTTGTTTGTACCCCTCGACCCGCTCCAATGTGGAGGGCGCAGGGAAAGTGCCGAGGATAACCTTGCCTTTCCCGCCAATCGCTTGCGCGAGCATTTCGCCGCCGACACGTCCTGCCTGAACGCCATTGATACCAAGGAATGTGGACCGGGGGCTGTCGGGAATATCGCCAATACAACATGTGACCGGAATGCCCGCTTCGACCGCACGTTCGACGCCGGGGGCCAGAGTGGCCGGATCACCGGGGAAGATAAGGATGCCTGCGGGACGTCTTGCGATCAGTTCATCCAATTGGCGTGCTTGTGCGGCCGTGTCGAAATCCAAGGGGCCCGTGAATGTGGCCTTGATGCCCATCAGTTCCTCAAGGTCTTCCATTGCATTTCGATAGTCCACCCAGAACGGCACCTGCGTGACGATGGACAGGAACACATACTCCTTGCCGGCCGCTTGCGCCATGGCTTCTTTGGACAGCATGGGCAGTCCGAACGCTGCGGCCAATCCAGCGGTGGTGCCCGCTGTCAGCAGCCTGCGCCGATTCACGTTCAATTCAGTCATCGTAGTCTCCCTGTTTTGGATCTTTGGTTGTTGTTGAGTTTTGGAAAGCTTCGGGATTAGCCCCGTTTGCTTCGGATCAGCATGTCCAAGGCGACCGCTGTAACGAGTACACCGCCGATGACGATCATCTGCCAGTAGATCGATACAGCCAGCATCGTCATAGTGTTGTTGATCAACGCAACGAAAACGACGCCGAGGAAAGCACCAAGAATAGTACCTTCGCCGCCGCGTAGAGATGCGCCACCGATGACAGCCGCTGCCAGAACCTGAAGTTCGATACCGTTTCCTGCCGTGGGCGTGCCGCTCATCAGGCGGGAGGCCAGCAATACACCCGCCAAAGCAGCCAGAATACCGGTCAGTGCGTACAGAATGATACGTACGCGTGTGACATGGATGCCTGACAACATCGCGGCCTTTTCATTGGCGCCGATGAAATAGACCTGACGGAAAAAGCGCGTATGACGGACGGCCAGGTCAAACAGAACGACGAGCAGAATGGTGAACAAGACGATTACCGGAAAGCCGCCTATGTCAGCTTTGCCGATCCAGGCAAATGATGCCGGCAGGCTTGAGACAGAAAAACCTTCGGTCAGGACAAGAGCGATGCCTCGCGCGATCGACATCGTGCCGAGGGTCGCGATAAGCGGATTGATCCCGAGGCCGGTCACGAGCAAACCGTTCACTACCCCGACAATTCCACCCAACACTAATCCGCATACCACAGCGAGCGGAATTGGCATGCCAGTCAAAAGCAGCATGGCTACGACGGTAGAAGACAAAGCCATAACCGATCCAACGGAAAGATCGAATCCGCCGGATGCAAGTAGGATCGCCATACCGATCACGATGATCGCGGTGGGGGCCATGCCCACGGCCACGGCTCGAAAGTTCGAGAAGCTGAGGAAATAGGGATTAACGTTGGACATCACGATGATGATGGCGGCGATCAGAACGATCAGCGTCAGTTCACGAATATCGACAAAAGCTTGTAGAACACGGCGCAGCAGCGGACGCTTCATGGGCAAGTTGGCTTGAGCGGTCATGGTCACGTCGCGACTCCTGATTGATTGGTTTGGGGTGCGTCCACAATTGGAACGGAATTTCCAGCGGCCATTTGAAGAAGCGTGGTTTCGGTTGTCTCAGCGGCTGCGATGTCTCCCATGAGGCGACCGTCGTGGACGACAAGGATGCGGGTTGAGAGAGAGACAAGTTCGGGAAAATCGGATGACACGACGAGGATGGCCATTCCCTCTGCAGCTCGACGCAACAGTTCCGTGTGGATTTGGAATTTGGCTCCGACATCGACCCCTTTTGTGGGCTCCTCAATAATGAGAAGAGCTGGCGCGCGTTTGAGCCACTTGGCCAACATTATCTTTTGTTGATTGCCCCCTGAGAGATCACCAACAAGTTCGTTAATCCCGCTGGTTTTGACACTGAAGGCGTCAATGGCTGCTTGGCTGGCTGCTTTGATCGAGCCCGAACGCATGAGCCCAGCAGACGCATGATCGGAAAGACTAGCCGCGATCAGGTTGTCGCTGAGTGATTGCTCCAGAAAGAGGCCTTCAGTCTTGCGTTCCTCGGGAACAAACCCAACTCCAGCACGCATCGCCTGCCGCAAGGACGCAAAGTTAACAGGCTTGCCGTGAAGTCTGATCTCCCCGGTCGCGCCATGCATCAGCCCGACAATCGATCGAACAATCTCGCTGCGGCGAGCGCCCATCAACCCTGCCATCCCTACAATCTCTCCGGCTTTAATGGAGAAAGAAATGTCTTCGAATTCACCTAGATGGGTTAGGTCTTGGACCTGCAAAACCTCTTCACCGTTAACCTTACCTGACCGCGTGACATCACCGGGGTGAGCGCCGCCGATCATCTCGGCAACGACTTGTTCCTGAGAAGTTTCCGAAACCGGTAAAGTGCTGATGTGGCGCCCATCTCGCAAAACGGTAATGCGATCCGATATCTGGAAAATCTCGGCCATATGGTGGCTGACATAGACGATGCCAATCCCTTTCTTTGTCAGGGACTTTAGGACTTCGAATAGTGCGTCTACTTCGTCGGGTGCCAATGCCGATGTCGGTTCATCCAGCAAAAGGACGCGGGAATTCAACGACAGCGCCTTGGCGATTTCAACAATCTGGCGGGAGCTAATTGGCAAGTTTTCCACGGGTGTTGAGACGTCGATATCCAGACCGAATTCCGCCAGCAACGCCTCCGCACGGCGGCGCAGTTCAGGCCAGTCAACTACGCCAAACCGGGTGGGCACGCGGCCCGCGTAGATGTTTTCCGCAACAGAGAGCGCGCCAGCGAGGCTGAGCTCTTGGAAAACACAGCCGATGCCCAGGGATTGCGCATGCGACGGGCTTTCGACCCGCTGTTCCTTGCCGTCGCACAGGATACGCCCAGCAGAAGGTTGGTGAAGTCCATAAAACAGGCCGAGACAGGTGGATTTTCCGGCGCCGTTTTCCCCGCATAGCGCGTGAACTTCGCCGGGTCTCAATTCAAAGTTGACGCCATCCAAAACAATGTTCGTGCCGAAGCTTTTGCCAACCCGATCCAGTTGGATCAGTGGCTGTAGCCCCAGTGAGTCAGGTTTCATTGCTGGCGTCATATAAGCTTCCTCCCGCTTTTTGATTGGCATCTGATATCTCAGATGTCAACTGAAAAAGAAAAGACGGTGAGGTGCCCAAAAGAAAGGGGCGGCGCCGTTCTGGCCCGCCCCCGTCACAACGAAGCTACGTTTTTGCTAGGATGCGGTCGCTCCTTCGAGGACGATGGCGGCGCTTTTGTAGGCTTGTCTGGTGCGGTCAATATGCGCTGTGAGAAGAGATTTGATTTTGGCCATGTCACCTTCGCGAACGGCAATAGCGATTTTCGAATGCTCATCGAAGGAGAGCTCAGTATGCTGTGGCAGCTTCGCCAAATGGGTTCGCAATGCGGCAATCTTACCGATGTAGCGTGTATAGCTGGCCGTCAGATAATCGTTACCGGCATGTTCAAAAATCAACTGATGAAATGTGGTATCCAGTGAAAGGTAGCCCTTTTCATTGCCTCGCCTGCGTTCTTTCTCCATGTCCTTCACGACACGCTGCATGTCGTCGGCAAGACCTTCCGGGTTCCGCAACAACGCAAGTTCAAAGGCGGCAGTTTCGATAGCCTGTCTGAAATCGCAGATCTGAGTCACTTCCGGCTCAGACAGCGAAAAAACGCGTGCGCCTTTTTGAGGCTCGATACTGACCAACCCTTCGTCACGTAGTTGAGCGAGTGCTTCGCGGACTGGCGATTTCGATACGCCCAGCTCTTCGGAGATTTTTCGCTCCGACAAAACCTGACCCATTTTCAGGGAGCCATCGATAATACTATTCCGCAAATGTTCCAGTGCGAGTTCACGCAAAGACTTGGGTCTCTCAAGCGCCATCTGAGGATATCTCCAAAAAAAGGTGTTGCCAGATGCAAGATATCTGATACACCAGATTAGGCAAGCTGGTATATCAGATATCAGAATGTACTTAGGAGAAAAAAAGTGCGCGCAGAGTTGGTCGTCGATTGTAAGAACCAGCACGGGGAAGGGATTTTCTGGAATCCCGCCGATGGCCTTATCTGGTGGACCGACATTGAGGGCTGCGCGCTTTGGTCATTTGATCCTGCAACGTCAGAATCCGCTTCTCATGAGATGCCGGAGCGCGTGTGTTGCTTCGCGCCGCGCGCGTCTGGCGGTCTGATAGTTGCTTATGCTGATCGAGTTGTCTTGTTCGATTCGCCCAATAGCGAGGAAACCCTCGTGACGCGATTCGAGCCGAACAATCCGGAGACACGGCTTAACGACGGGCGAACCGATCGCCAGGGGCGATTGATTGTTGGAGGCATGAATGAAGTTTCTGGTAAGGCCGATTCGTCAGTCATCTGCGTCGATAAGGATTTGAGTGTACGGGCGATTATCGAAGGAGTGTCTTGCGCCAATTCGACTTGCTTTACGTCCGACGGTGAGACGATGTACTTCGCGGATACCCCGGATCGGGAAATCGTCGCATTTGATTACGACACCCGCAGTGGAACCGTTTCGAACCGTCGGCGGCACGCTTCTTTCAATGATGAGCCTGGCTTGCCTGATGGGTCCTGTGTCGATGCCGAAGGGGGCGTCTGGAACGCCGAATGGGAAGGCCATCGCGTTGTTCGCGTCGCACCTGACGGCACGATAGATCACGTGATCGAGGTGCCGGTCTGGAAGCCCACCTGTTGCGCTTTCGGTGGCCCTGATCTCGACACGCTGTTCATCACGACCTCAAGGCTGATGAGTGACGACGCAGCTTTAACAAAAGAACCGGAATCCGGCGGCCTCTTTGCTGTGAAACCCGGCGTTCGTGGCGTGATCGACGCGCCATTCAAAGGATAACCGACGAATTTCTGGAGGAGAAAACTATGTTGAAAACGCTTATGACCACTACGCTTGTCGCGGGGTTCGCCACGCTGGCAACGGTCGCTCTGGCGGAAAATTATCCAACACCGGTTCCACTTGAGGACGGGGCACAAGCGCCAATCGATGCGATAGAACCCAAGAACGATACGTTCCGGATCGCGTATATGCCGCCGGCGACCGAGTTCAACTATTACATCGCCATCGGTGAAGGCATCAAAGCGGTTGCTGCTGAGGCCGGGGTCGAAGTCTTCATGCTTGCGCCCCAGTCCGGTGCGGACATCAACGGCCAAATGGGAATGATCCAGGATGTGCTGACGCAGGATGTGGATGCAATCATCTTTGGTACACACGATGAATTTGCTGCCGCACCGCTGCTGAAGCAGGCCGTCGACAAGGGCATGGCAGTTTTGATGATCAACTCGGACATCCCGAACTTCCCGACGCCAATTCATGGCGTTGTCGGGTACTCTCAGCGCAACGGCACGCATGCTATCGCTGATTGGGCCATTGAAACTTATGGTGATCAACCGTTGAAGGTCGGGATCATCGAAGGCCAGCCAGGCTATCACTCGACCGAACGTGTGGGTGGCTTCCTCGACGGTATCGAGGGCAACGAAAACTTCGACGTTGTGGTATCCATTGATGGTAAATGGAACGTTGAAGGCGGCAACACTGCTGGTATGGATATCCTGCAGTCGAACCCTGATCTGGACATGATCTTTGCGGCGAACGACTACATGATCATCGGAGCGTCCTTCGCGGCTAAGGCACTCGGTCGCAATGACATCGTCCTTTTGGGCAATGATGGCGACACGTCAGGCCTTGAAGAAATTGCGGCTGGCAACATCACGGCAACCGTCAACACCTCGCCATTCCTGATGGGTAAGGCGGCTATGCACGCAACCATTGATGCGCTCAACGGGTCCTATCCCGGCGGCTGGATCGAAACGCCCACATCAATTGAAGACAAAGACGGAGCGATCAGCGTGCTGCAAGAGCCAGAAAAGCTCTTCCCGCAGCCGTCCAAAGAGTACTGAGCTTTCTCCCCGCTTCCCGGTGGCGCGTGCGCGTGCTGCCGGGTCGCAACTCAACCGAGTTTCGCTTTTAACGAGGCAATCGTAATGACACCCGCAACGCCACTTTGGGAGTTTGTCGATATCACCAAGGCCTATCCCGGGGTTTTGGCGAATGACAAGGTTTGCATCCGGCTTATGCCCGGTTCCATTCATGGGCTGCTGGGTGAAAATGGCTGTGGCAAGTCGACCATGATCAAGACTCTGTCCGGCGTACAGCAACCCGATAGCGGTCAAATCCTGCACAATGGCAGCCCAGTCACGATCAGCGACCCGCAGGCGGCACGTGAACTGGGCGTTGCAACAGTTTTTCAGGAATTCTCGATCGTGCCCACCTTGTCGGTGGGCGAGAACATCTTCCTTGGCAATATGCCTCGGTCCCGCTTTGGCGTGATCGATTGGGCCAAGGTCCACAACGAAGCCGCTCGCGTTTTGGCGGAAATGGATGTCGATGTTTCACCCGAGACCATAACCGGCTCACTATCGGTAGGCGAGCAACAACTGGTCGAGATCGCGAAAGCCGTCGCGATGGACGCTCGCATGATCATCCTGGATGAACCGACGGCGGCATTGGGTGAAGACGAAATTGAGCGCCTGCACCAGCTACTGCGCAATATGCGTGAGCGCGGTACCGCTATTCTCTATGTGTCGCACAGGCTGGATGAGGTTGAACGGATCGTTGATGAAGTGACGATCTTGCGCAACGGCTGTGTTGTGCGTGCAAGTGGCGAGACCAAGATCAACGTCTCTGAGATTGTCAGCGCAATGGTCGGTGAGGACATTGGTGAGCATTATCCCAAGGAGCAGAACGCGACCAAGGATATTGTGCTAGAGGCGGCGGGTCTGGCCACCAAATCGGGCGTGAAAGATGTATCGTTTTCGTTGCACCGGGGTGAAGTTCTGGGCTTGGGTGGCGTATTGGGCAGCGGCCGCACAGAGATCGCTCGCGCCCTGTTCGGGACAGACGAGCTGACGGGCGGACAGATAACACTGCACGGCAAACCAGTTCGCTTCCGTCGGGAAATCGATGCGATCCGTGCTGGATTAGCCCTTGTTCCGGAGAACCGTAAGTTTGACGGGTTGTTCTTCAATTTCCGCGCAAGCGGGAACGTCACCGCAGCGTCCCTCGGCGGGCTAAGCCGGTTCGGTGTCTTGAATCTCAAGGCGGAAGAGCAAGCCACCCATGACCTGATCCGCGATCTGGAAATCTCGACCCAGGCTGAGGAAAAGACGGTCAACTTCTTGTCTGGTGGTAATCAGCAGAAGATCGTGATTGCACGTTGGCTGTTCTCAGCCTCTGACATCCTGATCCTTGATGAACCGACGCAAGGGATCGATATCGGCGCCAAGATCGCTGTTTACAAGCTGATTAACAGGCTCACTCGGGCGGGAAAATCGATCATTCTGATCAGTTCAGACCATGATGAGTTGCTTGCGATGAGCGATCGGATTGCCGTCGTGCAGCACGGAACGATTGTGCGCACGGTCGATGCATCCGACCTTACTCATGACGATCTTGTGCGCGCGTCCGCCGACACCCCCCAATCCAAGCCTAAGGAGGCTTTCGCATGAAGCGGATCTTTGACACCCAGTTGATCGGGCCATTTGCAGCAATGGTGATCGTCGCACTGATCGTGGCACTTACGACGGAACGCTTCCTGAACCCGGGCAACCTTTCTAATTTGTCGCTACAGGTAAGCATCGTGGCCTTGATCGCAATCGGGTCTACTATCGTGATCTTCGCTGCGGGCATCGATCTGAGCTCCGGGTCTATGGTGGCTTTGCTGACCATGATCCTTGCACAGATGTTGAAATTTGTTGGCATTCCACTGGTTCTGGCGTTGCCACTCATTCTCCTCATGGGCGGATTGCTTGGTCTATTCATTGGGCTGATAACAGCCTATGGGCGTATCCCATCTTTCATCACAACATTGGCGGCGTTGATTGCCTTCAGGGGCCTTGCGCTGACCTTCAACAATGGGTCTCCGATCTTCTCGCTGGATCCGGCGCTGGAGCCAATCTTTTACGGCAAGCTGTTCGGTGTTCCGATGCCTTTCTTCTACCTCGTGTTCTTCTACGTCCTTGCCGCGTTCACTATGAACTTCACGAAACTCGGCCGTGAGATCTATGCCGTGGGTGGCAACCCAGCCGCTGCCGTTCTGACAGGTATCAACGTACGAAAAGTTCAGACGACGACATTTGTCATCGCGGGTTTCATGACTGCGGTTGGTGCGATCCTGATGTCAGCGCGCCTCAACTCTGGTTCGCCCAACTATGGCCAGACGCTGGAACTTCAGGCCATTGCCGCCGCTGTTGTCGGCGGAGCCAGCCTTGCAGGTGGCCGCGGCAACATCCTCGCCACGCTGATGGGGGCGATGACAATCGTTATCGTCCAGAATGGTTTGAACCTAAACGCTGCGCCATCTTCGGTTCAGAATATCGTGTTGGGCCTGATCATTCTGTTGGCCGTCGGCATAGACATGTGGCGCGCGGAGATTTCGGCCTTGATGGGTCGAATGTTCGGCCGCCCTTCATCGCAGCAGTCATCTAACGTTAAGAAGGAGGCCTGAGATGGATCTGGGGCTCAAAAATAAGCTGGTCCTGGTGACTGGTTCAGGTTCCGGCATCGGCAAAGCCACTGCCCGGGTCTACCTGGAAGAAGGCGCGCGGGTCATCGTGCATGGCCTGACCGAGGCGGAAGTGTCCGACTGCGTCGACGACCTGTCATCTCTGGGCAAGGTCGAAGGCATTGCGGCCGACTTAACCAAAACCACTGATGCGGAAACTCTGGCAGAGTTTGCCCGCGCGCGCGGTGCGGTGGACGTTCTGGTGAACAATGTTGGCATCTTTTCGGTCAAACCGTTCGAGGATCTCACCGATGACGACTGGATGCATTACTTCAACATCAATGTCCTGTCCGCCGTTCGGATGAGCCGGATTTTCCTGCCTGACATGCTTGGCCGGGATAAGGGATCTATTATCAACATGGCCAGCGAAGCGGCAGTGAAACCACTACCTCAGATGGTGCATTATTCTGTCACTAAAACTGCCATGTTAGGTCTGACACGTGGCATGGCAGAATTGACAAAGGGGACAAAAGTCCGGGTTAACTCGATCCTGCCTGGTCCAACCTGGACCGAAGGTGTCGAAGCCTATTTTGACGGCCTCGCCGATCAAAAGGGTGAGCCGCTCGACACGATCGTCGACAATTACTTCAAATCAGATGAGCCCACATCGCTCATACAGCGCTTTGTCCAACCAGACGAAGTCGCCCGCATGATCGTCACGATCTCTGCAAGCACAGCCTCCAATGGTTCTGCGCATCGGATCGAAGGCGGCATCGTTCGCAATATTCTTTAACTGCTAACTGGAGGAGCCCTACATGGCCGCTCTCACTTTCTCTCACATCGGCGTCACAGTTCCCGACCTGGAAAAAGCCGTGGAGTTCTATTCCAAGGCATTCGGCCTTTACGTGCTGATGGAACCAACTGAAATCCTGCATGACGAAAGCGCCATCGGTCAGATGTGCGACGATGTGTTTGGGGAAGGTTGGGGAAGCTTCCGTATCGCGCACTTGTCAATGGGCGACGGTGTTGGCATCGAATTGTTTGAGTTCCCAAAGACCGTCGAAGAAGAACGCCCGTTTGAATATTGGCGGCGTGGCTTGTTTCATTTCTGCGTACAGGACGAGGATCTGGAAGGCCGCATCAAGATTATCGAAGACCTGGGCGGGCGCCAGCGCATGAGCCAAGTGCGCAAGTATTACCCAGGTGAAAAGCCCTATCGCATGGTCTATATGGAGGACCCGTTTGGCAACATCTTCGAGCTCTACAGCCACTCGTACGAATTGACCTATTCGGCGGGTGCTTATGACTGATCGCGCCGACTTTTCCCCCAGAACGGACAAACCCAAGGTCGTGATAACCGATTACGACTTTGGTGATGTTGCCGTTGAGACGGAAATCCTGGAAGCCGCGGGAGCCGAGGTGATTGCGCTTCAGGCCAAGCGCCAGGAAGACCTGTTCGATGTCGCGCCGCATTGCGCAGCGATGATGAACCAATATGCCAGGATCGGGAAAGAAACGATTACGCGGATGCGGAACTGTGAGGTCATCGCGCGTTATGGCGTAGGCGTAGATATCGTGGATGTTGGCACGGCGACGGAAAAGGGCATTCTCGTCACCAATGTGCAAAACTATTGCACCGAGGAAGTCGCCGATCACGCGATTGCCCTTTGGCTGACCCTGGCGCGCAAGTTGCCCGACTATGATCGAGCCACTCATGCAGGGGTCTGGCAATGGCAAAGCGGGCAGCCGGTCTACCGGTTGCGCGGGCGGACGATGGGTGTCGTTTCGCTGGGTAAAATCGGGCAAGCCATCGTTGCGCGGGCGCAATCTTTCGGAGTTACGGTCATCGCTTACGACCCGTATTTGCCAAGAGAAGTCGCCGCGAAGATTGGGGTCGAGCTGGTGAGCAAGCCCGAATTGCTGGCAAGGTCCGACTATATCCTAATGCAGGCGCCGATGACGCCGAACACGCATCACTTTTTGTCGGATGCCGAATTTTCGGTCATGAAACCCGGTGCGATACTCGTGAACACTGGACGCGGACCAACGGTAGACAACAAAGCCCTGTTCCGGGCGCTGACCGAAGGCCATTTGGCCGCTGCAGGGCTCGACGACCCCGAAGAAGAGCCGGCAAAGCGCGCCAACTGGACGCCTGATGACAACCCGCTGTTCACACTGCCCAACGTCCTCGTAACGCCGCATGCCGCCTACTATTCCGAGGAATCAATACACGCAGCGCGGGTTACCGCGGCTTCGCAAGTGGCCAAGGTCCTGACAGGACAAAAACCCGACTACACAGTCAATGCCGACGCATTGGCCGTATCTACCGCATAACAGGAGACAAGAATGCCAGACGTCAGCACGGACCTTAGGGTTTTTAATGATTTTGAAAGAAACCCGGAACTTCTCAAAAAATTCGACAAGGTGTTGGAGGCGTACTCTGCTGCTGCCATTTTTGCAGATGTTCAGTACCGAACAGGCGTGATGGACAGCGCCATCAAGCCCGCATTCCGCGCCAAGGTGACAGGCCAGGCCGTGACGGTTCAGCTTTCAAAAGGCGATCTGGTCGACCCCTTGCGAGCGCTTGAAATGGGACAACCCGGGGACGTGATCGTTGTGGACGCGGGTGGTGATCGTCAAACTTCAGTCTGCGGTGGTCTAATGGGTGGTCTGGCCAAGAACCGTGGCATTCGCGGTATGATCGTAGATGGCACTGGGCGTGACACAGATGAGTTGGAAGACATCAACTGGCCAATCTGGACGCGCGCGATCACGCCGCGCGGAACGCACACGATGTTCTCGGAACGTAAAGAAGAACTTTCGATCAATGTGCCAATCGCCTGTGGGGGCGTCGTGGTAAACCCCGGAGATTTCATTGTAGCTGATCTTATGGGCGTCGTCGTGGTACCACAGGAAATTGCCGAAGAAACCGTGCGCCTTGCTCAAGAGCAAGCTGACCGTGAGGAGGAAACCCGTAAATGGGTGGCCCAAGGCAAAACCGTTGAGGATCTGCTGAATGAATTCGGTCGCATCTGAGCCAGCGCTGATCGGCGTAGATTGGGGCACTTCATCGTTTCGTGCATTTCTAATTGGTGCGGAGGGCGACGTGATCGATGGGGTCTCGTCGCCTGAAGGTATCATGCAGGTTGCGGGACAAACCTTTGAGGCGGTCCTTGATCGTCTAATCGGCCCTTGGGTCGCCAAGGCTAACCTGCCGATCCTGGCATCTGGCATGATCACCAGCCGCAATGGCTGGGTAGAAACGCAATATGCCGAAATGCCTCTGGGTGCTGTCGGTCTTGCGCGGGCGTTGGTCCCGCACGAAGCGGCCAACGGAGCGCGTATTCATTTTGTGACTGGTGCTTCGACAGAACATGCCGGAGGACCGGACGTAATGCGCGGCGAGGAGACCCAGATCATTGGGGCATCTTCGCTAGGTTTGAGCGAAGGTATGTTCGTGATGCCGGGAACGCACAGCAAATGGGTTCAGGTTGCCGACGGGAAGATCGTGGATTTCTCGACCTACATGACAGGTGAGATCTTTTCGGCGCTGAAAGAACACACGATCCTTGGCACCTTGATGAAGGAGGACGCCTTCAGCGAAGACGCATTCGTGATGGGCGTCAAGGCGGGCCTCAGTGGTGAGTCGAACCTGCTGCACAGCCTGTTTCATGTTCGGACGCTTCCTCTCATGGGCAAAATCCCAAAGGTTGCCACGGCCGACTACTTGTCGGGCTTGTTGATCGGGACCGAGGTTGCTGCCGCGACCGGCGAAGTAAAAGACGTCGGCACGATCACTGTTGTTGGACGCAGCGACTTGTCCGACCGATACGAAATAGCGCTTCGAACTGCTGGTTTCGACAGCCGTCGCGCGCCAGATGATATCGTTGCGAAAGGGCATTTTCTGATTGCTCGCGCTGCGGGGTTGGTTGGATGATTGACCTCACCGCAGCTCTTGCCGAGAACCCGCTGATTGCGATTTTGCGGGGGCTAGCACCAGAAAATGCGCGCCCGGTGTCTGATGTACTCTTCGATGCCGGGTTTCGGATCATCGAAGTGCCGCTCAACTCACCGGACCCGCTGGAATCGATTACGCAGATCGTTGCGAAACATGGCGCACAAGCCATAGTCGGCGCTGGCACTGTGTTGACTACGGATCAGGTCGCGGCGGTTGCAGATGCAGGCGGGCGGATCATCGTGTCGCCCAATATGAACCCGGACGTCGGGCGCGCGGCTGTCGCGCATGATCTGTATTGGTGTCCAGGTGTCATGACCCCCTCCGAGGCCTTTACGGCGTTGGATATCGGAGCTTCGGTCCTCAAATTTTTTCCGGCGGAAATGGTGCCACCAGCTGCCATCGCTGCCATGCGCGCCGTATTGCCTGCAGACGCAGTCGTCGCTGCGGTAGGGGGCATAACGCCGGATACGATGGCGTCGTATCATGCCGCGGGTGTAGATGGATATGGGCTGGGCTCCGCTCTGTTCAAACCGAGCTATACATTGGATGATATCGGCAGACGCGCGCGCGCCTTCACCAATGTATTGGAGGAACTTGGATGAAACAGGCCCTTGTTACGGGCGGTACGCGAGGGATTGGTGCGGGTGTTGCACGGTCGTTGGCAGACGCAGGTTGGTCCGTAATCGCCGCATCCGCCTCCCAATCTGAATTGGATGCATTCGAGCCTCAGGACGGGATAAAGTTGCTGATCTTGGATGTCACCGACCAGACATCCATCGATGATGTATTCGGCGAGCTCACGGGTCTCAATGCCTTGGTGAACTGCGCAGGTATTCTTCTGCGTGGCGAAGAATACGACATTGACGTTTTCGCTAAGGTGCTTGATGTGAACCTGACTGGTACTATGCGCTGCTGTCTCGCCGCGCATCCTTTCTTAGCGGAAACAGGAGGGGCTATCGTCAATACAGCTTCTATGCTCAGCACTTTTGGTGGACCTTTGGTGCCGGCCTATTCTGCTTCCAAGGGCGGTGTGGCACAGTTGACGAAGGCGCTGGCAGGTCGCTGGGCCGAAGACGGCATCCGGGTCAATGCCATCGCGCCGGGTTGGATCGAGACAGAGATGACCCAGGGCCTTCGGGAAGACCCTGAACGAACAGCGGGGATCATGGCGCGTACGCCAATGAAACGCTGGGGGAAACCCGAAGAAGTCGGTGCGCTTGTGCAATGGCTTTTGAGTGAAAACGCCAGTTTTGTGACTGGATCGATCTATCCGGTCGATGGCGGCTATCTCGCTATGTGAGGAAAATCTATGAATGACGATGACACCGCCCGAATGCCATATCAATTGCCATTCCCCAAGGATGCGCAAGACGAGATCGTGATCCCGAATGCCATGAGTGAGGACGATAGACTGTGGGTTCCGCAGGCAGAGAACGTCTGGTTTCGACCGCTCTGCCTGAACCGCTCGCAAGGTTATTGGATGAACCTTCTCAAAGTGCGCAAAGCTGGTGTTCTTTCGCGGCACCGCCATCCACAGCCCGTCCACGGCTTCGTCCTGAAAGGGCGCTGGCATTATCTGGAACATGACTGGGTTGCAGAAGAAGGGGGATATGTCTTTGAGCCGCCGGGTGAGACTCATACCTTGGTCGTTCCCGACGATGTCGAAGAGATGGTTACCTATTTCCAGGTCAATGGCGTGATGTGCTATGTTGATCCGTGGGGCAAGGTCACTGGCTACGAAGATGTCTTTACCAAGATTGATCTGTGCCGAAAACACTTTGCGGAAGTCGGACTTGGAGAAGACTACGTTGAACAATTCATCAGGTGATGCGCCGCGTTTCGCGCTAGTAGCTCATGACGCGCGAAAGGACGAAATCGTTGAATGGGTGGGTCTGCAATTGGCCCGCCTGTCCAGAGTACAAGTCTTTTCGACAGGCACCACCGGCAGTCGCATTAAGCAAGCCTATCCAGAACTGGACGTGACCTGCCTGAAAAGTGGACCACTCGGAGGCGACCAACAGATCGGCGCTATGATCTGTGAAGAGAAACTGGATGCACTGATTTTCTTTGTCGACCCTCTCTCACCCATGCCACATGACGTCGACGTTAAGGCTCTGACCCGTCTCGCAACGGTATATAATCTGCCAATGGCATGTTCGCGCTCTACCGCGGATCTGATCGTCAAGGGGCTGATTGACGAGGATGACAACGCGCCTGGGTGATACGCCACGCGCCGCAAGCGCCGATCAGCCTGTTCTCAGAAGGTGCTCTGCCAAACTGCCGAGGTTTTCGCTACCAAGCTGGCTCATGTTGGCCTCAATGTCAGCTTTCAGGATGTGAACGAGATGGTCGATCCCTCGTGCTCCGAACGCTGCAACGGCATATTGAAAGGCGCGTCCGACCATGACGAAATCTGCACCTTTCGCCAGGGCACGCATGATGTCCAATCCCCAGGCAACGCCAGAGTCGTAGATAAGTGGCACATCTATTCCGACCGCCTCGCGGATGTTCGGGAGTTGGTCAATCACGGCGGGCCCGGCTTCGAATTGACGCCCGGAGTGGTTTGAGACCCAGATGCAATCCACGCCTTCGGCCACCATTTTTTGCGCGTCCTCCGGCCGCAGGACACCCTTGACGATCAGGTGACCCTCCCATTCCCGCCGCAGTTCGCGCAGGTAGTCCCAATCTGGAATCCCACGGATCAGAGCGCCTGCATGGGTAAAGCTTTCTCGCCCGCGGGTCGGGACGTAATCGTCAAAGAACCGCATACGTGGCATGATGCCCTCGCGCAGATGTGCAAGGCACCAGGCGGGTCGTGATGCCATTTCAGTCAGCGTGCGCAGGTCAGCTTTTGGAGGCACCGTCAGATTGGCACGGCGCTGTCGTTCGCGCCGGCTCTCTTCTGGAACGTCCACCGTGATAATCAGCGTATGAAATCCCGCTGCCTTAATCCTCGGCAGCATCGCGCGGCGCAGATCGCCGGAGTTCACCGGGTAATGCTGAAACCATCCGTTCTTGCCAATATGAGGCGCCACATCTTCAGGCGAAGCAACAGCCACGCTGGACAACGAGAACGGAATGTTGTGAGCAACTGCTGCCTTGGCAAGCATCCGCTCTGCTCCTGCCCACATCAGGCCGGACATGCCTACCGGTGCTATCCCGAAAGGCAGGTCGTATTTTTGACCCATCAATGTAGTCTGCAGTTCGGCCTTTGTTCGGCCACATAGCACACGCGGCATAAAACCGATGGCATCAAGTGCATCACGGTTGACCTTCAACCCCAGCTCCCGGCCGGTCGCGCTGTCGAGGTATTCGAAGGCAAACTTCGGAATGCGCTTTTGTGCGGTTTTCCGAAGGTCTTCTATCGACGGGTGGGAAAGGTCCAGATCCATCCGGGTCCTCTGTTCGTTGTCTAACGGTTGAAGCTCCTCAGTCGGTCACCAAAGGGATGGCAGGGCCAAGGAAATTGCGGGCACATAGGTGATGAACATCAACAAGATCAGCATGCCGACAAAGAATGGCAGGATCGCCCGGCTGAGGCTTTCGATGGAAACCTTCGAAATGCTACTGGCCACGAACAGGTTCACACCCAATGGCGGTGTGCAGAACCCAATGGCCAGGTTGACCGTCAAGATGACACCAAAAACGATCGGATCGACACCCAGCGCGGTTGCAACCGGCAGCAGGATCGGCGTCATGATGATGATCGAAGAAATCGTCTCCATGAACATGCCGATCACCAGCAACAGCAGATTGATCAGCAACAGAATGATGATCGGATTGTCGGACAGGCTGGTGATTGTTGTTGCGAGCTCTGTCGGGATTCTTGCGAGCGTGATCAACCTGCCAAAGGCGGTCGCCATGATCACCAATATCAGAATAGTCCCGCTGGTTTTTGCACTGCCCGCCAAAACCTCTGGCAGGTCCTTGAGGGTGATGTCTCCGTAAACGAAGATGCCGATGAAAGCGGCATAAACAACGGCCACGGCTCCGGCTTCGGTAGGGGTGAAGATCCCGCTATAGATGCCGCCAAGGATGATTACAGGCACCAGTAGCGCCCAGATGGAAGAGCGGAAGCTCTGCCAGACGCCCGGGCCTGAGAACGTAGTCGTCGATTGCTGAACAACCTCGTCCTTTCGCAGCAGAACACGAGCGACCAACATGAACATGAGGGCAAAAAGGATGCCAGGAACAACACCTGCAAGAAACAGTTTGCCGATCGAAACCTCGGCAGTTACCCCATATATGATGAATGGAATACTTGGCGGTATCATAACGCCGATCATTCCTGAGGATGCCGTCAATGCGCCGCTGAATTTGCGCGTATAGCCGACCTTTTCCATCTCTGGGATCATGTTCGACCCGATAGCGGCTACGGTCGCAGGAGACGAACCGGATATGGCGGCAAAAAACACACAGGCGAGTACGTTCACGTAAGCAAGCCCACCCCGGATATGCCCGATCAGTGCATTGGCGAACCCAACCAGTCTACGAGACATTCCGCCGTGCTGCATCAGGTCGCCTGCCAAAATGAACAGAGGGACGGCAATTAGAGGAAACGAGTCCGCGCCTGTTACCACGGACCGTGCCAAAAGAACCATGGGTGGGGTGCCGTCCACAAAGACCATCACGATCATGGTGGCTAGGCCCAGACAGATGCCAATTGGCACGCTGAAGAGCAGAAGGGCGAAAAGCGTCAGGAAGAGCGTTGTTGCAAGCATGCCGGGTTCCTCACGCTTTGGTTCCTGCGATCAGACGCAGGGTTCGGATCAGATGTTGAGTGACGCGGATCGCGGACAGGCCAGCGCCAATCGGCGCCGAAGCATAAAGGATCGGAATCGGTAGTCCTAAAACGACCGACGTCTGGCTGGCTACAAAAGGCTGTCGGATAAGCTTGATGCATTCAATTGTCAGAACGACCAGAAATCCAAGGACAAGAAGCGCGATCACAACATCCGCGTAAAGCCTTGCGCGCTCGCTTAGGACATCACGCAGGACCGTGATACGCACATGATCGCCTGTGTGGAATGCATAGCTGACGCCAAGCCAGACAAACCATACAAACAGCCAAAGCGTTAGCTCTTCGCCCCATGAAAGAGAGGCATTCAGAATGTAGCGCATGAACACATTGCCAAAGATCAACAAGACAATCGCGGCCAAAAGTGCACTGGCTAAGACCTTTTCGGCATTCATATCGATCCATTTGATAACCGACACCGTTCACCTCCCCTTGAACGAAAGGGGCACCCGAACCTTAATGGCACGGGTGCCCGTATTGGCTGAGTAGTCCGAGGGTCAGCTTCCGCTCGCTGCGGAAACCGCTGCTACCCAGTCGTCATAGGCTTCGGCGCCAACCTCGTCGCGATACTGCAGGCGGACGCTTTCGGTTTTGTCAGCAAAGGCCTGTCGCTGCTCTGCAGTCAGCTCCAGAACCTCGACACCGGCAGCACGGATCTGTTCCAACTGTTCCGCATCTTCGTTTGCGACCAGTTCCGCCTGATAGTCACGTGCGGTGGCCATTGAGTCCCGGACCAATTGCTGATGCTCTGCGGACAGCGAGTCAAAGAACGGTTTGGAGATGACAGGCATATAGACCGCAAAGACATGGCCCGTGGTCGAAAGGTATTTCTGCACCTCGTAGAAACGCTGTGAGGTAATGATCGCCAGTGGGTTTTCCTGGCCGTCGATCACGCCTTGCTGGAGAGCAGAATAGACCTCACCAAAGTTCATTGGCGTCGGGTTGGCCCCGAGCGTTTCGAATGTCGCCACATGCGCCGGAACCTTCATGGTGCGCAGCTTGACACCCTCGAGATCTGCGGGGGTTGCAACCGGACGGACATTGTTGGTCACATTGCGTACACCCAATTCAAGCCAGCCGAGACCAACTAATCCCTGGTTTTCGACCCGTGCAAGCATCCCATCACCAGCATCACCATCAAGAACATCAAAGGCGATGTCCTTGGAGGAATACATGTAGGGCAGTTCAATTACTGCAAAAGCCGGATCCCAGCCCGCGAAGAAAGAGGAAGGAGGAATGGCCATTTCCAGAACGCCGGTTTGAACACCTTCGATCATCTCGCGATCAGGGCCCATCTGCGACGAAGGGAATATCTGTACGTCGATCTCACCATTCGAGCCAGTTTCGACCAGTTCTTCAAATTTCAGTAGCGCGCGATGCATGTGAAACGCTTCTGCTGCGCCATGCCCAACCTTAATGACTGTTTCAGCGGATGCTGCAAAAGCAAGCCCGGCTGACATGACGACGCCAAGCGCCAATGTTGATTTCTTGAACAAGGTATCCTCCCACGGATTTAGTCATTTTCGATCTATTATCTGAGATATCAGATATAATATAGAAATCAAGCTTACATGTGCTATTGTGTTGGAGAGACGAAATAGGACGAAGTGAAAATGACCGAGATTTTGCAGATTAAGCGCCCGGATTCGTTGAGTAAAACTGCTGAAGAGCATATCCGAAAAGGCATAATCAATGGCACGTTTCAATTGGGTGAATCGTTGCCGGAAGTGAAGCTGTCAAGTGCCATGGGCATCAGCAAAACTCCGATTCGCGAAGCGCTATCGGCTTTGAATCTTCAGGGGCTCGTTCAGATCTTTCCTCATCGAGGAGCCTTTGTATTCTCTCTTTCTCAAGAGGACGTGGTGCAGCTTTGCCAGTATCGGCTCATCCTAGAATCTGCAGCTTTGGAGCAAGCGCTTGAAAAGAACCCGTCGGTTCTGATCAATGAGCTGGCTACAATTGTTTCTAAGATGTCAGAAGCGCAGGAAGCGGATGAATTCGAGCAGTACTTGGAACTTGACGCCGAGTTTCACGACGCGTTTTTCAGGTCCTGCGGAAACAGTTACCTGCGGGATGGATATCAAAAAGTCAGTGATATCGTCCAAACTATGCGGACGCATCTGTCCAAGCGTTCCAATCGAACGAAGAAATCTTACAAGGAACATCAAGCGATCACATCGCTTTTGGGCGAGGGTAAAGTAAAAGCAGCAACGAACACCCTCAAACGTCAAATCACTCGCGGTGAGCGTTCTTATTCCGATTTGGTTGGTCTGAAGCAAGCATAGGTGCCCACCATTTGGTCACGATGTTCACCAAAAGCGCACCTGGCAGCAAATCTGATGTCGCGTGCGTGGGCAACATAAGTTCAAAGTGGCGGAGTTGGGCTGTTCTGAGACAAGGGCCGTGGCCACGATTAGAGGGTGGTTTTTGTGTTGGGTCAGAAATGCTTGACGATTGGGCCAGAAATGAATGACGTGATTGGCCGATTTATTGAGGTTTTGGCTGTCGATTGAGTCAAATATCAGTGACGTTCCACATTTCCTTGTCAGGCGACACATAGTTCTGCCACCAGCGACAGAACCTTGCCATTTTCGCCTCACTTCCTTCATCTAGCACCTCGACTGATTTCATTGATCGTGACTTCCTTTTGGGAAAACCAGGTTTGATTTGCTGATCAAACGCCGAAGGCGCCTGTTCCTGCTGATCTGCCACGTGGCGAACGCGGAAGGGTGCGAGGCAATGCTATTCGACAAGGGCGGTGCGGCACGCAACCTAGTTTCGTGTCACTGCGTATCTTGGTTGGTCATTTTTTCTTTGTCTTCGACAGAAACAACCGTTTTCATGTTACTTCTGAGGGTGGATATTGGCGCAGTTGCAGCCAATTTACACTTTGTCCTTAATACTCGTTCCACTGAACGGCCATCACTCAATCAGAGATCGCTTCACATAAAACCGCTTCAAGGATGTTCGCGGTTTGTTATGGTGGTGCAAAGCAACCCTTGGTTGCGGAAGCTTAGCGTTCTCATCCCTGTTTAAACGGCTGCCTGATGTAGCGGGTTCAGATGTTGAATCATAAACTTACGGAATTCGTCTGGTAAGCACAGTAATTAAACTTGCCTTTCAGGTCCCGTGCCGCTGATTCAGGTGATGGAGATAGGCGGCAACAACAGCGAGCTACATAGCCTCCAGCGTATGTGAAAGACCGTTTCGGATGTGATCTACCAACAGCTTCTTAGCGGTGCCCGCGTCTCTGGCCAATGCGGCATCGAACATGCCCTTATGCTCCTTGACGGCCTCTTCGCCGCGATAGGTCAGCACGAGCATCTGATACCGCAAATACTTGTCGTAGATGATCGAGTGCAGAGACAGAAGGTTCTTGGAGTTGCAGGCCGCGATCATCGCTTGGTGAAACTCCCAATCATATCGTTTCCAGGTTTCTTTCTCGGACTCGTCGCCCTTGAGAAGCTGCTGTTCCATCAGGTGCAGTTTGTGGTGCGCGGCAACGAGGTTGCCTTCCCAGTCCGTGTCGCCATTCGCAATGGACAACTCCAACGCGTGGCATTCCAGCAGGACACGCAACTCTGATATCTCGGTCAGGTCTTCGCGAGAGACCGGCGTAACCAGGAACCCCCGTTGTTCCGGGGCTTCGACAAACCCGTCGCTGGCAAGCCTGTTCAGCGTTTCACGAAGTGTCGAAAGGCTTGCTGAGTAGCGCTCTTTCAATGCGTCCAGCTTCAGTTTGGAGCCAGGCTGCAATTCTCCAAAGATAATATCCCGCTTTATGCGCTGATAGGTGCTTGCACCTATCGTAGACGGCTGTTTCGCCATGCGTTTCACCCGATATTTTTAGATTCCTCCTTTAAATACCACTTTACAGAGTTATCAGCAATCCAATGTGATGTATGGTAGAAATAAAAATATCATACATTATTGTGGAATCGCAAAAACCCCAATACGGTCGAGTTCAAGTTGGGCAAAGCAGCTCAGTCATAAACATTGGTTTCGGAGTTTCCGAACCCTCTGGAAGGAAGCAAATTGTCAATGAACTTTCGCATTGCCATTGTCGGCATTGGCCTTGTTGGACGCCGCCACGCAGACGCGATCCGCGCGTTGCGTCATGTCGATCTTGTTGCGGTTGTTGATCCCAGTGACGAAGGGCGCACCTACGCTGCGGAGCATGGCGTTGCGTGTTACGAGACCCTCGAGGATATGTTTGCAAATCAGACGCCGGACGGAGCTGTGCTCGCGACGCCCACGACGCTTCACGTCGAACAAGGGCTCACATGTGTTCGGCATGGTTGTCCCGTACTCGTCGAAAAACCGATCGCCGTGGAAGCCTCCGCTGCACTGGAGCTTGTCCAAGAAGCGGAGAAGGCCAATGTGCCACTGATGGTCGGACATCATCGTCGGCACAATCCTTTGATCAAGTCAGCGAAGGAAGCCATTGTCGATGGGAAGATTGGAGATGTGCGCGCTGTCCATGCGAATTGCTGGTTTTACAAGCCCGATGAATATTTTGACGCCGCACCCTGGCGTAAGAAACCCGGAGCGGGGCCCATCTCGGTCAATCTTGTCCATGATGTCGATCTTCTGCGGTACCTGGCCGGAGAGGTCGTGACCGTACAGGCGCAGTCGGCTACCTCGCAACGCGGCTATGACAACGAAGATGTCGCCGGAGCGCTATTGACGTTTGAAAGCGGAGCGATTGGGACCATTAGCGTATCCGACAGCATTGTTGCTCCGTGGAGCTGGGAGATGACGTCTCAGGAATATCCAATCTATCCGTCGACCACTGAGAGTAGCTACATGATCGGTGGCTCTCATGGGTCGTTGTCTGTCCCCGATCTAAGACTATGGACCTACCAGGGTGAGGAAAGGGATTGGTGGATTCCAATTTCGTCAACCGCGCTGAAGAAGGGTTCCTCTGACCCACTGGTCAATCAACTCGGGCACTTTGTTGACGTTGCTCGGCACGAAGCAGATCCGATTGTGTCCGGATGGGAAGGCTTCAGAACACTTCAAGTCATTGAAGCCATTCAGAATTCCTGCAGAACTGGCGAGACTGTCAAGATAAGAAACCTTCAGGAAATGCAACAACAGAAATTGCAGGTAATGAAAAATATCTGATATTTTGCAAAAAATCTTGCAAAAAGTCCAAAATAGGTCAAAACTCAGAATCGGAAAAATGCATCATGATGTCTCAGGGAGGAGCAAAGTGATTACCAAACTTACCCGCCGGGCTGCTGTGTCAGCCCTGGTTGCAACCGGTGTTCTGTTTAGCGCAACAAGTGGTGCGCTGGCGGAAGACAAAGTGCAACTTCGCCTCGCAACATCAGGATCGGAGACTGACCAGCGTTCGGTTGCCATGGCCGAGGTTTTCGCGCCCATGGTCGCCGATTTCGCAAGTTATGAGCCCAGCTATAACGGCACGATCTTCGCGCAAGGCACTGAGCTGGACGCTATCAGTCGCGGCAATCTGGAGATGTCGATCACCTCGGCGCAGGAGCTGGCACAGTTCTTCCCCGAGTTTTCGATCTTTACCGCAGGCTATGTCCACCAGGACGCCGCGCATCAGGTGGCTGTCTTCAACGATCCCTTGATGGATGCCTTCAAGCAAAAGGCCGAAGAAGAACTGGGCGTCAAACTGCTGTCGGTCATGTATCTGGGCCGTCGTCAGGTGAACCTGCGTCAGCCCAAGGATGAGTTGACGGTCACAACTCCGGCCGATCTGGACGGCGTGAACCTGCGGATGCCGGGCACCGATGCGTGGCAGTTCCTTGGCAAAGCGCTGGGTGCCGCACCGACACCAATGGCCTTCTCCGAGGTTTATACCGCGCTGTCGACCGGTGCCGTTGACGGTCAGGACAACCCATTGCCGACTGTGGTTGATGCCAAGTTCTACGAAGTGACCAATCAGATCGTCCTGACATCGCATCTGGTCGACCTGAATTATATCGCCATCGGCAAAGAGGTTTGGGACGGGCTGACACCGGAACAGCAAGCAAAGGTTCAGGAGGCTGCAGACGCAGCGGCTGAATCGGGGCGCCAGAAGCAGCTTCAGAAAGAAGAGGACCTTGTCAGCTTCCTGAAAGAGCAGGGCATGGAGGTCTATGAACCCGACCTCGCGGCGTTCCGCGATCAGGTACAGACCATGTATCTGGAAAGCGAGTTCGCCGGATCATGGCCGGATGGCGTTCTGGAGCAGATCAACGCTCTGGGCAACTAAGTTCATCTACACAAGGGAGGGAGAACCACAATGAAAGGCTTCATAAAGGGGTTCTCCCGATTGACCGAAGCGATTGCCGGCGGGATGCTGGCGGCAATCTTCCTGATCTTCCTTCTGCAAATTCTATTGCGCTATTTCTTCACCCCTGCCGGATGGACGCTAGAACTGATCGGCATCCTCTGGGTCTGGGTGATCTTTTTCAGCTGCGCTTTCATCGTGCGCGAGCGGGATCACGTAAAGTTCGACATCATCTACCTTTCGGTACCGATGCGGGTGCGCCAGGTATTTGCGATGCTGGCGGCCGCGGCAATCGTGGTCGGGATGCTCTATAGTTTCCTACCGACTTGGGACTACATCGACTGGATGAAAATCCGCAAAACCGCGACGGTACGTAATCCCTTTTCGGGTGAGAAGATACCGCTGCGCACCGTGTTCTCGATCTATGCCGTGTTCATGCTGGTCGTAGCGGCGCGGTATGCATGGCTGTTTTTTGACATCATGCGCAACGGCCCACCAAAAACCGAACTTGAAATGGTCGTGGGATACAACGTGGTCGACGAACATCCCCGTGTTGATGTGGAAGACGACGAGGACGCAAGCAAATGAGTTTCGAACTTCTTTCCTGCCTGCTCACACTCTTTGTTCTGGCAGGCATCGGGACTCCTATCGGGTATTCCATCCTGCTGGCGTCACTTATGTATCTGGGTGTCGCCGGTCTGGACGTTGCACTGGCGGGTGAAAAAATCCTGCAGGGTTTCTACAAAAGCACGATCCTGCTTGCCGTGCCTTTGTTCATCGTTGCCGCCAATATCATGAACGCGGGATCGATCACAGACCGGTTGCTGAACTTTTGCGTCGCGGCGGTCGGGCGTTTCAAGGGTGGTCTTGGGCACGTCAATGTTGTGGCGTCGTTGATTTTCTCCGGCATGTCCGGCTCAGCCGTCGCGGATGCTGCAGGGATCGGCAAGATAATCATTGAAATGATGACCAAGGATGGCCGCTACAGCCGAGGTTATGCAGCCGCAATCACGGCGGCTTCGGCGACGATCGGCCCGATTATTCCGCCTTCGATCCCGATGGTTCTGTATGCGCTGGTCTCAAAGGCCTCTATCGGGTCGCTGTTCCTTGCTGGCATTCTGCCGGGCCTGATCATGGGTGTCGTTCTTATGGCGATGAACTACTATCTGGCTGGAAAGCGGAACTTTGCATTGGAAGAACCTGTTCCGTTGCGCGAGTTGCCGGCTAAAACCGCCAACGCGTTCCCGGCACTGCTGATGCCCGCAATTCTGCTGTACGGCATATATGGCGGCGTCACTACTCCGACAGAGGCCGCCGCAGTTGCTGCATTCTACGCCCTGCTACTGGCAGCGCTGTTCTACCGCGCACTAACCTTCCGTGGTCTTTATCAAGTGTTCGTCGACAGCGCGCGCTCTTCCGCCGCCGTCGGGGTGGTCATTGGTGGCGCGTTCATTCTGAACTTCATCGTCATTCAGGAACAGATTCCACAGTCGATCTCGGCACTGCTGGAGGGTTCAGATGTTAGTCCGATTGTTTTCCTGATCCTGGTTAACCTGCTGATCCTCGCGCTGGGTTGCGTGTTGGACGCGACAACGATCATTCTTGTGATCGTGCCTCTGTTCATTCCAACCTGCGAAGCGCTTGGGATTGATCTGGTGCATTTCGGAGTGCTGGTCGTCGTGAACTCGATGATCGGTCTGATCACGCCGCCCTATGGCATTCTACTCTTTGTGATCAACGCCGTGACGGATATTCCGCTGCGCGAAATCATCTCGGAAATCTGGGCCTTCCTCGCGGTTCTCATCTTCGCCTTGGTGATCATGATGCTGATGCCTGATCTGGTCCTGTGGTTGCCGCGTATGTTTGGATATCAGGGATAATGTGCCTTTCGGTTTCGACAACGTCGATCCCCGGTGATCTGGCTGAAAAGCTGAGTGCTATCGCTGACGCAGGATTCGGGGGTGTCGAACTACACGAACCGGATTTGACCGCTTTTGATGGGCCGCCATCGCAAATCCGGAATATTGCATCAGACCTCGGCCTGAAGATTTGCCTGCTGCAACCCTTCCATAACCTCGAAGGTCAATCCGGCAGCGGTCGGCAGCGCGCTTTTGCTCGGCTAAAGCGCAAACTCGACCTGATGAGCGAGTTGGGAACAGAATTACTGCTAATCGGGTCTGCTTACGAGGTCGATGCCGCTGCAACCGAAGAACAGGTAATCGCGGACCTTGGCGAGGCGGCCAAGATCGCGCAAGAGATGGGGTTGCGTCTGGCCTATATGGGCTTGCCATGGTCGGATCTTGTTCACTCGGATGAGCAGGCGTTAGGCGTCGTTGAAGCCATCGACAGCCCTCATTTGGGGTTGGCCTTGAACTCATTCTTCTCGCTTGCCGACGGGTCCAAACCCGCCCGCCTTCGGGACATTCCCGGAGAGCGGCTGTTCCATGTGCAACTGTCCGATGCACCCCGGCTTGAGATGGATATACGTCGGCTCAAACGGCACTTTGGGCTTCTGCCAGGGCTCGGATCGCTGAACCTTGCAGGTTTCGTGCGGGTGTTGTCCCGCGCCGGGTACAAGGGGCCTTGGTCTATTGCGCGCGTCAACGAAGCAGCTCCTCAACCCGGTGGCCGCACACTTGCCCGAGACAGCTATAGGTCGCTGGTGAACCTCTTGGACGAGGTGTCGCGGACCGAGCCCGGAACGAACTTTGATATCCCGAAATTGCCTGAACGCGTTTACGCCTCAGGCTTCGAATTCGTTGAGTTTACAGCCGACGAAACGAGTGGGACCCAATTGGCAGACATGCTGTCAGCAATGTGTTTTCGAATGGAGCGAAAGCACGTCAGCAAGTCCGTCGAGCTGTGGCGGCAGGGGGCTATCAACATCGTAGTGAATACCGAAAAGGACGGTTTTGCCCAGTCGGCGTTCCTGGGCCACGGGCCCTCGGTTTGTGACATGGGGTTGCGTGTCAAAGATGCGGATCAGACGGTCCAGCGTGCGACCGCGTTGGGCGCTCCGAATTTCTCGCAGCCCGTGGGAACAGGAGAGCTGGATATTCCGGCCATCCGTGGTGTCGGCGGCAATGTCGTCCATTTCATTGATGAGAAATCCGATCTGCATCGGGTTTGGGATATCGAATTTGAGCCGGTAGCAAAAACCAAAGCGACCCAGCCCGCCGGTTTGCGCCGTATCGACCATCTGGCACAGACGATGAGCCACGATGAAATGCAAAGCTGGCTACTGTATTACATCTCGACTTTTGAGATGGAGAAGTCGCCTATCGTGAATGTGGCCGACCCGTCCGGCGTCGTGCAAAGCCAGGCCATCGAAAGCCCCGAAGGCGAAGTGCGCCTGAACCTGAACGGGGCAGTTGGTCGCCGAACTCTGGCCGCTTCGTTCCTTGAAGATGGCTTTGGGGCTGGTGTTCAGCACATCGCCTTCCAGTCTGACGATATATTTGAAACTTCAGACCAATTGCTCAACTCCGGCTTTCCCAGCCTGTCCATCCCAGAAAACTACTACGCTGATCTGCAAGCGACTTTCGGATTGGATGACGATTTGATCGCCCAACTGCGCCGAGGCAACATTCTCTACGATCGGGCAGCAGGTGCCGAGTATTTTCAGATATACAGCCGCCCCATCTTTAACGGCTTCTTCTTCGAAATTGTTGAACGCCGCATGGGCTATGCCGGTTATGGCGCGCGTAACGCACCCATTCGCCTCGCCGCGCAAAGCAAAATCCAGACCGTGAAAGAGGTGCAAACTCAATGACCGTGCTGGATGAAAACATGACAATGGATGAGCGCGCCGTTCGCCAATGGTGGCGCACATCCATCGTCGACATGAAACCCGGAAAGATCGCTTTTCGTGGCAATGCCATAGAGGCCCTGATCGGGAACGTATCTTTCCCGCAAATGATCTGGCTGATGGTACGGGGCGGTTTGCCCAGCGACGCGCAAGCGCGCCTGTTCGAGGCCGCTTTGGTCGCAGGCGTGGATCACGGTCCACAGGCTCCCTCGATCGCGGCTGCGCGTATGGCCGCCACCTGCGGGGTGGGTCTCAATAATGCGATGGCGACTGCGGTGAACATGCTGGGCGACGTGCATGGTGGGGCAGGAGAGCAGTGCGCAGAGCTGTACTATGATATCGCGGCCCGCATGGATGCGGGAGCTTCACTGAATGACGCTGTTCGGGATGGCTTGGACAGCTGGCGTGAGACCTACGGCAAGATCGTTTCGGGCTTTGGTCACAGGTTCCACAAGCCCACCGACCCGCGTGCACCCCGGCTTATGCAACTAGTTCGAAATGCGGCAAAGGAAGGCACAGTTTCAGGCCGGTTTGCCGACATTGGCGAAGAGGTTCAGGCCGAACTTGCCCGTCAACGCGGAGGTCGACCGATTGCCATGAATATTGATGGCGCGACAGCTGTGATCTTCTGCGAGCTTGGCTTTCCTGCGCCCTTGTCGCGGGGGCTATTCTGCTTGTCCCGCTCGGTTGGAATACTCGCCCATGCTTGGGAACAGATGAACCAGGGTGGTCGGAACAAAGGGCCCATGCCCCCAAATTACTTGCCCCTCTACGAAGACAGGAATGATGACACGTGAGACACCGAAATCCTTCCGGGTCGGCCTTATCGGCTGTGGTCGTATCAGCGATATCTATTTAAAAACACTATCTAAATTCTCCAGCGTCGAAGTCGTGGCTTGTGCAAGCCTTGATCCTTTGGAAAGCCGCGCCAAAGCGGATCAATACGGTGTCGCCAAGGCCTGCACGCCAGATGAAGTGTTTGACGATCCGACGATCGACTGCGTTCTGAATCTGACAATTCCGGCGGCGCATGCGGAAATCAGTTTACGCGCGTTGGAGGCGGGCAAACACGTCTATTCCGAGAAGCCACTGGTTATGAATCGAACGGATGGTAAGGCGATCCTGCACATGGCCTCTGAAAAGGGGTTACTGGTCGGCTGCGCACCCGACACGTTTCTGGGCGGTCGCTGGCAGACCGTTCGGCGCTTGATCGACGAGGGTGCTATTGGCAAACCGACAGGGGTTTTTGCCCATGTCGGGACCCACGGGACGGAGCGCCACCATCCCAACCCGGATTTCTACTACCAGGCCGGTGGCGGGCCCTTGCTGGACCTTGGCCCATACTACCTGACCGCGATGATCTGCTGTCTTGGACCAATTGACCGGGTCGCTGGAATGGCACGGCGGACCTTTGAGGAGCGTATGATCGAAAACGGCCCGCGCAACGGCGAATGGATGGATGTCGAGGTCGACACGCACTCCCTGAGCCTGCTGCAGTTCTCATCCGGAGCTATAGGGTCGATGACCATGAGCTTCGACATTTGGGACAGCGAAACCCCACGGTTCGAAATCTATGGTGAAAACGGAACCATCAGCATCCCTGACCCTGACCCGGTTCATGGTGCCAATGTCTTTCAGGGGGATGTCTGGTTGAAGACGCGAGACACCTCGCGCTGGTCTTATCAGCCCCGTCCAGCCGGTCGCGAAGACTGGCAGGTGGTCGAGAACAAACATGGGTTTAATGAAGACAGCCGCGGGCTCGGCCTTTTGGATCTGGCCCTGGCGGCACAAGAAGGACGCCAACCCCGTGCAAGTGGAGCGCTTGCCTACCACGTTTTCGAGGTCATGGACGCGATTGAACGGGCGCCGAAATTTGGCGCCTATCAGACAATAGAAAGCCGTTGCGTGGCCCCGGCGCCTCTACCGGTCGATTTCCTGAACACTGAGAGGAAGGAGCTGGTCCATGCCGATTGAGACACTCGACTTTGCCCAGCCGTTCTTTCGTGTCCAGCACATCACCAATGAAGACCGATTATCTGTCGAGGGCCGCGCCATTGTTCTGAGCCTTGGGGGGAGGGACTTCTCGGTCGAGGATCAGATCGTTGCGCCACTTTCGTCTGTGATCGTACAGAACAGCACCATCCAAAACGTGGAACGCGCAATAATTGTCCACGGTTTCGACGCCCATGCCGATGACAACGAGTTGTTTGCATGGGTGAAAAATACATGGCCATCTGCTTTTGATGTTCGCCAAGAGGAGCGTCTGCGTGGCGTCAGCCACTACATGTCACCAAAGGTCTTCGTGGGTAACGTCGGACTGACCATGTATCACTCGGGCTCGGTGCCGCTGAATGTTGGATTGCACAAGGATCATCCGTTCTGCCCGGTACCGGGGTTTCGCGAAGTGCATACGCAAATCGTAGGCTTTGGCAAAATGCAGCAATGCCGCGAACGGGACGTTGAAACCCTTTACCTCGAAGAATTCATGGCCCCCGGCACGACGCACAAGCCGATGTATGACGCTGAAGGCAACTATCCCTGGCATCAATACGAGACGATTACCCCCAGCATCTTCATGGCGGTGGAAATGCTGCCAGAAGGCGTACGGGCCCCGGAAATGGAGGTTCAGAATGGCTGAGAGACTTTTACCCGAAGACCTGAACTTTGACGGCCCTTTCCCCCGCTTTTCTCGCCGTTTGAGGCTGGGCGTCGTCGGCGGTGGACGTATCTCTGTCACGCAGGCAACGGCCGCGCGGATGACCGACCGGTGGGAGGTCACCGCAGGAGCGCTCAGTTCTGACGCCGCGCGCAGCAAAGCGCGTGGGGCTCAGTGGTTCCTGTCGTCAGACAGGTGTTATGCGTCCTTCGACGAAATGGCGCGGGCTGAGGCGGCGCGCCCGGATGGCGTGGATGCGGTCATGATCACTACCCCGAACCACGTCCATTTCGACGCGGCCAAAGCGTTTCTGGAGGCAGGCATTGATGTACTGTGCGACAAGCCCCTGACCAACGAAGTTGCCGAGGCCGAGGGGCTTGAGGAGATCGCCGCGCGCACGGGGCAGGTCTTTGCCGTCGGCTATGCGATGTCGTGTTTTCCGGTGATCCGTCAGGCCAAACAAATCGTGGCGGAAGGCGGCATAGGTAAAATCAACCAAATCCACGTCGAGTTCATGCAAGACTGGATGACGCCCGATGATGTTGCTGATGCGCCTCATGTAAAGTGGCGGCTGGACCCCAAGATTTCAGGCCCGACCAGTTGTGTCGGCGATATAGGCACGCATGCCGCGCATCTTGCCAGTTTTGTCTCGGGCGTGCCGATGACCGACGTGAGGGCCGAGTTTCATGTCTGCGGTGCGCCAAAGCCTTTGGAAGACACAGTTTTCATGTTCACCCGTTACCAAAATGAAGTCCCCGGAACCTTGATGGCAACACGCCTTGCCCCCGGAAATCGGGGTGGGTTGCGGTTGCGGATGTTCGGGAGCGAAGGCGGTCTTGAGTGGGGCTTGGAGAATTCGGAACAGCTGAAGTTCAATCGGTTCGGTGAGCCGGATCGTATCATCAGCCGAGGTCACGGGCACGGCATTGGCCCCGGCGCGGAACGTCTGGTCCGTACCGCGCGTGGCTTCCCTGAAGGGATTATCGAAGCTTGGGCCAACCTCTATACGGAATTTGCCATGGCCGTAGCTGCGCGTCGGGATGGCGTTACAGTTCCGGCCGATTGGCTTGCTTATCCCAGTGTCGAACAAGGCGCAGACGGTGTCCGATTCATTGATGCCTCTGTACGCTCTCACCAGTCCGGAGGCGACTGGGTCACTATCTAAAGCTTTGCCAAAACGAAGGTTAAACACGCCCGGGCCATTGCCCGGGCGTTTTCGTTTTCTGCTTAGTATTAAAAGTTGATATTTTAAAAAATATCAGATATTTTTTATTACGTGTGATGAAAATGAGATTCGCAGACGCTTGGAGCTGTCGTTCATGGTGAAACCCGAAGAGGCTGGCGCAAGCCCCTCTCTCTATTCCTTGGCGCATCTGACGCTGATCGGCTGCACGCCGCCCGAGTTGGTCTATATCGCCGCGCGGGCCGGTTACGATGCTGTCAGTCCTCGGTTCATTCCGATGCATGTGCCCGGTGAATTCACTCAATCTCCAATCGACAAGGCGCAGGTCCAGGCCACCAAAACTGCTCTCTCTACCACCGGCTTGAAGGTCCTTGATGTCGAGCTTGCGCGCATCACTGAAGATGTCGATCCGCGCAGCTTTGAGCCTTCTCTGGAGATCGGCGGAGAACTGGGTGCCAAGCGCATGATCATGAGCGCGTGGACCAATACCCGTGATGATCGTGATTTTCTGATCGACGTCTATTCAGAGACCTGCAAACTGGCCGTGCCCTATGGGCTGACGGTGGATCTGGAGTTCCCAAGCTTCTCTCGCTTGCGCACTCTGGATGAGGCGCTGGATATTGTCCGCGCCTCTGATCAGCCGAATGGCGGTATTCTGGTCGATACGCTTTATCTGCACCTCAGCCGCGTGGATCTCGGAGAGCTTCTGCACGTCCCCTCGGAGTTGTTTCACTTCTTGCATATCTCTGATTGCCTGCCCGGCATCGCCGATACGCGCGAGGGCATGATCCAACTGGCCCGCGATGCGAGGTTGTACCCAGGCGAAGGTTGGATCGATTTCAACGGCATCATCGAACGGATGCCGCCCGTCGACTATTCTATTGAACTGCCCAACCAAAGCCGCGTTGCCGAGTTGGGATATGAAGAACACGCGCGTCGCTGTCTCAGCCACGCCAAGCGAACATTCGGCGAAGCGCGGTCACAGCGCCGCACGCCTGATGCTGCATTTCTAAAACACCAAGAGGATCACCATGGGCAAAGAGCTCACTGAAAACGACCGCAACATGGCGGCCGATATGCTGGCACGCGCCCGCGCTGCCATGGCCGAGATCGAGGATTGGGATCAGGACAGGCTGGACCGCCTGTCTCAGGCCATTGCGTGGTATGCTGGGAACGAGAAAACTTTCACGCGTCTGGCCCAGCAAGGCGTGGACGAGAGCGGCATCGGAGATCGCGAAGGGCGTCCAGCGAAGAGATTCAAGATTCACATGGTACTGCGTGACGTCCTGCGCACTCCATCGACCGGTATCGTCGAAGTGGATGAGGAAAAAGGACTGGTGAAATATGCCAAACCTGCCGGTGTGATCGCGTCACTGATCCCCATGACTAACCCAGCGATGACACCACCGGTGACCGGCGTATCCGCCGCCAACGCCCGGAATTCGGTCATCTTCAGTCCACATCCGCGAACCGCCCATACCACCTTTGAAATGGTCGAGGTCATGCGCGCAGCTTGTCGTGCTGCCGGTGCCCCCGAGGACTTGTTTCAATCCATTCGCAAACCGTCGATCCCATTAACGCAACATCTGATGGAGATTTGTGACCTGACGCTGGCGACGGGTGGCAAGCCCATGGTCAAAGCAGCCTACAGCTCGGGACGTCCGGCTTATGGCGTCGGCGCGGGCAATTCTTCCATCGTCATCGATGAGACAGCCGATCTGGATGTCGCCGCTCAAAACACACGTATTTCAAAGACCTCCGACTTTGGGTCAGGCTGTTCGGCGGACGGCAACATCATCATCCAGCGCTCGGTTTACGACGATATGGTCAAGGCACTTCAAGCCGAAGGCGGTTACCTGTGTTCGGACGAAGAGAAGGCAATGCTCGAAGCGGCCATGTGGGATGAGAAGGGCAACCGTACCTTCCCGACTATCGCCTGTCCGCCTCAGCAAACGGCCAAGGTCGCCGGTTTCTCGATCGCCGAAGATCGCAAATTCCTGATGGTCGAAAATCAGGGGCAAATCGGGCCGCAGCACAAGTTCTCCAGGGAAAAACTGACCACACTGATGGCTCTATATCACTTCGACACATTTGATGACGCGCTGGAAACGGTCAGCCAGATTTACAACACCGGGGGCAAGGGCCATTCCTGCGGCATTTACAGCCACAATGACGATCACATTGACCGGTTGGCGCGTCTGGCTCCGGTCAGCCGCATGATGGTGCGACAGCCACAATCCAAGGCCAACGCAGGTGCCTGGACCAATGGGATGCCCATGACCAGCAGCCTGGGTTGCGGCATCTGGGGCGGCAACATCACCAATGAAAACGTCACCATGAAACACATGATGAACTACACCTGGGTCAGCCGTCCGATCCCCGAGGATCGCCCCTCGGAGCCGGACCTGTTCGGTGAGTTCTTCGGGCAGGAGGTCGCGTGATGGACGGAGCGAAACTGGACGGAAAAACCGTAGCTGAGCACATTGTCGACTTCCTTGAACGCCGTGAGGTGAAGCATGTGTTCGGCCTATGCGGCCATACCAATATCGCGGTTTTAGCTGCATTGGCGGAAAGCCCAATTGATTTTGTAACGGTGCGTCATGAACAAATCGCCAGCCACGCGGCGGACGCATATGCCCGCGTGACGGGCAAGGCCTCGGTGGTGTTGTCCCATCTCTCCCCGGGGCTGACCAATTGCGCCACCGGGGTCGCCAACGCCGCACTGGATTGTATCCCTATGGTGGTGATCGCGGGCGATATTCCTACGCATTACTACGGCAAACATCCTCATCAGGAAGTGAACCTGCATGCAGATGCCGCTCAGTGGGAGATCTATCGACCCTTCGTAAAACGCGCCTGGCGGGTCGACCGCGCAGATTTAATGGCCGAGATTCTTGAAAAGGCGTTCCATCTGGCTGAAAGCGGTCAGCCTGGCCCCGTGTTGGTCAACGTACCCATGGATATCTTCTCCGAGGTGATCCCGTCGGACAGTTTCGACCGTATCCGCGACAACACGCGGGCGCTCAGGAAACCGTCGATAGACGATGAAACGGCGCGTGAAATCATTGAGACACTGGTACAGGCCGAAAACCCGGTCGCCTATGTCGGCGGTGGTATCCTTCTGGCACAGGCCAGCGAAGAGTTGCGCAGGTTCGTGGAGCATATGGGGTTGCCCGTCGCACATTCCCTGATGGGTAAAGGCGCGCTTCGGGACGACCATCCGCTGGTACTGGGAATGACTGGGTTTTGGGGTACTGAATTGGTCAATCAGTCCTGCCTCAAGGCGGACTACATCTTTGCTGTGGGCACTCGGTTCAAAGAGGCCGATTGCTCCAGTTGGTATCCTGGTTATACGTTCAACATTCCCGGTTCCAAGGTCATTCACATCGACATTGAACCGCAAGAGATCGGCCGCAACTATCCCACCGAGATCGGCGTCGTTGCCGACGCCAAGGCCGTTTTGCGCGTCCTCAACCGGGTTGCCCGCGAGATGTATCCGGACGGTTTCAACCGCCCCGCGCTGGAACAGAAGATCGCTGAATTCCGGACGGATTTCAAAGCGCGCAACGTGGAAATGGCGACCTCACCAGCCTTTCCGATGATGCCCGAGCGTATTCTGGCAGATACCCGCAAGGCACTGCCCGAGGATGCCATCATCACCACGGACGTTGGATGGAACAAGAACGGTGTCGGACAACAGTTCGATATCCTGACCCCTGGCTCAATCCTGACCCCGGGTGGTTTTGCCACGATGGGTTTTGGCCCTCCGGGTGCGATCGGCGCGAAACTGGCGGCACCCGATCGTGTGGTGATCAGCCTGGTTGGCGATGGTGGTTTCGGTCAGAATCCTTCGATGCTGGCAACGGCCGTCGAACTTGATCTGGGCATCATCTGGCTGGTTATGAACAACAACGCCTTCGGAACTATCGCCGGCCTTCAAAAAGCGCATTACGGTCTGACCTATGGAACAACTTTCCCCGGATCAGCCGCCGCACCCGTAAACGGACCGGGCTATGCCGACATAGCGCGAGCCTACGGCGTGGAAGGGCACAGACTCAGCGCTGCCGACGAACTGTTGCCCGCACTGGAAGCGGCAATCGCCAGTGGCAAGCCAACCGTGCTCGATGTGCCAATGATCAACAACCCGACACCAACGACCGGACATTGGAACATCCTCGACATCTATTCGCCAGACAGGGATGTTTCGCACGTTGCAACCTAAAGCAATTTAGAGTGTGCGATCCGCCTATGCATACGGCTTTTGCCAGTATCGGTTAAACAGAAGGGCAATTGCCGCTGTGCGATGGCTTCAGCTTGATGGAAAACCTTTGAGTCGCAAATGGCAAGACTCGTGCGTCGTGCTTTTTAAGGGAAATTAAAAATCAAAGATTTAGATGTCGCCGAATGGCAAAACTATGTGTCGCCTGACATTTCCTGTTGAACGTCACACGAACCTGACCCAACCGTCACAGTTGGACCAGAAACGGGGTGAACGTTCGACTTCGGAAGGCACCCCCGATGTTGGACATCAATTGATTTTGGCCTCTGCGTCTTAAACTGACCCAAAATTCCCATTTTAATTCTCCCGCAGAGGGTTTCGTTTGATCTGGCTTCCCTTTTGGAAAATCTGGGCTGATTTGCAGATCAGACAGCGAAGCTGCCTGTTTCTGCCGATCTGCCACGTGGCGAACGCGGGAGGGGGCGAGGCAATGCTATTCGATAGGGGTGGTGCGGCCCGCAGGCATAGCCGAGGACACGGTCCTGTCTAATAGCGTTGCCCGAGGGGGAGGGCCGCGCCCTCACCCTGACGGCCAAGGGCGTTTGGCTTGTCCAAATCCCGCTGGCCCACGAAAGGAAGGTGATGGGAAAGAGGGCTTACCGCTATTTGCGATCGAACCCTTCTGTCAAACTTCAAAAAGTAATTGTGGCCACTTAGCTGCCATTCGCCGCGTTTGCAGCCTAGGCATCAATCTACGTCCGCTTTGTGCGCATCAGCGGGCTTTGTGGCGCAGGGAACTTCCTTGACTTTATGCTGGGTAAGAACCACAAGAGTGCATTGGTGAAAATCACTCGTCGTCGCAATGCTGCCGACTTCGACGATCCAATGGCCTTCAAAATAGCTGTAGCATGTACCCCAGCTTAGGAACGGGTTCCGCTGGGGTGTTCGAAACGAACTCGTTACTCGCAAACGTTCGCAGTTGTTTCCTGATGTTTTTCAGACGACGAACGACACATGAAAGAAGGCAAAACATGAACAATACTTGGCTCATAAACTGCGTGTCTGATGCCCGATAGGCCCGACCCCAGGCACCGCTTTAACCTGACTTCAATCAAACGTACGCGCGATGTTTCGTGTTTGATCTTGACATTTTTCGTGTTGATTTCGGGAACGCAGCTTTCAGCTCAGGTCGCGCCTGCAACCTCTCAATTGGCAGGAAATTCTGGCGGATCGGTTTGTGACGAAGGTTACGAAAACAGGGGCGGATCGTGCCTAAAAGAAAACGTACCTGAAAACGCATATTCGACAGGCAACTCCTATGGCCAAGGCTGGGAGTGCAACCATGGTTTCCGGGGCGTCGGGGGCATTTGTGAGGAAATAGAAGTTCCTGATAATGCCTACCTCGTTTCTACGGGAGACCGCTGGAAATGCAATCGGTTGTTCCGGCGTGTCGGAGAGGAATGTGAAGAAGTGATTGCGCCGGAAAACGGATTCGTTGAAACCCGATTTGGCGTGCAGGAAACACATTGCAACTGGGGATTTCGCAAAGATGGCCTGGATTGTGTTACAATAGATGTCCCCCGAAACGGCCACCTAACCGACAAAAACAGCAAGGATGGCTGGGTGTGCCTCAGAGGATTTAGATCAGTAGAGAGTCGTTGCGAGCCTGTAGCCATTCCGGATCACGCATACCTTGCGTCTGACACCTATTCTGGGTGGAAATGCGAGCGTGGTTTCCGCGCAAGTCGAAACACGTGCATTGCAATCATCGTCCCATCAAATGCTCATTTGAATCGAAGAGGTGATGGGTGGGAATGCAATCAACCCTTTAAACGTCAGAATGATACATGTGCTGAAAACTTGCCGTGACAATGGGCCGTTGAAATTCACCGTCGCCCTGACAGAGTAGGAAGGATCAAACTGTGACTCTAGACTCGATTGACGAAAATCTGGGCAAAAGGCTCAATGCTGAAAGGGTTCGCCGCTTAACTTACGGCACCAAATTTTTTATCGCGTCAGTAGTTTTTGTAGCGGCGGTTGTCTTTGTAGTGTTTTTCTGATGCGCAATCGAACCCCTCAAGTCAGTCTTCAGAGCGCAAGGACGTCAGTTCTTGGTATGGAGCAGCGAGAATTTCAGGACCGCAGTGTTCGAGAGTCGCGAAATGCAGACGTATCCGGAGTTATTGAAGAAGAGTTCGGAAAATACCTGATAAAAGCCGGCCTTCTAAGCGGCAACAGCGTTGCACGGGCGTTCCCCAAGCCACCGGCTAAAACACAAACCATGATTGCTGACGCAGTTGGCGAAACACCGGCAATGGCTATCGAGGCGTTAAAGGAAATTCTTGAAGAACGTGACCGGAAACGCAGCGGTCAACGCCGTCTGGAAGGAAACTCCGGGACTCATGTTCCCAGCGAAAGAGAATACACAGAAGCATTGCGCCAAGTCCGGTTTACACCGGCGCAGGTTACGATGCTCAGAGCGCTGTCAATCGCAGGAAAGGAAGGTCTGACTGTTGGCCAGCTCTCTCAGGCAGCAGGCCACAAATCGCGCGGGGCATCCCTTAAGTCCTTCAAAAAAGTGGGGCTGTTAATCGCTGAATACCTTGATCTCGATCTTCCCGAAACCGGATCGGAAGAGAATGATGGCGCTGCTCAGATACTGGCGTTTTCTCATATTGAAAATGACGATGAACCAGCAACTTGGATCATGCATGAGGAACTGCGCGGCGCTGTTCGTTCGGAACTTTGATGTACGTACCAGCGCCCGCTGTCGAACGGGATTCCGAATCTGACCAAAAGCTCGAAAGGTTGCACAAGTAGTTTATGCTAGAGAAAAGACCATACCCGCTGGAATTGATCTACGTACCTGTAAAACGTGCAAAAACACTTGATCAGAATAAAGTTCTGACGCTTGCCGAAGATATATTGAAGAACGGTCAGAAGACCCCGATCCAATTGCGCGCCGACAGCAAGAGGTTCGTGTTGATCGAAGGTCTGCACCGATTAGAGGCCATTCGCGCCCTCGGTGGTGACACAATTGAAGCCTACCTGGTGCGTGGCAGATTGCACTGACAATTCCTTGGAACCGGCAACTTCCCGACCAGACCGGCCGAGTGCGGCTACGGCTATCAAATGGTCGGGAACGGCGGCTAAGGGCTCTATCTGCTTGTCCAAACTCTCCATAGAGAAAGTCGGCAACGAGACCAAAGCTACCTCTCAGGCTCCTTGCTGATCACGGTCGTCACAGTTCGAGTTGAGCGACTTTGAGTGAGAGCTATCGCGCCCAAAACCAGCGCGCAGGCCAGCGCCTGTGTACCCGTGATTACTTCACCGAATGCAAGAACGCCAACAGCAAACATCGTGGGTAGTTCAATACTTCCGACTACAGCAGTGCGCGCTGCCCCAATAATAGGCGAACAGATCGTGTAAATCAGTTGCGGAATTAGCGCCGTCACAAGGCCCAACCCGACAACTAGAACCCAGTCGTCCCCACCTTCTGGTAGAATTTCGCCGACCTCGGATGAAAGAATGAGAGGGGCAAGGCCAATGACCGACCCAAGCGAGACTGACGCCATTCTGGCTAAAGGCGCAATACGTGACAGGCGGTGCACGAGAACACATATGCCGAAGCCAAAACCGAAAGGTGCCGCTAATGAGACGAGAAGGATTGGAATTTGGTCCGGTGGCACAGATGCCGGAGAACCTGCGAATATCGCAGCAGCGACGATCAATCCAGCCGCAACAAAGCTGCGCCGCGTTGGTTGATCACCAAAAAGCGCCCATGCGATGGCAATCGTAAACACCGGATAGGTCATGTAGAGTACGCCAACCGTCGATGCAGGAACAGTCTCAAGAGCAGTAACATAGCCGACCCAGCCAAGACCCATCACTGCGCCCGCAACCATACCCCAGACGATTTCTCGCCACTTTGAGTGATGCATTACAAGTGCGGGCAAAAGGACAACCGCTGCCAAGATGTACCGATAAAAGGCAACCGCATAGGGAGCGAGACCCTGATCGGTGAGCCCACGGCTAAAATAGGGTACAAGGCCAAAACAGATGGATGCAAAAAGCACACCAACGACCGCAAGGGCATAGGGTATGGCGTTCCGCTTGGCTGAGGTTAGTTGGTTCATTGCTGACAACTAACACGCTATGCTGCGGTTGACATCGTCAAGACAAATGAACGGCAACTTTGTACGCGTTCGCGACCTGCTGCATGAGCGAAAGACCGAGGTGTGATCAAGGTCTGGTAAGGGCTCATCGCAGGTCCGCAATCGTTCTGTGAGCTTAAAGATCTAGCGATCAGTCTTGTGGCGAACATGGCAAAGAGCGAATGCTTGCTTGGAAGTCCTGGATAAATACCTGGAGAATATTAGAGAAAACCTGTGATGTCTTTCGCACTTCGATAACGGATTACTTGCTGGCGATCTTCTTGCAAATTCGGATGATGTCGTCTGCCTCATGTTGAGTAAGGCCAATTTGGGAAAAGACTTCAGATGATATCCCGCAGCTTTTTATCCAGATGCTGCGTCCTGTTTCAGTTAGAGTGACAATCTTCTGGCGCTCGTTCCCGTCCCGCGTCTCACGCCGTAACAGATCTTTTTCCTCAAGGCGCCGCAACAACGGCGTCATTGTCGCTCCGGATACGTCAAGCCGTTTTGCCAAAGTGGAAATGGAGACACCATCCTCTTCGGACAATGCCATCAAGACCAAATACTGGGTGTAAGTTAGTCCCTGGGCCTTCAGAAGTATCTGGTAAAGCTGCTCTATCTTGTGCGAGGCCGCGTAGACCGCAAAACACAACTGATTGTCTAGCCGAACATCTTCGTCGGTCTCAGGCTTTTTCGTCTTGGGCACGATGGCGACTTTCATTTTTGATCTCGGGCACCTTTTAGCATCTGAAGTTTTTACTTGCAAATAATTAAGGAGCTAAATATTAGCTAGCAAATAAATGCAAATGGAGGATGTAATGATCAGACGCAGCATTATAGCTATTGGCATTTCTGTGGTGGCGGCACCTGCCGTCGCAGAAGGTGACTTTGACTTTGAAAAGGGTTTCGCTGCCTTCGAAGACTTGTTTGGTGTGACTGAAGGTAAACGCCGCAATCACACCAAAGGATTTTGCGTTGAGGGCACGCTTACACCCTTAGACGAGACGATTGAAACGTACTCCAAGAGCACTTTGTTCACTAGTGAATCTTCGGTTATTGCTCGGGTGTCCCACAAGGGTGGTAAGGCGAATCCAGCAGACGACAAATACGGGCTACTTGGGCTATCGATGGAGATCACGACGCCGGATGATGACCTGCACGTGATTGCCATGAACACCGAACACTTCTTTCCGGTGCCGACGAGCGAAGCGTTCATCGAACTACTGCGTGCCAAGGCCGCTGGAGCGGAAGCAACCAAGGCGTTTGCAGCCGCCAATCCTTCATTGAAGACCTACAGTGAGTATCATGGCGCGTTGGATAAATCGCTTCGACCCCATGAGGGTACAACCTACTACAGCGTGAATTCTTTCCTCCTTGTAAATGACGGGGGTCAAGAAACTGCGATGCGATTCTATTTCCGCCCATCGGGGCAGGAGGATATCGTTGTTGACACTCACCCCGACTTCTTCATTGAAAACATGCAGGCCAATATCGCCAACGGGGGCGTGTCCTGGGACATGGTTATCGTTCTGGCTAACGCTGATGACAATGTCGAAGATCCCTCTGTTCAGTGGACCGGCGATCACACAGAAATCGTTGCTGCGCGTTTCACAGCGGATGCTGCGATGACTGAGACTGACGGGCAGTGTGACGAGATCAACTTTGACCCGCTGATCTTGAGCGACGGCTTTGCGCCATCCAATGATCCCATGTTGAAAGCACGATCGTTGATCTACGCACATGGTGTGGGAAAACGGCTGTCTGAAAAATAATAACTTCGAATCCACTGAATCAGCGGATCAATCGATTTCCTGTGATGCTTTGCGCTGCCGGAAATACGAATTCTCAATGAGCAAAATGCATGGGCAATAAAGCCATCTCAAAGAGGGTTTCCCGGCCTGCTCGATAACTGATCAAGGAGGGCGTCATGTCACAGGCAGTAAAGCTGATCGACGCATTGAATGGAACGTTTGGCCGTCACAATGGCTATCGCGCGTCACACGCAAAGGGGTTTACAGCACAGGGGCGTTTCTGTCCTGCTGCGGAGGAGCCGAGAGTTCAAATCCCGATGTTGAACAATGAATGCAAGGCTACGGCGCGCTTCTCCGTTGGGGGTGGAAAACCGGGCATCAGTGACAAAAGCCCTACGGTGCGCGGGATTGGGCTGGAGATCGGAAATGGATCAGACTCTTGGGTTCTGACGTTAATTTCGAACCCGGTTTTCTTTGCCAACTCTGCTGCACAATTCCGGGCTTTTCTTGCCGCTCGTATTCCTGATCCGGACACCGGTGCCCCGGATCCGAAGTTGGTAGAAGCCTTTAATGAGGCAAACCCCAACACGGTGCCACACCAACAATATCTTAGGTCTGTTGCACCCTGCCGTTGTTATTCGTCTGAACAATACCACTCTGGTCATGCTTATCGGTTTGATTGGAGTGGAAGGGAAATCTCTGCCCGAATTCTGCTGGAGCCGGAGGGTGGGCGTTTGGCATTGAGCAAGGAAGAGATGGAAACCCTCTCGGATGATTTCCTTCATGACAGGTTCCTGGAAAAGCTCTGCGATGGTCCCGCCCGTTGGTCGTTGAAGTTGGTGATCGCGAACGCCGCTGACAATGTGTCTGATCCGACTGTGCCTTGGAGTGGGACACATACCATGGTTGATCTTGGGACAATTCAGGTTGAGCTACCTGATGATCGTTCTGAAAGCACCAAAAAGGTGTTCGACCCAACCCGGATGCCTGAAGGAGTTAGGGCACCCCTGGATGATGTTTTTTCCCTGCGAAGTGGAGCTTACGCGGAATCTGCGGCAAGACGATCCGTCTGAGAGGCGGGTTGAATATCTGTGGGTACCAGTGTCTCCCTTTAATAGGTATTGACAATACCTATTAAAGGGGGCAGAAAACGGGAGCCCGAAATGGAGTAGATTCTGATGACAGCTGCGATGGTTGCCAAACCACAGATGTTTGAAATTTCCGCTGAGGAAATTGAGATATTGGTTTGCCGGTTTTACGCGCAGATAAGGGTGCATCCTGTATTGGGGCCCGTGTTCAATGAGGCCATTCAGGATTGGAAAGCGCACGAAGAAAAGATCGCTTCGTTCTGGCGCGGCGCGATCCTCAGGGAGCCCGGGTATTCCGGAAATCCAATGCAGGCTCATCTGGCGAATTCAGACATCCTTCCCGAGCATTTTCCCTTGTGGCTCGATCTGTTTGGCGAAACGGCACATCAGGTTCTGCAGCCAGATACCGCTCAAGCTTTTACTCATTTGACCAACCGGATCGGTAAAGGTTTGACCTTTGGGATCGAGAACTTTCGTCGCGAGGTGGGTGCCCCGCCGGTGTTGTCATGACCATATCGGTATATTCAAAAGCGCAGGTCATTACCGAGCCGCCAATCCAAGTCGTGAAACGTTGGTTGCGAGCGGGATGGCGCGATTTCAGAGCGAACCTTGAGTATTCGATATGTTACGGCATTGCGCTTGTTCTGTTGGGATGGGCATGTGTCGCGGGTCTTGTGTTTAGCGGTCAAGGTTGGGTTCTGCTGCCACTTTTGGCTGGTGGCGTGCTTGTTGGACCCATTGCCACCGTTGGTTTGTATTCGATCGCCAGCGGTGACACTGGACCAGCTGTCGCGAAAGGGCAGATTGCTCTGGTCGGCGCGATCCTCATGGTGTTTGCCCTGACTTGGATACGTGCCGCGACAGTCATGTTCGCCATTGTATATGGTCTGCGCCCGTTCTCTGGCTTCGCTGACACTCTGCTGCGGATGATCAGCACACCGTCGGGCTGGGCTTTATTAATCTCTGGATCTTTGATCGGCGGATTGTTTGCATCGTTGGGGTTCGCTGTCTCAGCCTTTTCGCTTCCGATGCTTGTAGACCGCAAGATTGATGGCTTCTCAGCCATGGGGCTGAGTTTTAATGCCACCACTCACAATTTTCGTCTTTGCCTGTATTGGGGCAGTGCGATTACCGCGCTGACTTTGTTGGGGATTTTAACGGGCCTGCTAGGGCTGGCCGTAGTTTTCCCTTTGCTGGGATACTCAACCTGGCATGCCTATGCAGAGCTTTTCCATGGAGACGCACAATGACAGAAGCCCTTCCAGAAGGCGTGGTGCACTATGCGACTTCGCAATTCACTCACGAAACTCTGCCAGAAAAATTGCGCAAGAATCACAGCACGAAAGCCGGTGTCTGGGGCCAATTGGCGGTGCAATCTGGCCAGCTGTTGCTGCGTCGGGACAACAAAGAAGACCTGGTGTTAGCTGCGGATGAAACGGCGGTCTTTGCGCCCCAGGAAATTCACTCTGTGAACCCCATGGGAGAGGTCGCATTGGAAGTGCGTTTCCACCGGCAGGAGCGGCCAGATGCTGAATAACAATACTGTCGAAAACGTTTTGGTCCTGTGTGCTCTTGTCATTGTTCTGATCGGCGGAGTGGCCATTCTTGGTTGGGGTGTACCTCTCGCCTATGTGCTGCATGGCTGGATGATCGCCATCTTCGCCGGTTGGGGGTTGATCTGGATGATCACCCGAATGAGTGAAGAAATCCGGGACATCCCGCTTGAGTATAATGACAAGGTCACGCGTTTCGGTGTCATAGCTGCGCTATTTTGGGCCTTGGTTGGTTTTACCGTCGGAGACATTCTAGCTTGGCAACTGGCCTTTCCGGCATTGAACGGGGATATTTTCTGGTCGAACTTTGGCCGGTTGCGTCCGGTACATACGTCTGCGGTAATCTTCGGATTTGGCGGCAATGCCCTTATCGCAACTTCGTTCTACGTGGTGCAGCGCACCTCGCGGGCAAGACTGGCCAGTGAATCGCTGCCTTGGATGGTCTTTTGGGGCTATAACCTTTTCATGGTCCTTGCGGCGACCGGCTACCCCTTGGGGATTACCCAATCCAAGGAATATGCGGAACCGGAATGGTACGCGGATCTTTTGTTGCTGGTTGTATGGGTAGGGTACCTCGCGCTTTACCTAAAGACCCTTTCGCGTCGGGCAGAGCCGCATATCTATGTGGCCAACTGGTACTATCTGGCTTTCATTGTCGTCATCGCGATGCTGCACACGGTGAACAACCTCTCGGTGCCCGTCTCCATCGCTTACCCCAAAAGCTACTCGCTTTTTTCCGGGACACAGGATGCCATGACTCAGTGGTGGTACGGGCATAACGCGGTTGGTTTCCTGCTTACGGCAGGGTTCTTAGGGATGCTCTATTACTTTCTGCCCAAAGCGGTGAACCGACCGATCTATTCATACCGCATGTCGATTGTGGGGTTCTGGGGGATCACTTTTCTCTACCTTTGGGCCGGATCGCATCACCTGCATTATACAGCCCTGCCTGATTGGGTTCAGTACCTTGGTATGACCATGTCGATCATTTTGCTGGTTCCCAGCTGGGCCTCTGTGTTCAACGGCATTCTTACGATCAACGGGGCTTGGGATAAAGTTCGGACGGACCCGGCGGTCCGGTTCATGATGGTCGCAATTCTGTTCTATGGGCTGTCGACATTTGAAGGTTCGTTCATGGCGATCCGCCCGGTAAACTCGCTAAGCCACTATACCGACTGGACGGTTGGGCACGTTCATGCCGGCGCGTTGGGTTGGGTCGCTTTCATCACCTTTGGTGCCTTGTACAAACTGGTGCCCTGGATATGGAAGCGGGACGGCGTATATTCCTTGCGGCTGGAGGCCTGGCACTTCTGGCTCGCCCTGAGCGGAACGCTGATTTACGTCGGCGCGATGTGGAACAGCGGCATCACGCAATCGCTGATGTGGCAGACCTATGATGCGGACGGCGCTTTCCTCTATTCCTTCCTCGACAGTGTGATCGCGATGCATCCTTACTATGTCGCCCGCGCGATTGGGGGGCTGTTGTATCTGATCGGAGCCTGCATCGGTGCATACAATATTTACATGACTGTAAGTGGGCCGAAGAAGGCCCAAACCCGGGAAGCCGGACCATTGGTCCAGCTGCCAGCGGAGTAAGTCCCAATGAGCACTCAGCACCAAAAACTCGAACGCCATTCACTTGGGTTTGCAATGGCAATCCTGATGGTTGCATCGATCGGTGGCATTGTCGAAATCGCGCCGTTGTTCACGATCGAAAACACAGTGGAAAAGGTCGAAGGCATGCGGCCCTACACGCCGCTGGAACTTGCCGGGCGCGATATCTATGTACGCGAGGGCTGCTATGCCTGCCACAGCCAGATGATCCGCACCCTGCGGTCGGATATCGAACGCTATGGACATTACAGTCTGGCTGCCGAAAGCATGTATGACCATCCGTTTCAATGGGGCTCGAAACGTACAGGGCCGGACTTGGCGCGCATTGGTGGCAAATACTCTGACGCATGGCATGTGGCGCATTTGGAGGCGCCGCGAGACCTCGTCGAGGGGTCAATCATGCCGGGATATGCGTATTTGTCCGAGACGCGTCTTGCGACTGGACATTTACCTGCCTCGCTGAAAGCCCTCAGCCGGGCTGGTGTGCCCTATACGGACACCCAGATCGAAAACGCCGAAAAGGACGCCGCATGGCAGGCGGATGCTGAGCAGTACTTTGAAGGAGAGTTGCAGGCAAGTTACGGTGAAAACGTTCAGGTTCGGGATTATGACGGGCAACCGGGCAGGCTGACGGAAATGGATGCCCTTGTAGCCTATCTTCAGGTTCTTGGCACATTGGCCGATCTGGATTCGTTAAACCTTGAGGAGGTTCAGCGATGACACATGATACGGTTCTCGTATTCTCCAAGACTTGGGGCGCAATCTACCTGCTGGCCGTCTTTTTAGCTGCAGCTGTTTGGACCTATTGGCCCTCGCGCCGGAAGGTTTACGACGATGCCGCCCAATCCCCACTCGACAGCCGGGAGGATCAGCCATGTCGATGAAGGAAAAGGATCCCGTTTCCGGCACCGATCTGACTGGCCACGAATGGGACGGTATCAAAGAGTTGGATACACCTGTTCCCTGGGCTGCCCGATGGGCGCTTTGGATCAGTATCATCATAGCAGCGCTGTATTGGGTGTTTTACCCATCTTTCCCGAGTGTGCGTTACTACGCGAAGGGGATGCTTGGCTATTCCTCGCGTGCAGAAGTTGCGACGGCACTTCAACAGGCGGATGCGAGTCGAGAAATGACATTTGCGCCTTTCGCGTCCGGGGATATCGAGAAACTGGCCGCCGATCCGACGCTTGAGGCGCGATATGGCGGGTCGATTTCCAAGCTTTACGCCGACAACTGTGCGGCTTGTCACCGGAATGATCTGAAAGGGCAGGCTGGCTTTCCCAACCTGGTGGACCGTCATTGGCTATGGTCAGGCACGCCGGAAGAGATAGAGGCGACCATTCGATATGGAATCAATGCGCAGCATGACGATACACGGATCGCACAGATGCTTGCCTTTGGTGCGGATGGCATGATCGAAAATCAACAGGTTGAGGAAGTCACGGAATTTGTCTTGTTCCTCTCTGGACAGCAGCATGATGCGACGGCGGCCGAAGCCGGTAAATTGGTTTTTGAAGAAAACTGCGCGGCCTGCCACGGAGATGACGGCCGCGGGGGCTACGAGATCGGCGCGCCAGATTTGGGCGATGAAAGTTGGATCTATGGGGGCGACCGGGACGCCATCTATCACAGCATCCATTTTGGCCGACGGGGGGTGATGCCGGCGTGGGACGGACGTTTGAGTGACGCTCAGATCCGAATGCTGACACTGTACTTACTCTGGAATGCAGAAGATGTACCAAGCTGAAGAGAATCCACGATTCCGAAGGGCAATGTACCTGATGATAATGGTCCTGTTGGCCGGCTACATCGGGTTCAAGGCATGGCACCTGTCGATGGCATTCGAGGCCTGGGAAGGGCAGGCGATTGAGGGTGCCGTGCCTGGTGCAGCTAAATGAAAATCGTGGTTTTATACGATTTCAATTTGCGTATTAATGATCTGAAGCCAGCGCATGACTAACTTCTAGCGCTCGGATCAGGTTTTTCATTCCGCGATTTCCTTCCAAAACATCCTGCAATGTCTTGCTGTCCAAGGCAGTAAAAAACGCCTCCTGAGCTTCAGTCAGGATTGGTAGCAACCCACAGGCAGGCGTCATCACACAACAGCCGCCGTCTTCTTTCATACACTCAACCAAAGGGGTGCCGCGTTCGGATTTTCGCAGCAGGCCGCCAATCGAGATCGCATTGGGAGGCAAGGCCATTCGCATTCCTCCGTTGCGTCCACGAACGGATTCTACGTAGCCCTCGTGTGTGAGCCACTGGGAGATCTTGGCCAGGTGATTGAAGGGCAAGTTTTGCATCGCCGCAATCTCGCGGGTCGACATCAACCCCTCTTCGTGGGTGGCAAGATGGATCAGGATGCGCAAGGCATAGTCGGAAAACTTGGTAATTTGCATAGTTATATCTCTCATAAAAAATAGGCTTTGAAAATGCCTATTTTGTTGACATCTTTTTCTGATCTTTATAATAGGTATTTAAAATGCTTAATAAAGGAGGTGGCTCATGCAGCCTGTTGTACTTTTGATCTCGCTGATCCTGATGGCAGCGCTGTCACTTGTCTTCTGGAAGGCCGCGCGCGCCTCGAACGGGGCGGAAGCAGGACCCAATGCCAACTCGAAGCGTGCGGGCTTGATCTGGGCAATGACGATTGTTGGAGTAATCGTGGCAGTCGGTTCATTGCGACCATGGCCGCACGCTTTGGCCAGTACAGATGATGCCATCACCGTTTCCATCACCAGCGGGCAGTGGTGGTGGGATATCGACACAGTTGAGATCCCTGTGGGAACGCCCATCAATTTTAGCGCCACGACCGAAGATGTTACCCACGGATTGGGCATTTACACTTCAGACCTCCGCCTTCTGACGCAGGTCCAAGTGATCCCCGGTTACACAACCGAAGTTTCTTACACGTTCGATGAACCCGGCACTTACCAAGTCCTGTGCATGGAGTTCTGCGGGGTGGCGCATCAGGACATGGTCAACGAATTCGAAGTCGTCGCGGTGGAGGAATAAATGAGCGCTGTATCTGAACTTGTCGCGGAAAAATCAGTCGTCACTGAACCCCAGGCTGAGGCAGTCAAGCTTACCATGATCCTCTCAGGCGCGGTCTTTGCCTTGATGATGGTCTTTGGTCTGATCATGCGTGCTGCGCAGGGCCAATGGATCGAAGTGGATCCGGCTTTGTTTTATCAGTTGCTGACGGCCCATGGCGCCGGAATGGTTGGTACAGCTGCACTGTCTGGCGCCGCAATCATGTGGTATTTTTGCGGGCGTCATATCGTTCTGACAGCTGGAATCTTTTGGGCTTTCCTTGCTTTGTTTCTGCTGGGCGTCGTCCTGATCTTCGGCTCGATCTTCATCGGCGGATATGGCGGCGCATGGACATTCCTGTTTCCCTTGCCCGCGATGTCAGGCGGAGCGTGGGAAGCGGGCGCGGCTGCTGCGTTCATGCTTGGATATGTTTCGATCGGCGTTGGCTTTCTGCTGTATTATCTGGAGCTCGGTCGTCAGATTCATGCCCGTTATGGCAGCCTTTTGCGCGCCCTGGGCTGGAACCTGATCCTAGGGCGAGAGGACAAAAATCCTCCGCCGCCAACAATCATCGCGGCGGCGGCCGTGACTATTTTCAATTCGATCGGGATAATCCTAGGTGCCGCGGTGTTGGTGGCGAGCCTTGTCCACCTGCTGGTGCCGGGTTTTGAAGTAAACGCGCTGTTGGCCAAGAACCTGATCTATTTCTTTGGCCACGTTTTCATCAATGCCTCAATCTACATGGCCGTCACTGCGGTGTATGAAATCCTGCCGGAATACACCGGCAAACCGTGGAAATCGAACCGTCTGTTTGCGATTGCCTGGAATGCAGTTCTGATCTTCGTGATGGCTGTTTACTGGCACCATCTGCTTCAGGATGTGGTGATGCCACCCTGGATGCTGGTGGTCGGGCAACTGGTCTCATACTTCAGCGGCATTCCCCTCATCGCGGTCACGGCATTCTCTACGTTCCTCTATGTGCGAGGTTCGAAAATGACCTGGGATCTGACGTCCTCACTGCTGGTTCTGTCCGTGGCAGGCTGGTCGGTCGGCTCAATCCCCGCGTCAATCGACGGGATGATCAGTGTGAACAAAGTGATGCACAATACAATGTGGGTCCCGGGGCATTTCCACACCTACCTGCTGCTGGGCGAAGTGGCGATGGCCTTTGGGTTCATGGCCTGGCTGGTCCGAGGCAAAACCATCGCCCAGATGAGCGGGTTGGACCGGGTCGCTTTTGTGACCTACCTCGCAGGCGCCGCTGGGTTTGTGACGGTGTTTCTCTTCTCTGGTGCGGCTTCGATCCCGCGTCGCTGGGCAGTGCACTACGAAGAATGGCTGACCCACGACCGCATTGGCACCTTGTTCGGCGTGCTGGTCGTGTTGGGAACATTGCTCTTTGTTCTGCGCTTTGTGCTGCGTTTTGGGCGGAGTGACAGCTGATGATTGCGCGCGCTCTTCCCTCGGTTCTGGTCGCGAGCATCGGCTTGGGAACTCTCTGGCATGCCACAGATGGAGGGCAGGCTTTCACCAGCGAAGCCGCTCGGAGATTGGACGTGGTGCACGCACCGCGTCCAGTTCCAGCCCTGCAACTGGAAGACATGTCAGGTCAGTTGATGCCCCTGTTGCCGCAAGGGGAGGAGGTGGTTTTGGTCGAGTTCATCTACACCGTGTGCGGCGACATCTGCCAGATTGCAGGCGCAGACTTTGCCGAGGTCCGAGATCAATTGGAACAGCGTGGAGAGCCCGTCCGGATGATCTCGGTCAGTTTTGATCCTAAGCGAGACACGCCCGAGCAGATGACGATTTACGGGGAAGCCCATGAGGCGGACGGAAAAATGTGGACCGTCGCGCGGCCGAGGCCAGAAGAGTTGCCGGCATTGTTGAAGCTTTTTGACGTGACTGTCATTCCCGATGAATGGGGCGGGTTTCAGCACAATGCCGCAATCCATGTGATTGAAAGCGACGGCCGCTTTTCGGCGGTGTTTGACACCGATGCGATCGACGATGTTCTGACCCATTTGGAGGAGCGCAGCTCATGAAGTTGCTTGGTTTGGCCTTCCTGGCTTCTGCCGAGGCCGTTGCACTTCGCTATGCGGTTGTTGAAAGTCCGATCCAGCATGTCCTGGTGCAGATGCCATTGTTGGTTCTGGCCGGGGTGTTGTTGGCTTGGAACAGGCAGGTCCGGCGTGAATGGGCTGTTCCGTTGCTACTTGTGGCCTTGACCGTATTTCTGTTCTGGATGCTGCCTAGAAACGTTGATTGGGCGCTAACGCCGACAGGGGAACTTACTAAATATCTGAGCTTGCCCTTACTGTTGGGGGCACCGCTGAGATTGTCCTGGCCTTGGTTGGGCCCAGTGCTGCGCGGATTTCTGAAGGCGAATGCGCTGTCGATGCTGGGTGTGCTGGGTTTTCTGTATACGCATGCGCCGGTCAGGATTTGCAACTCCTACCTGGTCTCGGCTCAGAAGGATCTGGGCATGGCCTTTCTCTACCTCGCGGCATGCTTGGCCTGTCTCTGGGCTATCCCGATCCTGTTTGGAAATCCAAGTGGCCAAAGGTCGAACGCGACCGGCTGCGCAAGCTGTGGAGTGTAATACGAAATGACCTATGCTGACACAGTCATTGGGTTCGCAGAACTGGCGCAAGAGAAAGGCGTCAACCTGCGTGCAGATCCAATTGCCTTTCTGATCCTCGCTTTAAAAGCCGGGGCGTTTGTTGGGGCGGGCATCTTGCTGATCTTTTCTGTTGGGCAGGGTGCGGATCCATCCATCCGTCCCATCGTCATGGGGGCCAGCTTCGGTATCGCCTTGACCCTTGTGGTTTTTGCAGGGGCCGAGCTGTTCACTGGTCACACCATGTACATGACGCACGGATTGCTGGCCAAAAGTACTGCTTGGTGGGATGTGCTGCGCTGCTGGTTGGTCAGTTGGGCAGGAAATCTGATCGGGGCCATATTGCTGGCGTTGCTGTTCGTCGCAGGCGGTGGTGGACTTATCTTAGGGGCAGGCGAAGAGGCTTTGCTTTATAAGGTGGCCATCAAGAAGATGCACGGCACCGAGTTGGAGCTGTTCGCCAAAGCGATCCTGTGCAATTGGCTGGTATGTCTTGCCTTGTGGTGTTCGGCGCGCGCAAAAGACGACGTTACAAAATGCATCGTCATCTTCTGGTGTCTTTATGCATTTATTGCTGCGGGGTTTGAACACAGCGTTGCGAACATGACCGTGTTTTCACTGGCGCTGATTTCAGATCACCCCGACAGCATCACCCTGGCCGGAGCCGCCCACAATTTGACGTATGTCACCTTGGGCAACGCATTCGCCGGTGCCGGGATCATGGGCTACGGCTACTGGCGAGCGGCTTCTAAACCCACGGTCAGGGGCGCCGCAACACACGCGTCAACCAAACACCCTGTCTAGTGAGGGCGCGATCATGAGCGTGACACAACCTGTCAAAATCTCTGTCTCAAAAAACCGACTGTCCCATGCCGAGCCTCTTTTTGAGGCCGCCCGCATTGCACTGATTGCGACTATCTCTGTTTGGATGGGCGCCGCAGTTGGCGGTAACTTGATAGCGGCTCCGGCCAAGTTCCAAGCCCCGTCATTGACATTGCTGGTCGCCTTGGACGTTGGGCGGATGCAATTCCTGTGGATTGGCGTATTCGAGGCGTTTTGCACGCTACTGATTGCAGTTCTTCTTCTGTCGTTCCGGCAGAAACCGTCGTTGTCATTAATTGTCGCGCTCTGCGTGTTCGGATTTCAAAGGCTTTGGCTCCTTCCTTTGCTGAACGCGCGGACGCTTTTGATCATCGCGGGTCAACCAGTCGAGGACAGTTCATTGCATCTGCTCTACGTCGCGTCTGAATTTCTGAAGATCGGTTTTCTTTTTTGGGCTGGCATTCGGGAAATGAGAAGCCTGTTCCGAAAAGCAAGACCGACTGCAGTTTCGGTCCAAACCTGAATTCTCAACTATCTGCAATCAAAAGGAAGGGATGATCTCATGCGAGGTAATCTTGTGGCTGTAACAATAGCGCTGGCGGGTGCTCAAAGCGTTGCCGCAGAAGGCGACGCGGCGGCAGGCGAAAAAGTTTTCAAAAAATGTGCCGCATGTCATGCAGTTGACGAAGGTAAGAAAAAAGTGGGCCCAACGATGTTTGGTGTTTGGGGCCGAGAAGCTGGCGCTGTTGATGGTTACAAATACTCAACAGCGATGGGGGAAGCCGGATTTGTTTGGGATGAAGAACACTTATCCGGGTTCCTAGCGTCTCCCAAAAAGTACCTCCCGGGCACGAAGATGTCCTTTCCCGGAATAAAGAAACCGGAGCAAATCTCAGACCTGCTGGCCTATCTAGAATCCCTGCAGTGAAAGACCAACGGCGTTTCTTTGATGATGACTTGCACGCTTGCCCTCAAAGAAACGCTAAATTGCCTTCTCCGTGGTTGGTCAGGCTCTAAGCTTTTCCGTTCAAATACCGCGCCATTTCCGGGGCAGCCATAAGGGTCTGAATGAAAGTCCCGAAATGTTCAAGCGATCCCGTGCGTGGGTCACTGTCGCGCCATGCCAGCCTGATAGAACGGCCAAACACCCCATCCGCAATGGGATGTGTTGTTGCTAGGCCGCCGAAACGATCGGGGCCACTCACAGACAATGCCGGAAAAAGCGCGCAACCCTCTCCCAGCGCGACCATTTGCCGGAGCATCTCAAGACTGCTGGCCACTCTTTGTCCTGGTCGGTCAATCCGGTCGCAAAACGCAACGGTCTGATCCCGTAGACAGTGTTCTTGAGAAAGTAGAACGAGCTGTGAGGATAAAACCTTGGACCAACGAACCTTTTCATTGGGTTTGAGATCCAGATCCTTGGGGCAGGCAAAAACAAATGGTTCATGAAACAGCTCAAGCGCACTTAGTGCAGGCTGTTTCGGGTTAGTTGCGATCAGCGCAGCGTCCAGCGCCCGATTGGTAAGCATCTCTTCTAGAACATGCGTGGGTTCTTCGAATAGTGACAGTCTTAACTTGGGATAAGCCGATTTGAGAGACTTTAAGATGAGCGGGAGCAGGTATGGCCCAAGCGTTGGAAGCACTCCAAATTTTAGTTTACCTTCCAGATTGTCACTCAGGCTCAGCGACAATTCCAACAGTTCTCGAGCCTCTGTCAGAAGGGTTTCTGCTTTTTGTAGAACTATCCGGCCATTTTGGGTCAAAGAGACATGCCGTCCCTGACGTTCGAAAATCGAGAATCCAAGTCGGGCCTCTAGCTTCAATACCTGTTGGCTGATTGCAGGTTGTGAAACCCCACAGATATCAGCTGCTCGGCCAAAATGACCTTCTTCGGCAATGCTTTGAATATACTCAAGATCTCTGAGTGAAAGACCGGCAACCGAGGTTCTTCTTGCCATGCATCACCTCTGATTATCGATCGGATAATTTATATAAGTTGGAGTAATTTGGCGGTTTTCGGTTTTGTCCTGCCAATACCAACTCAGGAGATTGACATGACCAGCAAACCGAAACTGACCACCGCATTTGGCGCGCCAGTGCCCGACAACCAAAACACTCTGACGGCGGGGCCGCGTGGTCCTGCGCTGCTTCAGGATGTTTGGTTTCTCGAGAAGATGGCTCATTTTGATCGCGAAGTGATCCCCGAACGCCGGATGCATGCCAAAGGGTCCGGCGCTTACGGTATATTCACTGTGACCCACGACATCACCCGCTATACACGCGCCAAATTGTTCTCTGATATTGGTAAGAAGACGGATCTTTTCCTGCGCTTCTCGACCGTTGCAGGGGAACGCGGCGCAGCGGACGCGGAACGGGACATTCGCGGCTTTGCAGTCAAGTTTTACACCGAGGAAGGTAACTGGGATCTGGTGGGCAATAACACTCCAGTGTTTTTCCTTCGCGACCCATTGAAGTTTCCCGATCTTAACCACGCGGTCAAACGCGATCCGCGGACCAACATGCGCAGTGCGGATAACAACTGGGACTTCTGGACCAGCCTTCCCGAAGCTTTGCTTCAGGTGACGATTGTTATGTCTGATCGCGGCATTCCCGCAACCTACCGGCACATGCACGGCTTTGGCAGCCACACATTTAGCTTTATCAATTCGGACAGCGAACGGTTCTGGGTCAAATTCCATTTCAAAACCCAGCAGGGGATCAAAAACCTTACCGACGAAGAAGCCGCGCAAATCATCTCTGGTGACCGTGAAAGCCATCAGCGTGATCTTTATGATGCTATCGAAGACGGTGATTTTCCCAAATGGGTGCTCTACGTCCAAGTCATGCCAGAAAAGGATGCGGGTACATACCACCTCAACCCATTTGATCTGACCAAGGTATGGCCGCATGGGGACTATCCGCTGATTGAGGTTGGCGAGCTGGAATTGAACCGCAACCCCGAGAACTACTTTGCCGAAGTGGAACAGGCGGCCTTTGCGCCTTCTACAATTGTACCTGGTATCAGCTTTTCGCCGGACAAAATGTTGCAGGGACGTCTGTTTTCCTATGGCGACACTCAGCGGTATCGGTTGGGTGTCAACCATTCCCAGATCCCGGTGAATGCGCCGCGTTGCCCGTATCATTCCTACCATCGTGATGGAGCGATGAGGGTCGACGGCAATGCCGGATCTCGGATTGGCTATGAACCCAATATGCATGGCGAATGGTCCGAGCAACCGGATTTCTCTGAACCACCTTTGTCCATCGAAGGTGCTGCGGATCATTGGAACCACCGCGAGGATGATGACTATTTCTCGCAAGCCGGTGATTTGTTCCGCCTGATGACGCCGGAGCAGCAAAAAGTGTTGTTCGCAAACACTGCCCGCGCGATTGGCGCTGCAAGGAAGGAGATTCAGATCCGTCACATATCGAACTGTCTCAAGGCCGATCCTGGTTATGGTGCCGGTGTGGCAAGCGCGCTTGGTTTGAGCATCGAGCGTGTAGACCGGGCATAAAAACAATTGGCAAGTCCCCGATCTTTTGGGACTTGCCTTACGCTGTGGGTTGTTGGGTAGCGAGCACCGTATGGTGTTTTTGGGCTTTTCGTCGCCGTGTAAGACAAAACTACGGTTTGGCGATGGCGCTTGGAAAAAACGATTTCCATATGTGGGCACCTTGGCCCGATCACACATTGCAGCTACCTGGTTCGCATTCGCTTTGATCAACAGTGACGGTGCCGCCTTTGGTCGACACGACCTCCTGTGTCAGAAGACTGCCAATCTCGGACCCCAATTGAAGTTCCGAAACCTGACCAAGGTGATGCGCAACGATCTGCCTCGCCTGATCTAAAAGGACAAGGCTTGGTGTGCCGCGCATGCCAAAGCGAGACATCGTGTTTGGCAACGGTCCTGCGCCCTGTTTGTCCACGCCGACAGGGAACGTGATGCGATATTCATGCAGGAAAGCTTGCAAAGACACCGGTGTCATAGCGTTGTGATGCTCGAACACGGTGTGCAGGCCAATTACGGCTACCTTCTCTTCAGGAAACGTCCTCTGAATCGACTGCGCCAAGGGAATACCGTGCAGGACACATCCTGGGCAAAGCATTTGAAAGGCCTCAATGACGACAACCCGTCCTTTTAGGTTTTCTAGGGTTAGGGGCGTGTCTGTGTTGAACCATTCCGTGACGTCTAACTCTGGTGCTTGCATTTTCTTTGTCCTCAGTAGCAGGCAGCCGCCGTGGGTTCGGCGGCTGCGCAATCGAATATTAGTGAATCTTGCCCGGCAGGCTCAGTTCGCCAGATGCGACGTCAAAAACATCTGTGACGCACAGCAAGGGAGCATGGATATTAGCGTTCACACGCAAGGCCGAAGTGACGCCATCGTAACCGACACCTTCCAGTTCGACGTCGCTGGCGAAGCCTGCGTTCACCGAGATTTCGGGCCCGTCGAACAGCGGTGTAAACCCTGGGCTGTCCAGAAAGATCGGGAATCCAGGCCATGTCGCAGGTAGCTTGGGTGTGGAACCTTCGGGGATGTCACGTACGGCAAGCGCGTCGGGTCCGCACGCTTCGGTCGGGGTCAACACAACCCAATGGCTGTGCCATTCGATGCCGTCATTGGCCGGATCTCCGTCGCCGTTCTCGTCAAAAAGCGGTGTGTCATCAAAATCTGGATGACTGGTTGCGGCCATTGCAAGGATGCCTGTGCCGGCTTCAAACCCAACGGCCGAAGGGTCCAAAGACGTAGGCCAGACATATGACCAGACGTCTGAACCACCGACCTCTCCGGTTGCCGCCGGAACCGAGGCACCAGCCGATCCATTCGTGGTCATGTGAAAAGTGACCGTGTTTCCATTACGGTGCGCGTGCGCGGCCAGAATGTCAAAATCCGCGACTTTACTGGCGTCAGCAGAAGATATGATCGCGCCATCCTGATGAATGGCATGGTTCCCATCAGCAAGAGCTGTGCTGCCGATGAGCAGAGCCAAAGTAGAAGTGAGCGTTGAAAGTTTCATAGATGCCTCCAATTAAAAGATAGCGAGTCGCTACTATAGTGAGAAATACATTGCAACTATAATTTCGAGTCGCTACTAAAAGTGTTATGAACTCAGATCATCGCATACGCACACTGATCAACCGTCTGGCCCGGATTGATGCTTCCGAAGGATGGGCGGGAGATCTGAACCCGACTCAGAGGATGGCGCTCGAGTACCTCGCTGAGGCGAACATGTTCTCGCGCTCGCCGTCGCATGTCGCAGAGTACATCGGTACAACCCGTGGAACGATGTCACAGACGCTCAAGGCTTTGGCACGCAAAGGCTATGTAGAAGAGCACCGGAAAGAACACGATCAGCGGTCGATTTCCTACGAACTCACAAAAGAAGGGGCCGAGATCGTACGTCAGCCAAATCCTGTTGCTCAGGCAATTGGAGATATGCCTGCAGAAAACCTAGCCTTACTTGAGCAGGGGCTGATGCAAGGCCTCAGTCTGGCTTTGGCCGCAAATGGAGGCCGATCCTTCGGCCAGTGCAAATCCTGCACTCATCATGACGACACGACAAACAGCGGTTTTTGCAAGTTATTGGGCGTCTCATTGGAACCCGGCGAAAAAGACAAGATCTGCATTGAGCACGAGGAAGCCAGATGAACCATCCTGAACTGTCGGCAAACATCGACGGCATTTTCCTTGGAGCCATCAGAGATCGCTGGGAAGGCAAACCGCCTTCGGCCATTCAGAAAGTTCGGGTGAACGGCCGGCAGGTTGTTACCTCGCTCGGTTTTGCAGGCGATGCGCAGGCGGATTTGACCGTACACGGTGGTAAAGACAAAGCCATCCATCATTATGCACTTGATCACTATTCAGCCTGGCAAGCAGAGGGCCTAATGGCACCCGGCACAATACCAGCGGCGTTTGGCGAGAACATTTCAACAACGGGGCTGACCGAGGAAAACCTCTGCATTGGGGACATCCTGTCGCTCGGGACGGCGGTGGTTCAAATTAGCCAGGGGCGGCAGCCATGCTGGAAACTTGGGCTACATACCGGGCGCAAGGAAATGCCGTACCAGTTTCAGAAGACGGGCCGAACCGGATGGTACTATCGTGTACTCGAGCCTGGCGAAGTTGGCGCCGGTGATCGGATCACCTTGTCTGAAAGGCCAAATCCCAATTGGTCTGTATTGGCTGTTACACGCGCACGGTTGACTCGTCGCATTCTGCCGGAAGATGCCGAGGCTTTGTCTCAGATGGAAGAACTTGCTGAGGGTTGGCGACAAGCTTTCCGCCGAATGGCTGAAGGCAACGCCAAGGAGGATACATCGGCAAGGCTTGGAGGCTCAGGGTAAGACACCCAACGCGCGTTCTGTCGCGACGTAATTTCCTTGATCTTACTAACCTTCTCAATTCCATGACAGTCAAATCCCCGTTTGTCAGTCGCTGGGTGGGGCAGGTAAAAAATGAGACATCAACTCCAGCACCGATGAAATGCCATTAACCGCTTTGGGCCAGAAATGCTTGACGTTTGGGGCAAAATTGAATGACGTGATTTGAGCATTTTTTGAGGTTTTGACTGTCGATTGAGTCAAATATCACTGACGTTCCACATCTCCTGTTGAACGTCACACGAACCTGACCCAACCGTCACAGTTGGACCAGAAACTAGGTGAACGTTCGACATCAGAAGGCGCCCCCGACGTTGGACATCAGTTGAATTTGACCTTTGCGTTATCAACTAACACGCCGCCTCCATTTCATACTCCCGCAGACAGTTTGGTTTGATCTGACTTCCCTTTCGGAACATCAGAGCCGCTACTTTTTCCGGAAAGCAGTCGGTGTCATTCCGGTCTGGCCACGAAAAAAGCGAGTGAAGTGGGACTTGTCGGAATAACCGAGCATCAAACCAATCTCCGCAATTGTCATCTGGCCTTCTTTGAGGTGCTCCTTGGCGACATCGACACGCAGTCGTTTGACTTCGCGTGGGAGCGTTGTGCCTTGCCGCTGAAGCGCTTTCAAAAACCGTTCCGGCTGTATTCCCAGTAATCCCGCCATCGCCTCCGGCCCCAAATCGGTTTCATCTAGTTTGTCGCGTAATACAGATCGCAAAGCAGCTACCACTGTTACTTCTTCATCTTGTCCCTGTGAGGCGATGGGCTTGGCAGGGCCCTCAGAGACATGGTGCAAAAACAACCATTCCACAGGAAAACTAATTTGCATTCCGGGATCGGTCCCAAGGCCAACCTCGATCCCTTTGTAGTTGATAGGCAGACCGTTGATGTATCTGCTTTCCCATCGTACACGGGAAGAATCCCAGGCATCTCCGACGACGGTCTGAAATAGGCGTACGTAGATTGCCGCACCAAATCCGGTCACCTGAATGGGTGGGACAGTAGGCTCTTGTTGCCTCTCGATACGATAAGTCGCTTTGTCCGCTTCAACGACAAGGCTATGCCGCACAGAATTGGACTCCTGCGGTACAAGTCCGACGAAACGGGTAAAGAACTCGAACAGCGTCTCGGTCGATTGCAGGGCCTGAGCGAATGGAGGCCACTGATGCAAGTCAAACGTCTCTCCGACATTCAGGCCAAGATATCGATCCCCTGACACTTCTGAGAAGGAATTCAGCAATCCATAGACCAACTCAGAGTGAACGAACACGGATGGGTCAGACAACAGTTCGGCTTTCAAGCCGACCTGATCCAGTGCTGGTTGCGGATTGATCTTACGTTCGGTGAGATATTGCAGGAACGGAGCAGCTAAGGAGAGGCGAATAAAGCCTTCGCTATGCTCTTGAGAGGTGGAGTTGAAAGGCAAGCTCGTCACCCTCGTTTGGACTAGATTTACAATGTGGCCATTTTTGCAGTCACATTCGAACATCCTAATGCGAAACTGGCAACCTAGGCAAAGATTTCCGGGCTACAGTTGGCAAAACATGAATATGAAGGGAGTGCTTATGTCCGGTCTACGAATGTCGCTTTGCTCGACGGCAATTGTCGCTGCAGGACTTTGTTTTTCAGCGTCCGCGCAGGCTCAGGATCAAGAAGAACTCCAGACGCTGTTTACTAACGTGCATATCTTCGATGGCGTGAATGAACAGCGTATCGAGAATGCCAGCGTATTGGTCGAGGGCAACCTGATTACGTCTGTATCAACTGAAGCGATTGACGCCCCCAATGCTACGATTATTGACGGAGAAGGGATGACACTGACCCCGGGCTTTATTGAAAATCATGCACACCTGATGCTGCCCGGACCCACGTTGCCCGCAATGGAAGCCAACAGCACTTGGGAAGACCTCGCGATTCACGGCACTCAAATGGCTGAGATGTACTTAATGCAAGGCTTTACCACTGTAAGAGATGCAGGTGGCGCTAATGGAGGTCTTCGTCGCGCAATCGACAGCGGGACCATTGCCGGGCCGCGTTTCTACCCTGCGGCTGCTTTTCTAAGTACACGTGGTGGCCATGCTGATTTCGCCAACTTTACGGCGCCGGTTGGCCAGTCTTCAAACTTCAGCCGTCTGAATATGGCCCAAGAAGTCGACAGTGTCTCCGAAATGTACAAGTTTGCTCGCAACAACTTCCGGATGGGAGCAACACAACTGAAGTACATGCAATCAGGCGGTGTAGTTTCAGCGTTTGACCCGTGGCAGTTGTTGGCTGGATCGACGGCAGAATTAGAAGCGGCCGTGCAGGTTGCAAACGAATACGAAAGCTACGTCATGGCCCATTCCTACCGCAAGGAAACGATCATGGCGGCACTGAATGCTGGTGTGCGATCAATTGAACATGGGTTCATGTTTGATTGTGAAATATCAGCGCTGATGGAAGAGAAAGGAGCCTACATCACAACCAATCTCACAGCATTTGATCCAAATCTCTTTGATATTCCTGCCATTCGAGATGTCCCAGCCAGCTTAAGAAAGGCACAGTCCGCTACGCAGGCTTTTGGCGACTACATAAAAAACATGAATGAGTGCCCAGCCAAAAGAGGGTTTCACACGGATTGCGTAGGTTCTGTAGCGGCCTGCAATATTCAAATTGCGTATGAAAAACATCTCAATAATGAGTTCTTTGGCTCCCACGCTTCATTGGTCGCAATGACGTCCACCGGCGGTGAAATCGCCGCTTTGTCGGGGCCGTTTATGAACCCCTATCCCGAAGGCAAATTGGGCGTGATTGAGGAGGGGGCCTATGCAGACATTCTGCTCATTGACGGCAACCCGCTTGAAGACTTCTCGGTTGTTGGCACGGGTAATCAGTGGTTCGGTGCCGATCCGAGGCCTGAAAGCCCAGATACGATCCGCCTGATCATGAAGGACGGCGTCATCTTCAAAAACACACTGGATTGACCTGTCTAAACAGCCGGAGAGTATTTATGCACCATTGGTTTCGCTCCTTAGTGTTTGCAGGGTTGGTTTGGTGTGGTCATCCTGTCATGGCGACGCCAGGAACCGCGTTGGACTGGTCTGACCTACCTGACCCGTCCGCGCAGGTCTTTGAAGACCCCTATCGAGATCTCAGCCCCGAACAATTCGACGATGTCCTCTACGTCGTACGACTGCGCGGCAGGCTGCAGCAGGATGGCGGCAGCGAAGAAGAGCGTCAGAAGTGGCAAATGCTTTTGACCGAGACTGAGGATGCCTTGGCAACTGATGGAATTGATGTGGACTGGCTACTCGATCAGCGAGAGGTTGTAACGGAACGTCGAAGAAAGGCCGGGACGAACGGAAATCCGCAATTCGATGGTCGAACAATCACACTGGCGGGCTTTGCCATTCCTGCTCCGAACGATCCAGACGGTCGGCCTGTCGCATATTTGGTGCCAGAAAGAGGGATGTGCAGCCACATGCCTCCACCTCCGCCCAACCAGATGATCCGTGTGCGGTTGAACGGGGGCTGGACGCCCAGCTATTTCCATGAACCCGTTCGGTTGACAGGCACGCTAACGATCGATCCGTCTGTTCAGAATATGATGGTTGTGGATGGCCAGATGCCCATGAGCGCGACTTTCCAGTTGGAAGCAGAAAGTGTCGAAACTCTGGAAACCAAGGCAGATAGGCTGGAATGGAAGCAGCGTGCCGCTGATCGCATCCGCGCGGCGGGCAATCGCAAGACCGGCGGGGCAAAGGCGTCTGAATGATAAGACTTCTGGTTGCCGCATTGAGCATTGCCTTCGCTGGCGCAGCGTCGGCTCAGGGACTATCCGGGCCATCTTCGGTCGAAGCTGATCTTGAGCCCGGAGATGGGCTAACCGACCCACAATATCGTTCCGATTTTCCGCGCAATATCGCATCGGGTTGGTTTCAATGGAAAGACCGACTGGCTGTGGGTGGGTTTCGCTTCAACATTGATTACTTGGCATTGGGCCAATCCACAAATGCTGATCTGGGAACCGGCGAAGCGGCAAGTGGGATTGCGCGTTTCTACGGTAGTTGGCAGGCAACTGAACGCGGCTCTCTGACATTCAAGATCGAAGATCGGCACAGCTACACCGATGTTGCCCCACAGTTTTTGGGGCTGGATGGCGGAGCCCTTTCAATCACGGGAACAGCCTTCAACGATAATGGTCTGCTGCTGACCAATCTGTTCTGGACTCAAAGAGCCGAGAACGGTTCGTGGACGCTGCAAGTTGGCCAGATTGATGTAACGGACTTTGTGGATATCTATGGGTTGGTCAGCCCCTACAGTGGTTTCCAAAACCTGTCTTTCAATACCAATCCGACTATTAACACACCCAATCAAGGCCTTGGCATTGCCGGTGGAGTAAAGCTGAGCGAAAACTTCTACGCTGTTGCCAGCGTCTCAGACGCAAACGCCGACCCGTCTGATCCAAACTTTGATGTGTTTAGCGACGGCAATCTCTTCAAATCACTCGAATTTGGTTACACCTCCGGCTTTGATCGCATCTACTTCGACAACATCCATTTGACCCTTTGGCATGCGGATGCGGCTGACGATGGCAGTCGAGCGGAAGATTACGGCGCTGCGTTCTCTGCCGCATGGTTTGTTGACAATAAGTGGATGCCGTTCTTTCGGGCTGGGGCCTCAAAGGGTACCGCAGCGCTTTATGACCGGTCCGTCTCAGCAGGTCTGGGCTACTATGGTCGCAACACCGATTTGGCCGGGCTGGGCCTGAACTGGGCCGAGGCAAGAGGCATAGACGGTGACCAGTTCACGCTCGAAGCATTCTACCGGATTTCAATCTCGCCCGGACTGCAGATCACGCCATCACTGCAGTTCATTTCTGACCCGCTGCTGAACCCCACTCAGGATAGCATTACGCTGTTCGGTCTAAGAACCCGGATCGTTTTCTGAGGGGTTCGAATGCGGCGGTAAAAACAAAGCAGTTAGGGAGGTTCTGTCATGAAGACCATGTTGGCCGTAAGCGCTATCGCGATCACTCTAGGTTGCGCACTACACGCGAGCGAGGAAAGCAAGACTTGGGATGCATCAGAAGAGGCGAAGCAATTCGTACAAGACACCATCGTCCTCGGCATGTTGGCCAGCCCCTACGGCACTGGTTGGACCGACTACGACCAGCTTCATACTTACTTCGCGCGCGCTCGGGACAACGGCATTACGGGACACGAGATGACGCTGGCTGCTGCGGATATGTCGTTTGAAACCCTGCTAGAGCAGCACTATCACTTTCGCTCAGCCATGGCGCAGCAACCGGAAAACTACCTGATTGTCAATGAAACCCGAGATATCGAAGCCGCCCATATACAAGGCAAGACGGCCGTCATCTGGAACAGCCAAACCGCCACAATCCTGAACGGCGATCTTAAGAAAATGGCATTGCTAAAGGATATGGGGATCAAAAGTATGATCCTGGCTTACAATGACATTTTCCGAACCGGATCGGGGCAGTTGGCGGCCTATAACGGGCGCGACATTGGTCTGACACCTTGGGGGAAGTCGGTCATCGATGAAATGGTGCGGTTCGGTATCTTGCTTGACCTAAGCCACACGGGTTCAAAAACGGCCAACGACGCCATGGACTATATGGATGAAAACTATCCCGGCGTGCCATATGTCTATACGCACTCTGTCCCAGCTGGGCTTTATGCGAACGAACCCAATGCCACGACACGCGGTTGTTATCGGGCCATTCCCGACGACGAGGCGCTGCGTGCGGCCAAATCGGGCGGCTATATTTCTCCGACCTTCACCGAATGGATGATGGACGGTGTTTGGCCTGAGGATATCTCACCCGAGCAAGCTGCTGATATGATCGACTACTATGTCCAACTTGTGGGGGTCGACCATGTTGGGATTGCAACGGACGACATGTTCTCGACTGAACTAGTCGTACAGTTCGCAACTGCAAACGCGAGCATGTACGACGACGGCGGCTACATGATCGACGCGTTCAACAAAGGAGCCACCGGTAACGGCGAACTTGCCAAAATCCTTGCGGCGATTACCGATGACCTTTGGGCGAAGGGTTATTCCAATGAGGACCTTGCGAAGATTTATGGCGGTAACAAGATGCGAGTTTATGCGCAAGTTTGGGAGGGCAAACCACCCGAACTATTCCTGAAAGAGTACCCGGAGCGTCTGCGCCTAAGGCAAGAACTTCGTGATGGGTTCTATTCGCGTTAGAGACGTAAGACCTAGCAGCAAGATACTTGGCGCGTAGGCGAACAGCTCGATTGCTAGCTTGCAAAATAGAACCTCCACGGCTGTTCATGCTTCCAAATCACTCGAATGAAGGGATCCGCTGATCTGTACCTGTCGGACCATCGCGCGCAGAATAGCATCGGTGAATCTGGGACTCTGGTTGAGAGTTCTTATCGGGCAGCTTTCAGTAAATCAGCATTGTTCCTTCCGTAAATCCTCAACTCTGGTACAAATGCAATTATTCGAAGATGAGGGTGCAATGAATTCACTGACCAGAATAACACGAGGAATTGGCGTCGCTTTCAAGGACGGTAGAGTGAAAGGCATTCTTGCCTTCACAGTTGGAATGATTTTATGGGCCTCGGTCTTTTACCACTTTGTCGAAGGTTGGAGTTGGCTCGACTCAATCTACTTTTCTGTCGTGACAATTTCGACCGTGGGGTTTGGTGACTTCTCACCTGAAACTGCGGCAGGGAAGATCTTCACAATGGTATACATCATCGTGGGTCTCGGTGTCTTCGTGACCGCGGCGACGACAGTGGCAGATACAATCTTGTCCCAAGACGACACAAAAGCGGACAAGTAGATTATCCCAATTTGGCCAAATCGAGTTCACGCCCAGGCATTGGTTTGACTGGGCACCTCAAGCTGTGGCCCAGATTCATTCGACTCTTCAAGCTGATAGATGATCACCAAAATTCAAAAAAATATACATATTATGTTTTTTGAGTGTAACATTCGAAAAACACATGGAGGGATGGAATGGAAAAGACACAGGACGCAAAGATTGTCGATCTGGCAATACGATTGCTCTTTCTTGGACTATTCCTCTACAGCGCCCTAGTCATGGTGGCCCCGCTTGCGAGCGTGGTTATCTGGGCAACGATCCTCTGTGTGGCGCTTTACCCGGCATTTGACTGGCTTCAGTCCAAGCTGGGAGGGCGGAAAAAACTTGCCACGACGATCTTGGTTTTGTTGGGCCTTGTTCTGACCCTCGGGCCAGTCGCTACGGCGGTGTCTGGTGCCGCAGAACTTGGGTCTGAATTCGCGGAACAAGCAGACAAAGGTGAGTTGAAAGTCCCACCTGCGCCCGAGGGTCTCAAGGAGTTGCCCTTGGTGGGAAACAAAATAGCCGATGTCTGGGGAATGTTTGAGCGCAATCTTGACGGCGCGCTTGCAAAATACGGCACGCAAATCCTTGAGATCACCAAATCGCTCTTCGGTAAGGTGCTGAGCATCGGAATCGGGCTGCTTGGCTTAGCTCTGTCCGTGTTGATTATGGGGGCATTGTTCAGCCCTGGGCCAAATTTGGTCCAAGGTCTTCAGCGCTTTGCCAACCGTGTCTTTGCACCGCGCGGTGGTGAATTCGTGACACTCGCGGGCGCAACGATCCGGAACGTTACAAAAGGCGTGATTGGCGTAGCAGCCATTCAGGCGGTTTTCGTTTGGATACTGTTGGCATTGTTTGGGATTTCTTCGGCCGCCACGCTGGCATTTATCTGCCTGATACTCTCGATTATCCAAATCGGGCCCGGATTGGTTCTTATACCGGTTATTATCTATGCATGGAGTTCCATGTCCGGCGGAATAGCTTTGATCTTCACCATATTGGCCGTTCCAGTCATGATAATGGACAGTTTCCTAAGACCCGTGTTCATCTCAAAAGGCCTTGAGACTCCCATGTTGGTCATCCTCATCGGTGTTCTCGGAGGTATGATGGCGTACGGTTTGATCGGCGTCTTTATGGGGCCGGTGCTCTTTGCTGTGTTCTATGAGCTGTTCAAGGTTTGGATTGATACCTCGCCCGAAGCCGAGGCCGCTGCAGAAGGTGCCGCGAAATGAGGAAGACGATATGGACAACCCTGGCTGTCATTCTGATTTTTCTTGTCTGGTATCTGGTCGCTGATCGAAAAACGCCATTTACCGGGAACGCCAGAGTAAAAGCTGTAGCCACACAAATCGTGCCTCAGGTGACCGGAACGGTAACGGAAGTTTTGGTAGAAAACGGACAGGTTGTTTCGGCAGGTGATGTTCTGGTTCGAATAGATTCCAGGCCCTACGAAATCGAGCGTTCAAAGGCGGAAGCTGATCTTGAAGCGGCGACCCAAGAGGTGGGTGCGTCTTCGGCAGAGGTAAGTGCAGCACAGGCCAAACTCGCAAGGGCGCAGAGCGATCTGGATACGATGCGCATTCAAACGGAACGCGTATTTGCGCTCGAAAAGAAAGGGTTGATTGCCGTCTCAAAGGCTGATGATGCACGAGGGCAATTGGCAGAGTCTGAGGCAAACTTTGAGAACGCAAAAGCGGATCTGGAAAAAGCAAAACAGAGGCTTGGTGACGACGGGATTGAAAACCCGAAAATCCAGCGCGCGTTGGCGGCCTTGGCGGATGCAGAACTGAACCTTGAATGGACGGAACTGCGTGCTCCGGCGACAGGTGTCATCACTAATTTGCTGATAGCCCCCGGAACGTATGCGCGATCCGGCCAGGACCTGTTGACGTTTCTTGATGCAACGGACGTCTGGATCGAGGCGTATTTTACCGAGAACAACCTAGGAAGAGCTTCGATAGGGTCTCCGGTTGATGTAGTGTTGGACATGCATCCCGGTAAGATTGTTCCGGGCGTCATCGAGAGCTTTAGCGCGGCCGTTTCCCTAAGTGGCGGTGATGAGCCCGGGCAATTGGCGAGCCCGCCAAGTACCAAAGGTTTTTTGCGGGAGCCTGAAAGGTTCCCAGTCAGGATCGTTTTGCCGGGCTATGAAGCCGGAAGCACCGAAGATGATCTTCGCTTTCAGCTGAACGGGCAGGCCGATGTGATTATGTACCTAAGCGACAACTCGTTACTGAACTTCGTAGGCCGCACCTACATCCGCTTGGTCTCAATTCTGTCCTATGCGTACTGAGGACCAACGCTCTGTCGCCCGGCTTGCGGTTGGTGTTACCGGCGTCTTTTCCTTGGGCTTATTTCTTGGCTGGCCACTCGCCGTCGTTGGGGCGGTGTTCACCGCACTGTTTTTGCAGGCACCCGCTGCATTGCCTCTGGCAGCATTTGCTAAGCTGTTTGTCTTTTCGATTGGATTGATGTTCACTTCGTTCCTGGTGTCGTCAATCTTCTCACCATATCCTCTTGTTTTTCTCATTCTGGTGGCCATAGGAATAATCCTGTCTTTCATGTGGTCGGTTTCCGGAGCCGGAGTTTTACCGGGCGTCATTGCCCTGATGGGTGCACTGATGATCCCGAACTTGGTTTTGCAATCACAGGATCTGGCTTTGGTGCTCGTGTATTGGATACCGTTGAACCTGCTGTTTGCGGGCTTTGTATCGACGCTGATGTTCGTGTTGATACCCGCTGAACCTCAAACGCCCGCTCAAAAGAAGGCCGCATCGTCGCCGAACTTCGACCCACATCGCCGAATCGTCAGGATGTCGCTTGTAACAGTGCCGTTTGCCTTGGCGTTTTTTGTTTCCGGCGCATCTGCACTACTGGTTCTGTTTTTTGTCGCCCTGCTGAGCCAGCAGCTTGCGGCAATGCCCGCTGCAGGCAAAACAGTTGCAAAAGCTATGCTGACGGCAAACCTTCTTGGGGCGGCAGTATCCATCATATGCTACGAAATAAACGTAATAGCTCCGGTTATTATAACCCCCATTCTGCTGTGTTTCTTCTTTTGCCTAACACTCGGAGCACTTGGAAAGTCAAAAGTACCGCTCGCCGCCGCCGCCGGTTCCGCTATTACAACAGCTCTGATTGTATATGGCGGTTCGGTTGCACCGTTTTCAGACGAGGCTGACGTCAAGAGCATCACTCGCGTATTGCAAGTTGCCAGCGCCGCTTTTTTTGTAATCATTGCATATGTCGTGGTTGATGAATTCTGGCCGGAAAAAGAGCGCCGGGCAATTCAATGAGGTTAGCTGCGATGAGGCTTGGAACCGAAACCAGCAGAGATCCTCCAGCTGTATGCGCGCCGCACAAAACCACAATGACCGCCTTGGGCTCGAAACAGACGTTCTCCGCGCGCAGGATCAATGACTGCTATCCGGCGATTTAGTAATGGTTCGTTTGATCCGCAGGGGAGCTGACCACTCAACCAGAGATCGCTTCACATAACACCCCTTCGGCGACGTTCATGGTTCGTTACGGCACCACCAATCATCCAGTGGCTGTGAGAGCCTGCCGCTCGCGCCCCCTGTCGCCGATGACCGCAACGCGGGACGGAGCCGCCGTTCGCTGCAAACATCCCAAGTTCGGCTTTGTGCAATTTAAGTCAGCGCGGGGGCGCTTTTTCGGTCAGGCCAGATGTTGTTTGATGTGTTGCCGAAGGTGGTCCAGAAATAGACCAACCCGACGAGGTTGGAAGGCTTTTTCGGGGTAGACTGCAAACACCCCAACATCAGGGAACTGCCCTGTAAAATTGATTGGCTCAAGTTGGTCCGCTTCCACCAAGTCTATCGCCATGATTTCTGGAAGCAATCCGATCCCCAACCCACGCACCAGTGCTTCGCGATAAGTATTGGTGTGGTTCATGACAAGTTTCCAGGGCAGGCGCAGCTTTTGCATCCCTTTATTTGTCACGAGCGGCCAACTGTCACCGAACCGTGAAGCACCAAAGACGAGGCAGCAATGTTGGTCTAGATCGGCAACCGTTGTGGGTGTTCCATATGCGCGTAGATAAGAGGGGGACGCGAACAAACCGAGGGATGTCTGAGCCAGCTTGCTAACGATCAGACTGCTATCGTCCAGCTTGATCGCTAACCGAATGGCCAAATCCACCCTAGAGGTGATGAAGTCAGTCTGCTCATTTTCAAACACCAGATCAAACAACACCTCGGGATGAAGCGTCTGAAAGCTCTGCACCGCATCCAGCAAAAGTGGCGTACCGATCCCTTCCGGAGCAGCTACGCGAATTACTCCAGATAACAGCCCCCCTTCTTGTGCAACCACGTCCTGCTCAAGTGCATCCACTTGTTCCAGGGTGGCCTTGCACCCGTGATAGTAGCGAGTTCCGGCTTCGGTCACTTCCATCGAACGAGTTGTGCGGCTAATGAGGCGCAGATCAAGCATCGCTTCCAGATCGGCCACATGTCGCCCAATAATGGCCGGACTAACATTCAAATCTTCCGCGGCTGCGGCAAAGCTTCCCAGCTCGACCACGCGAGCAAACACGGTCATTTTCTTCAGCTTGTCCATTCAGTACTTTTTGTATCTTTTGAATTGTCAATGACATCAATTATCTCATGTTGGGTCAAGGGTATGTTGTTTCCAACGCAAAAGGAGACACATGCCATGAAGCGCATTCTGACGGCCATCGCCGCCGCTATCACCTTTACAAGCGCGGCCATTGCAGCAGGTGATGAAATGACACCGGCCATGACCAAGCTGAAGGACGGCGTCTATCAGTTCTACATGGCGCATTATTCCAGCCTGGTGGTGATCACGGATGAAGGCGTTCTGGTTGTAGACCCCAATCACGAATTCCGGTCCGAGGCGATGCGCGCTGAAATTGCCAAGCAGACCGATCAACCCGTGGTCAAGGTTGTTTACTCGCACGATCACTTTGACCATTCGCGGGGCGGCCAGATTTTCAAGGACGAAGGTGCGGAGTTCATCGCCCATGAAGGGTGCGTTGAGTTGATGAGCCGCGATCTGGAAAACCGGGTGGTGCTGCCTGACGTGACCTATGCAGATGAGCATCGCATCGAACTGGGCGATAAGATCATCGACTTAAAGTACTTCGGGTCCAGCGACGGCCAGTGCCAGAGCGTGATCCACATGCCCGACGACAAGGTTTTAATGGGCGTGGATTGGCATCTTCCGCGTTATCTGGTCTCGACCGCCCGTTTGAATACGCATGATTATGTGGGCGCTCTGAACACCCTGCGCCGTGTCAGCGCAGAGCTTGACTACGATACCGTGGTTTCAGGCCACCTGGAGCATTCGTCGCCTGAGCTTCTCGCTGAAGAATTGGCCTTTGTCGAAGCCCTGTACGTTGCCGTTTGGGAGGGTCTACAAAACGGCAAATCGGTCGACGAACTTAAGGATACGGTCAAACTGCCTGATTTCGAAGACTGGCTATTCTACAAAGAAAACCTTCCAGCCCATGTTGAACGGATGGCTTACGCCATTTGGCACGGCCACTAAACCTCTGACTGGGTTGCGGGGCAGCCCGGTCGTTCCCCACAAATGAAATCAGAATTGGACCTCAACATGTCTAAGAAAACTGAAGCGACCGCCAAAAAGACCGTTGTCAGCGGTTGGCATGAAGGCCGCAAATATTTCATGGCGGATCAGGAGTACACCTCGGTTGTCGCAGGCAAAGACGACACGCAATCCGAGTATGTCTTTGGCTCAGGTGAAATAGCACCGGGCGGGTTCATTCCTGATCATTATCACAAATGGGAAGACCAGACCTTCCACATCCTTGAGGGCGACCTGGAAGTTAAAATCGGCGATGAAGTCTTTAACGCCGGGCCTGGGGCCAGCATCCAATGCCCACGCGGCGTGTCCCACTACATGAAGAACGTCGGTGATACGACTGCCAAGATGATCAGCTACATCTTCCCCGGTGATTGGGCTGAGGAGTTTATGGCCGAAACCTCGCGTCAAAACGAGACAGGCGAAATAGATTTCGCCTTGATCGAAGAGCGCTTTGGCGTCGTCTACATCTGAACCGAAAGGAAAAACGCAATGAGACTCTTAACGCTTCTTGCCACGTTCCTCGCTTTGACCAATCTGAGTGCGGCTTTCGCTGCGGGCCCTCAAGTGACCACAAAACAACTGGCGGACAACGTCTCCCTACTGCTTAACCTTCTAGCACTGAAGGTCTGGTATGTATGGGTTCGCGACTTGCTGAGCGAACAAGTAACCGAATTACGATCAACGCCCGGTCAGGGCTCATCTGCTTGTCCGAACTCGCCGCAGAGAAAGTAGGTAGTGAGCCCAAAGATACAGCGGCTATAGGCCGATAGTTTGAGCTTTGGTTAGATCTCGCGCGTGCTTTCAATCATCCACTCAAGATATTCCCCGTTGGCTTGGTCAACATTAATCGAGAGAATACTGGGCGTCTCATAAGGGTGCATCCTGCGGATCGCGTCAACGACTACGCCAAAAAGCTCCTTTCGGGTCTTCAGCAGAAGTGGGACCTCCCGCGCAGTTACGATTTTTCCCTTCCAGAGATATTTACTGCTAGTCGCAGTGTAGCGGTTCGATGAGGAAACCAAACGCTCTTCAAGAAGCTTGTCCGCGATCTGGTCAGCGACTTTCTCGGATGGGCAGTTGACCCAAATTTTGACTATCATCTGCAATCTCACAAACGCCAAACCTAAGTTCTTAGTCTAACACGGGACCATTTCGACGCCATTGTTGCTCCTACAACGTATCACCGCCATCTGCGTACCACTCAGAGAATGACCGGGTTCCTTTGGCACGCGTTGTCACCGATTGGGCGGCAGGTCGATTGACCGGCGTGTCGCGTGATCCAGAAGTCGAAGGTTTGGCTGGTTTGCTGATCGATCAAGCTGAAGGCTGAGAAAAACAGGAGCGTGCATTTTCGTGCGACCTGCCGCTCTTGGATGCGGCTGCACGCTTGAAAATAAATGTGATATCGATCCGGCGGTTGCGGAATGGCGGCTTTCTAAATCAGGTCACGGTGCGAAACCCGGACACGCAGCACTACCGTTGCTATATAACTGCCCAAAGCCTGCAAGCGTTTGTGGCTCGTTATGTAACACTGGGTCAAATGGCAGAGCAGTTTGAATTTGCCGCGATTCATCTGGCTCGGGCGAGGGACCAAAGAAAAATCGAGACGATCCCCTGTGAGGCTGGGTTCGTTCGCGCTTAGTGGACGCCGCCTGGAATACGACCGATACCTGGTGCTTTACTCCAGCAAAATGCAGCGTTAGCAAAGTATTAGGATTAGAATTTGGCTAAAAGCAGATAACCAAAGCGTGTCATCCATTGCAGCTCAAAGAAGATTCTTTGTTCCTTCAATTCTCAGACTACACCCAACCATCACCCAAACATATTGATCCATCGGATCACCATCGGCGACAGGCAGATCAGCAGTAGAACGGGCATCATGCACATGGCCATTACGGCTGACATTTGAACTGGTAGCCGGTTGGCCTTTTCCTGAGCGCGCAGTTCGCGATCGATACGCATATCAGTGGCAAATCTGCGCAGTGAAGCGGAAATGCTGGTGCCGTATTGATTGGATTGAAGGAAGGCGTTCGCGAAAGAGCTGACCTCGTCAATGCCGACGCGTTCGGCCATGTCCATAAAGGCGGCCTGACGCTCTTTGCCAGCTTGCAGTTCCAGTTGGAGTATCGTGAACTCTTGCGAAATCTCCGGTGCCGCATGCGCCATCTCATTCGCCACTCGCACCATTGCGGCGTCAAATCCGAGCCCGGCCTCAATCGCCACCTGTAACAGGTCCAGCGCATTTGGAAGGCTGTGTTCGATGGCCTGGCGGCGCTTTCTTATACGGTGCCGCAGCCAGAGTGCTGGACCGTAGAAACCTGTTACCATCAAAGCGGTGACAATCTGTAATGCGTTCACCCAGGTGATGCTTTGCAATAGGCCAGCAATCCCAAGCTGAACTTGAGTTTCAAGCGGCAACGACAAAGCCACTACGAAAACGGCTGGAAGCACAAAACCCATCACCAAACGGAACAGATAAAATGATCGGACGGCATGTTTGCGCTGAATACCAGCCTGCTTAAGCATTCTGCCAATTCGGGAACGTTCGCGTTTCGACGAAGGCACAAATGCCTTAAGCAGTCCGTGCGGGTCGCTGTCATCCCCCTGTATGAGGTCAAAATCTGTTCCGTGCCCCCGAGAAATTGATCCGACCCGCATCCGGCGCGCGGCCGTGTCATCGGTTGCGGTCATGCCAGAGATTCCGAGGATTACAAAGAAAACACTTACGGCAATCCCACCTAGCACAAGATACTGAAGGGGAAGGTCTTGGCCGTTTAGAACATTTTGAATAAATTCCATTTTTTCGCTCCCATTCAGAATTTGAATTTGACGAGCCGCTTCAGGATAAGTCCTTGGGCAATCGTCAGGCCGACTATCGCACTCGCAAAATATGGGAACAGCGGATCGTTTCGAACATCGCCGTAGAACGAAGGTGTGGACATCTCGATTGAGAAGTAGATGAACACCGGCAAGACTGTGAGAATTAGACTGCTAAGACGCCCTTCGGCAGAGATGGCCTTGATCTTTTTTTGCATGGTTTGCCGGTCACGGATGACCTGGGACAGAATGCTTAGGACACGGGCAAGGTTGCCGCCGGTGCCGTGCTGAATACCGATGCTGACGGCAAGATAGTTCGCATCCTCTGTTCCGACACGTTTTGCAAAATCCTGAAACGCGGTTGCCACGTCGTCGCCATAGTTAATCTGGTCCTGAATTATGCCAAACTCACTACCTATCGGGTCCGGAAGATCTGTCGCCACGTTCCCGACAGTTACAGCCACTGGGTGCCCGACTTTCAGGCCACGGGCCATAAGGTCCAATGCATCCGGTAACTGTTTCGTAAGTTTTTTGGCCCGGGTATCCTTCATGGCGATCAGTGCCAGCAGCGGCAGAACGCCAGCCAGAAGGACGCTCAGAGCTGCGGCAATTTCCGGGGCAAGGAACCGAGATATTGCGATGAAGGCCGCCACGGCCAGACAGGTGGCTGCAAGGACCACCCAGATCGGGTTGATCGTCAGCCCGGCCTGGACAAGCAGACGACGAAAACGGGCGATCACACTGGGTTTTTCGCCAGGAGTGGTCATCGCAGGGTCACGTAGCAATTGCAGAACCTGATCGGTTGAGGCGCCCCCCTGGATTAGCTTCATGCGCCGATTTCTGGCCTCGCTGAGGGATTCCTTGCGCAGGAAAAGCTGCTGTAATCCTTCGTAAGCAAGAAGAATTCCTAGGAAAATCGAAATGTAGAACAGAATGTTCAGGGTGTTCGGTTGCAGGTCAATCATGACGACATAGCCCCACGAATAAACATGTTGGTGTCTACGTCGATCCCTGCGGCAACCAACTGATCGAAGCACTTTGGACGAATGCCGGTAGGCAAGAACTCTCCCAGTACCTGTCCGTCTTCCGACTTGCCGCGACGTTTGAAAACAAAGATATCCTGCATTGTGATCGTGTCATCTTCCATGCCGGTAATCTCGGAAATGCTGACGACTCTGCGGGTGCCGTCGCTAAGGCGGCTGAGTTGGAGTACGATCTGAATGGCCGAAGCTATCTGCGACCGGATGGTTCTGATCGGCAAGTCAGCGCCAAGCATTGTCACCATCTGCTCGACCCGGCTTAGTGAATCACGCGCCGAGTTTGCGTGAACGGTGGTCATAGACCCGTCATGGCCCGTATTCATGGCTTGAAGCATGTCAAAACATTCTGATCCACGAACTTCTCCAACGATGATGCGGTCAGGCCGCATCCTTAGGGCATTGCGAACCAGATCACGTTGGGTGATTACACCTTGCCCTTCAGCATTTGGAGGGCGGGTTTCAAGACGTACAACATGGCTTTGCTGAAGCTGAAGTTCGGCAGCGTCTTCGATGGTAACGATACGCTGTTTGCCATCGATAAACGACGACACAGCGTTCAGCATGGTTGTTTTACCCGTGCCGGTACCGCCTGAGATGAGGATATTCAACCTTGCTTCGACAAGTGCCTCAAGGAGTTTGGCTGCCTGATCATTCATGCTGTTCTGATCAACAAGCTTTTTTATTGTCAGAGGGTTGCGGGAGAACTTGCGAATTGACAAAGCTGGTCCATCGACGGAACACGGCCGAATAATTGCGTTAACGCGGCTGCCGTCTTCCAAACGCGCATCAACCCAGGGCTGAGACTCATCGATACGCCGACCAACTTTGCTGACGATCTTGTCGATAATCCGTAGCAAGTGACGTTCATCGCGGAAGCGAACAGTAGAAAGCTCCAGAAGACCAAAGCGTTCGACGTACACCTGATCAAAAGAGTTTACGAGAATATCGTTGATAGTCGGGTCTTCCAGCAACGGTTCCAATGGCCCCAGGCCCATGACTTCGTGGATAAGCTCATCAACCAGCGCAGTGAAAGCCTCAGACCGCATGTGCAGGTTTTCAGCCTCGATCAGGCCGGTTACCAAAGATGCGATCTGGCGTTTCAATTCCGATCGTTCAACCTTGTCGATGACTGAAAGATTGAGCCGGTCCAGAAGCTCACCATGCAAGCGGCTTTTGAGTTCCAGATGCGCCTGCAGGTCGACGTCCACTGGGTCAGGAGTCGCCTTGGATTTGGTGGGCATGTCAATGGGTCGATCCAGTGTCAGCACATTCGACTTGGAAGCAACCTTGCGTGATCTAAATTCGTTGAACACGTTGATCTCCTTTTACGCTTTCTTCGTTGCCACGGGCTGAGTTTCAGCCGAAACGGCAGCGGCCAGTTTTGCCAAGGCTTTTCCAAGGTCCGATTGCGGCTTCATATCCACAATCGGCCGTCCAAGATCTACGGAATTTCTGGCAACTTTCGAGTTGTCGGGTAGCCAGTGTTTCAGGCTTGTTTTCAATACCTTCTCGGCTTCGCGGACATGCGAAGGCTTGATCAAAGTGTTCCGCTCTCTGTTGACCACAAACTCCACCGGAAGGCCAACGTTTGCCTCGCGGTAGAAATCAATCAACCGCCTCGCCTGGCGTACGCAGGGGACAGTAGTATCGGTAACCAAAGCCAATTTGGTGGCCCGTTTGAAAATAGGTTCAACCCATTCAACAACGGCGCAGGGAAGGTCGATGATTATATAATCATAGCGCTGTTGCAGAAGGTCCAGCATCCCTTCGATCAGATCAGGCCGCATCGATTGCAGCGGCACCATCGGGGTAGGCGCGCACAGAACGTCAACGCCAAGCCCATGCTCTTGCAGGATCGAAGACAAAAGGTGATCATCAGGAATTTCAGAATTTTCAATTAGCTGAAGGAATCCGCCGTTGTCCTCGATGTCCAGAAAGACATTCGAGTTTCCGAACTGAAGGTCAAAATCCAAAAGGGCTACTCGGTTTTTTGCGGACTTCCTGAAGAAAGATCCCCGCCCGCCGACAAGCGAACACGCGAGGTTGACAGCAACTGTAGAAGCCCCGATTCCACCGCGCGCCTTTGCGACTGGTATCACCTTGCCCAACGCCGAAGAACCGTCTGAAATAGTGGTTTGCGAAACCGCACGCGCATTTAGTTTTTCACTGACTGCGGCTTTCAAACCTTCGCCATCAATTGACAGCGGCAAAACCTCATCAATACCGATCTTGTACAATTCACGCGCCTTGGAGATCGACAGATCATTCTGAGTGAGCGCAACAAACAAGGTGTGATCGTCGCGGTGCGTCAGGACAGCCTCGATAGCGCGGAGCTCTCCTGTGTCATCAGGGTCGATTTCAAAGATCACCAGATCGTGCTTGAATGCAAGATCGAGGGCAGTTCCATTCAACATCTGAAACGATGCCCCGTTCCTGGTGACTTTATTTTCCTCATTTACGGGAAAGACATCCGCAACCAGCTGCGCGATCTCTTCGTTTTCCGAAACAAGCATAATTGCCTGTGATTTGGGTGTGAAAACACTCTGATCTCTCATCCTGACTCTCCTAATGCAAGGTCTTCAGCAGGCAGCGAGACGCTGAAGTTTGAGTAACCGACTGTCGAAGGTATTGTGCTGTTAGTTGCGCCTGCGGCGTTTGCCAGCGCGGCCAACGGTGACACGAATTGAAAATCGTTAAGGTTCAATTCGACTGAGACCATGGGTGTATACGGGCCACCCAGGAAACCCAGATTGGGATTGAAGTCATAATGAAACTGTAAGTTGTCTATTGTGGCATCCGGGGGCAAAAGCGGGCTAATCCGGGTCCAGATTTCCGAGGCCGTAGCATTGGTTGCGACACCCGAACACGAAGGGGTTTGAGGATCCGCACAAACCCCGGCCGAGGCACTGCAGGACGTACCAAATCTCGGTGACGAAGTAGATGTGCCTCGCTGATGCGTCGTGGGCACTCCGGGGCACGCAGGCGGTCGTACGACTGCAATGCGCGCAGCAAGTTGCGAGGCTTTTTGAGCATTCGCAACGCTATAGGACATGCGGCCGAAATCCAGTAGCGCCATGAAGAGAAACAGAAACAGGGAGACGACAATGGCGAACTCTACAAGAACGCCGCCGCCTTGATCCTGAAGAACTTTCTGCCCTCGGCGAAGCAAGCGCGTGTGGATATGAAGCTGACCTTTCATTGTCCGAAAATCCGTGAAGTGTCAGAGACATCCGTCGTCACGGACGATAGTCCGCTGCCAAAGAGGGACAGGATGCTGCCCATCGGAAACTGGATAGTGATGTTTGCGCTGACCGTGCCTACTGGGGCTGGGTTGACCCTATAGGTTCCAGACACACAGGACAGGCTGGGTGTCACCGAATTGACCGTTATGCTGGGTGGAAACAGGCTATTGGCATTTTTGTCGTCCTCGACGATGCCTTTCAATGTTGTAGTAAGCCCTGCAACAGAACCGCCAGAGGTGCAGATATCTGCCGGAGTGACTCTGGACAGATAGCGACTGGCGTCGCGGACGCCTGCAATAACCGATTGGTATGACCACATCATGCGTGCGGATTCCAACGTAACGGCCAATAGTAGAAGCATGATTGGCATGACCAGGCCAAATTCCACAAGGATCGCGCCATCATCTTTTTTTGCAAAGCGTTTGAGGGATTCTGCGAGGCGAGTTTTCATGATTCTGCGTCCCATCACCGATACAGTTGCACTAGGTCGCGAAAGATACCGCCGAACCCATTGCCGCCGCTGCCGACGCCTGAAACGTCAGGAAAGCCGACAATCTCGCCATGGATGTCAAAACTCGGCGGTGAACTACCGTCATCCCCCACCGGTTCGGTCAGGAAGACGGCAACAAATTTTGTGACCGGAACGCCTGTGGTCGAGCCGGAAACCGGGTTTTGAGCGCAATCAATGCCTGCTGCGGTCACGACGCGACGCGCTGGGTTAGTCGACATTTGGTTCGAACACATCGGGCGACCGGTTTCGGCAAGCGAAGGGTCCAGGATCGAATTTGCGTTCGGTGGTGAATGTGGGCTGCTATTGCCGTACGCGATTTCCCGCAGGTACATTCCGTATCTTGTGCCAGCAAACACGCTATCCGTTACGCTAAGAGCCGGGAGGTGAGCATCGCTGCCAATTCCGTCTGCGATACCATCTGCAAGGTCATGGTTCCGGTTAAGATACCCCTCGCGATCCCAGACACCGTCCCCAAACCGGTTGTTCCCGCCGCAGGTTCCCGCAGCCATGCAAGTGTCGCGACCAAGTGCGATCGTATCAGGCGTGACTTCTTCGTTTCCCTGAATGCAGGAACCACCACCCTTTTTCTGTATCCCTTTGATGACGTTCGGAGCCGGTGCAAAGTCCGGATTGTTTTTCTCACCGTTTAGTACCGAGCGGAAAATATCAAAGCGGACATTGAATGCCGCATTGGTGATTCCGACCTTCTGACCCGGTTCAGTATCCAAACCATTGGTGAGGACGCATTGCGTGATCTGGCTTTGCGCCGCGATGAGGCAGGCGAGTTTGTTCCCGCCTTCATCCGCACATACGCCGGAGGCATCTTCAAATGTTGCTAGGTCGATAAACCCGAAATTGCCCGGTCCCCAGGCGGTTCCGTTGCCACCGCTGCGCAGTAAGATTTGATCACCGACGGTCAGGGTATTTTCCCAATCCGGCGGTAAGCAGAACATTAAAGGTGAGATATCGCAGGCCGCTTTGGAGTAACCGGCGACGGCCTCGGCCGAAACGCTGGCCGATATGCCGCTTCCGCCAAGCATCCGGTCCAAAGCTGAAGCAAGGTTCATGCTGAGAGATTTGGGCGTTAGCACGACCTGAGCAAACTTGGCTTCTCTTGGGTTGGTCGTGACGTCTGCGCCCAACGGCGTGAGGTCCGAAACCGGCAGGGCGGAATGAAACGAAAGCGTATAATCCGATGAACCCGAAAGCGTGGCGGACCCATTGGCAAATGTCTGGCTGTCACTGATCAAGTTGGCCGCTGCATTGGTTGCGCGGGTGATGGCGTCGGGTTGTCCGTCCAACTCACCAGCGGCTGCCAAGGCTACGTGGTCCGCGAAGGACTGAAGCTCTGCATGGGTCGAGTTCATTCGGCCTACATCCATCGTGATTGCAAAGAACCCGAGAAATGCGACAAATGCTGTACCCCAGAGAATAGCGACCGTGCCGCGCTCGTCCTGTGCAAAGAATGATATGTTCGTTGTCCGACGCATGACGCAGCCTTACTGTGCAGTGTTCTGGCTGACTTTGAGCGAGCGGGCTTTCGGCTTGGTGCCAGAGTTGATGGCTGCCGGTGTCGACTGGGCGTCCGTTTGATCGCGGGACTCTGCATTTGGAACGGCTTCCACTTCTGTCGCGTCGTCGGCTCCACGAGAGCTTCTCTGTATAACTTCAACTTCGGTTTCGGTGCCGCGGTTTACAATGATTGTCGGTTGCGCTTCGACTTTTTCAACCGGACCTTCCTCTTGCAGAAGATCGCGCAGGCGGACCATTTCCATCGGTTCATCCTCGACACCGTCCAACGTTCTGAGGGTGAGGCTCAGGGTGCCGGCCTTTTGGGCCAAAGCCAGGCGCTGACCTTGCTGAGGGGTCACTTCTACTGTGATCGTACGGGCAATTTCGGGCTGATCACTCAGTTCTTCGGATTGCTGATCCACACCAATAACGCGGATATTCTGTAAAATGGTCACAGCGCGCAAATCCATTTTCGCACCTTGTGTCAAAACGATGTCTACCCAATCACCCGGAGTGACAAATCCGCCGACCGCGGTCACGGCGTCCACTTCGATCGCCATGGCGCGCGTGTTTTCACCCAGCTTTTGAACCAGCGTGACCTTTTCGCCAAAATTCGAAACTTTCGAAATAAGCATGACTTCACCGGGATAGAACCGCCCCTTAGCGCGACGCAGCTGTTGGCGATTATCCGGAACAAGTACGCCTAACTCGGTGAAAACCCCGGCAGGTAGCGCTTCGCGTGGCCAGAGATGAGTTGTGACGTGATGATTTTCTATTGTTTGACCAAATGCGATTTCTGAGCGCGCAACGTAGATCTCAACGAGATCGGCGTTCGTCGTGGCACTGGGTGCAGTCGTGTTAAATTGGATGTAATCCTTCGCCAGGAACACAGAGCCTGAAGCAATCGCAATTCCAAATAATGTGGTAATAACTGGTCTGATACGCATCTCTGTCTCCAAAAGTTACGCTCAAAAATTTCGAAATGTCAGTGGTTAGGTTTCGAAAATCCCGGCGGTGTATTCTGCGCCGCTACACGGATGGGACGGCGCAGAATGTTGTTGTGGTTTGCAAATCGCAAGGAACCAATGGTTCAGCAGGTCGCGCTACCCAGAGCTGCGCAAGCACCCGTTACGTTCGTGTTAGTGGTGGTTCCAAGATACGAGAACGCACCAACCGCAATTGACGCGACAACCAAAAGGGCAAGGCCATATTCAACAATTGCCGCGCCGCTTTCTTCTTTGACAAACTTCTTCATAAATTTGGTCATGTTTCCCCCGAAAGGTTAAATTGAAATCCACGCTGCATTTGTCGCAGCGCAAGCCAGGCATTTCGCATTGGCTCTGAAATAACGGTAGCGGTGATGAAAACTTCCGCCTTCCGCGAAAAATAGGAAAAATACACGTAATAGATGATTTATTTATCATTTAAACTTCTTAAAAGAGATTAAAATAAACATTGCATTAACAAGGCTTTAATCTTCAATCGAATCAGTCAATCTGGAAACAATGCGGCGATTCGATGTGCAACTGTGGCTGGAAGGCTCAATAATACTCGTCGCTATATCTTTCCTTTGAGGCATCCAAGTGTCGGGAATTTGTTTTTCGGTATCTAAGTTTTACGTCATAATTACAGATAGTTATGCAAGTATTGGAAGCTGCTCGCTCTTTTTTTGCCCTATAGGCATGGCCTTAAAATCAGTTGCTGGACCCATGAACCCCGAACAAGTTTGTAATTGCGGTGGGGCCGCGGCAGAAAGTTCTGCCTCGCAACGTTTGTTGTTTTGGTTAGTAGGGTAATGAGTATCAGTTTCTCCAAGAGCGCCCAGGCGCAAAATAGTTTCAATTTTGTTATGGAATGGACGCATGCTTTAACGAGCAAAAACTCCATTCCACAGGTTTTATATAAGCTAATAAAGTTGGTTAATGCGGATGCCGCATTAATTGCACGTACAATTAAGGCGGAACGAAAAGTAAAATATATTGCCCGGTGTTGCAGAGAGGAAGGAAAGGTTTGGCCCTCTCAACCTCAAACTCTGGTGGAACGGGTTCTGGGTGAAAGTTTTCTGACGGCACGGGTGGGCTCAATTTGGACGTTGTCAGACGCGTTGGTTGCGGGCAACACAGCAACGCTTCGTCATTTTGAGGGCAATTTAAAGGCGCTGGGCGAGGTGATCGTGGTTCCGCTTGATACAACCGGCGGGCATGTGGATCACATCGAGCTGCATTTCAGGCATGAACCTGCCCAATATGATCTGGACCTACTAGCCATGTTGGCACCGACACTGGCGTCAGGTTGGTGCAAGCGAACGCCTGGTTCAATCTCCTCGTATCTGGAGAAGGGTCGTAATCATAATCTGAAAAAAGTTTCGGATACCGAGCATGTTCCAATCCTGGGCCCTCAAAATCCAGCAGGGCTCAGCCGGTGCGAGTTTCGGGTTTGCGCTATGCTGAAGGAAGGAATGACAGTTAAAAAGGTTTCAGAAGCCCTGACTGTCTGCCCAACGACTGTTCGTTCGCACCTAAGCTCGGTATTTTCGAAGACGGGTGCCTCTAATCAAGTCGAACTGTTGCACTTGTTAAATCGAAAAATTCAAGCAGGCCGCAGGCCCAGAGACGCTGAAACAGCTAACTTCGGTTGACAGCAATGGAATGCCAGTTCTGCAACGCGCCTCGTTAGCCATAAAACCGAGCAAGACACCCTTTGGTCTGATCGACGGCTAAGCTATGGCACAAAGCCAAGCATGGCTGATGTTATTCGAATAATATTTAGAGCAACCCAAATTTATAGTTTGGTTACAAGCGGCGAAGAGCAATTCAACACATTGTTTACGTTCCGGCGACAACTTTAACCAAAGGTGAACAATGTGTTCTCGTGGTGTTCAACAGGCATCGCGCATACTCCTTCCACCGAGCCGAGACAGTTATGGGTACTTGGCTCCCTGGAAGGGGAACTGCATGATTAAGTCTGCCACTGAAAGCGCTATGGATCAGGTTCCTGTACACTTGGAACCACCACGTTCCACCGCGCGCAAACACTTGTCTAACAGCACGAAATCCAGAAGCGGGCGTTTCCCGCCTGTCGAAATTGCTCTGAAAGCTATCGCAAGGAATGAGCAGCTTGAAAGAGCAAGAAGGACGTCTGACCCTACATCTTGACGTCCGCAGTTTTCGCGGGAAACGTCCTACCCGGGAAAACACAAATGCAAAAGCCCGCTCCAATCCGAGCGGGCTTTTTTGCTGTGTTAAGCTAAGGTTCAGAATTAAGGTACTTTTTCTGGTTCATGTTAGACGAATGCAAGGCAAAAGCGTCGCCCGGAGTCTCGTTGGCAGAATACTTAGCCGTTGCTAACAAGTTCTTCCACTTGTTCTCCCTCAGGCGTCTGACCGTCATCGACCGGATCTGTATTGGCTTCATCCTCATCGTGATCGTCGTCATCATACTTGTCTTCGTCATACGAACTGCCAAGCGCGGTTTTGACGGCTTCCTCGTCAGGATTAGAGGCTCGTACAGCGTCGAGAACATTGTCCTGCTGTTGCGTTGCGATGGCGTCATCTTCTGAAAACCCGCCCTTGTGGTGATCCAAAAGGTTGTCTTCTGCCTGATGCACGGCTTCTGCGGCCGCCAACTGATCTTCCGTAGGTCGATCAATCGGATTACCATCTTCATCCGTGGTTAAGTCGTGCGCATCTTTAACGGCTTGCGCGTCTTCCAAAGCTTCAGGGTCAGTTGTCCCAGGGTTGGCTTCCTCATTGGCGAGGATATCCTCAGCTTCCTCCAATGACAGAGGGGCTTCGTCCAAGTAATCTAGCGCTGCGTTGATTTCTTTCACGTCTTTGGGGCTTAACGTGTTGTCTTCACCCATGATGTGATTGAATTCGGTGTCCGCAACGGCAAGGCCCGCTGCAAGGCTGACCGGTCCGGTACCTTTCTTATACTGACCGTTTGCAATATGCGCGAGCTTTGCTTTGGGGCTGGAGTTAATGGCGCCGTTTAGCTTGCCGAGATTGCGCGATTCAAGCGCAAGCGTACTATCTTCCAGAATCGTTGCTTTTCTACTTGGCGGGCGCAGGGACCGCTTGACCGAAGTAGTCTTTGTTTGTTTTGCGGTGGTTACTGGCTTGCTACCTTTGAACAGGCCACCAATTCCCTTCCTTTGCGTTTTTTTTGCAGTTTGCTTTTTATTACCGCCAAGCAAGCCTTTCAGAGAGAATTGACCCTTCTTAGAAGACCTCGAATTGACCCCTGCGGAGCCTTTTGACTTGTGACCAGATTTTCCGGCCGCTTTGCTTGCTCCGTTCGTGGATGCGGCTGACCCGTTACCCTTGTTTTTATCTTTGCCGCTACTCGCACTGTTGCCATGGCCTTTACCACCGCTGTTGCCCTTGTCGCCCCCATTTCCATTGCCGCCATTGCCACCACCATTACCGTTGCCACCGCCGTTTCCTTTGCCTTGCTTGGCATAGGCGGCATCAGGGAACGTGAATGCGCCAACAATTGCCGTGGATCCCAGCAAGGCGATTGCGATTGCAGAGGCTTTCATTAGGCCGGTCGTATTGATCTTCATGACGGTCCTCGTTTGTTGAATGCGAATTTCCGCACACGATGCAATGCGTAGAAACATGACAGCACGAGTGCGCGTGTCGGAATCGGGAACTAACTGACAAATTTAAGCCTATTATCGTTGAACCTGCGACGAACCGACCGTTCATCGCCAGTTCATCTTAAAATCTGTAGAATTGAGGCGCGATTACGCGATATTGAGTACTGAGGATGAGAAAGCTTTTTATCATCGCTTGTCTGTTCGCCTTTCTCCAGGTTGGGGAAGGGCATGCTGCTGTGCGCGAACTAAAGCAATCCGAATTGCGCAAAGTGACAACGACGGGCAGCACCATCAGGTTAAAGAGGGTTCTAAAAGGCGTTGAAAAAGTCTTTGGTGGAACGCCGGTCGATGCGCGCGCGTTCCAGACTGACAAGGTCTACTATCGGATCCTCGTAAAGAAACCCAATGGGAAGATCATAAGTGTTATTGTGAATGCTCAAACCGGTGTCGTTGTGCCCAATCGTTCTAATATCGGACGCCAGATTTCAAACGCAGCCAAGTCCACATCAGGCAATTCTGCCAAATCCAACACACAAAGCCAGACCAGCAGTAAGGGCAATCAGAGCAACAATAGTGGCGGCAACGGTAACGGCAATTCCGGTGGCAACGGTAATGGCAACTCCGGTGGCAACGGCAACGGCAACTCTGGCGGCAACGGTAACGGCAACTCCGGTGGCAACGGTAACGGTAACTCCGGTGGCAACGGTAACGGCAACTCCGGCGGTAACGGTAACGGCAACTCCGGCGGCAACGGTAACGGCAACTCCGGTGGCAACGGTAACGGCAACTCCGGTGGCAACGGTAATGGTGGTGGCAAAAAATAGTGGTTAAAATTTCGGTCGCAGGCCTATAGATAAAAGTATGAGAGTATTACTCGCAGAAGACGAACCGCACCTTTGCGAACAGATCAAAAAGCTGCTGAATGCTGAAGGCCGCGTGGTCGATATTGTCCACAACGGAGTTGATGCTCAGCATCTGGGAACTACCGAACCATATGACATGATCATCCTCGATCTCGGGCTTCCGGAACGAGATGGCATCTCGGTTTTGCGCGACTGGCGCAGCGCGGGTATAAAAACTCCGGTTCTGATCCTGACGGCACGCGATGGTTGGAGCGAACGGGTCGACGGATTGGATGCCGGTGCAGATGATTACATGACCAAACCATTCCATTTGCCCGAGCTGGCCGCGCGTGTCCGCGCCATCTTGCGCCGTCAGAGTGGGCAGCTGAATCCTGTTATCGAGATGGGCAATGTCGTTCTTGATACACGCAATGGGCGGGTGACTGTTGATGGCGTTCCGATCGACTTAACAGCCCAGGAGATAGCCGTTCTTACTTACCTGGCCCACAACGCCGGTCGCCTGATCCCCAGATCCGAACTTTCGGAACATATCTACGAATATAACGGTGACCGAGATTCGAATACCATTGCGGTTTTCATAAACCGGCTGCGCAACAAATTGGGACCTGACCTGATAACAACGGTCCGGGGTCGCGGATATATGATCGATTCAGTTTGATGTTGTCGCTGCGTCAACGGGCACTGCTTGGAGGGATTGCATCTGGGGCATTGTCCGTTGGCGTGGGCACTCTGGCTGTTTTTTCGTTTATCGATGCCCGAATTTCAAACAGGTTCGACGCTACGCTTCGAGATCGCCACACCCAGCTTGTCGTTGGGTTGAGCGTTACGACACAAGACCCGGATGCCCTGCGTGATCTCATGTTTGATCCGGCATACAGCGCGCCATATTCCGGCAGATACTGGCAGGTTACCACCGGCAACGGCGAGGTTTACACGTCGGCATCTTTGTTTGACGAAACAATCGCTGAACCACCTGACATCTCTGAAGATGCAACCCTTTGGAACACTTCCGGCCCCGAGGGGGAAGCGTTGCGCAGCGCATACCAAAAAATTTCTTTCGAAGATGGAACTGTCTGGGGAATTAGTGTCGCGGAAAGCCAGGCGCAGTTGGTCAATGAAAGACGGGCGGCACAGCGTAGTCTTCTACCGGTGTTTGGTTTGGTTGGCTTGATCGGTGTTGCAAGTTCATTGATGCTGATGTCCGCAATCCTGGGTCCTCTTCGTAAATTGCGTGCGGATGTCGCCCATCGTTGGGACACGGATGACAATCTGGCACCCACGGATTACCCGGACGAAGTGGCCCCTTTGGTCGATGATCTGAATCAGCTTTTGCATCGCAATCGGGACATTGTATCCGGCTCACGCAGGCAAGCCGCTGATCTGGCACATGCTCTGAAAACGCCAGCCACTATTCTGAGAAATGAACTACAGGCTATGTCACAGGCCGGTGTCGACACAGGTATCGCTGACGAAGCTTTAGATCGGATCGACTCTCAACTCGGTCGGTCACTCGCGCGAATCCGGGCTCTAAACACGGCTGAGTTGACCCATTCGCGTACGGACGTTTCACACTCAGTCGAACGTCTCGCACGGTTGTTTACTACGATCGCTGAGAGAGAGGATAAAATACTGGAAGTCAAAAGCGATCCTGAGCTTTGGGTGCGCATGGATACGCAGGATATCGAAGAGGTTCTTGGGAACTTACTGGATAACGCAGTCAAATGGTGTCGTGGCAAAGTAAAACTGACCGCAAAACGTCACGAAGACTGTGTCGAGATCTGTATCGAAGATGACGGCCCAGGTATCCCAGAGGACGCAATACGCGAAGCGCTACGCTCTGGTGGACGGCTTGACACTTCGGTAAGAGGCAGCGGGCTGGGGCTGGCAATCGCGGTTGATCTTCTCAAGGCATACGGTGCGCACTTCGACCTGGGAAAATCTGCCGCGTTAGGAGGATTAAGTGGTCGGGTGGTTATCCCAACCAAGTCTTAAGCGGCGACGGCTGAGAGAATGAGTGGCACAATGCGTGGATTTCTGAGCAGCCTCATCTGACTGGTCCAGTTTGATTGTTAGTGCATTGTTGGCCTCTGACCCATTGGGATGATGGTTTCCGTGGCTGGTGGGCGATGTACACCGACTGCATCAATTGTGATGTTCGAGACTCAAAAACACCAATGTACGATTGATTTGGCCCTTATCTTTTTGGGCAACGCGAATAAAGCCTTCTGAAGTGAAAAGCTCCCTCAGCACGTAACTATCAGGGTGGTTGACTGATCCGTCGTCTTGCGTCCAAGTTCCCTCTTTGCAAAGTGTTACTTCAGTCCAGAGGTCGTTAAACGCGCGAATGGCTTCAGAGTCCCGGAATGGAAACTCCCATCGGCATGAAACGCCTTGGACATTGTCCAGGCCGACAAACGTTTTGCACATCGCTCCATTCGGTGAAACGCCCGTGGTATTATAGTTTTCAAGCGCGGAAACCCGGTCACATTTGTCCGCGAAGCCAGTTGTTGGTGAAGTTGCGATGACAAGCTCCAGAAAACAAACGGCCACAACTTTGGCCGTTTGTTTGGCAGTCAAGTTTTCATTCGGCCGCATCCGGGACATTTTTACTGGGGTAAACACCTTTCACGCGCTCTTTAGTTGGATCAAAATGCGGGAACGGAACAATTTTTGCCTTAAGGCGCTTTTGCTGCCCATCCAGTTGACCGATCTCAATGTCGTGCCCCTCCAGCGCATGGGTTGATGCAACACGCCCAAGGGCGATGACCTTGCCTAAGATGGGTGACTTCATCGCGCTGGTGATTTCGCCGACCTGCGCTTTTCCGACACGTACACAATCGCCCGGAGAAGGCACTGTTCCACCTTCTATATCAAACCCGACCAGCTTGCGGTGAGGGTGAGCCTTGCGTTCCTCAATTGCGCTGCGCCCGATGAAATCATCGGTCTTAGATTTCAATGGGACGGTAAAACCGACCCCGGCCTCGAACGGATCGGTCTGGTCGTCAAATTCGGACCCGGCAAAGATCAAGCCGCCTTCGATCCGCAACATGTCGAGGGCGGCAAGACCAAGCGGGGCAATTCCATAATCCTGACCAACTTCCCATACACGGTCGAAAATCTCGACAGCATCATTGGGGTGGCAGAATATTTCATATCCCAACTCGCCGGAATATCCGGTTCGGGAAATCACGACCGAGGTTCCGCGCACATCCCCGACCCGGGCCACGGTAAGCCGGAACCAAGGCAATTCTTCAATTGTTGGCTGCTGGGGTGGCGTCCAGAATATCTGCGAGAGGATGTCGCGGCTGTGCCGCCCCTGTACCGCGATATTGTGCAACTGATCTGTAGAGTTTCGCACCCAGACATTCATATTGCGCTTGCGCGCTTGTTCCTGCAGCCACAAACCACTGGTGTCGTTGCCGCCGATCCATCGGAAGTTGGTCTCTCCCAGCCGATAGACAGTGCCATCGTCGATCATGCCGCCATGTTCATAGCACATTGCCGTATAGACAACTTGACCGACGCTCAGCTTCTTCATGTTGCGGGTCACGCAAAGCTGCATCAGCTCTTCGGCATCCGGGCCAACAACCTCGTATTTGCGAAGTGGGCTCAGATCCATTACGGCGACTTTGTCCCGACAGGCCCAATATTCTGCGATCGCGCCATGATTGGTCATCGTATTGGGCAGCCAATACCCGTTGTATTCGACAAAATCACGGGTATGACGTGCAAAGCAGTCGTGAAATGCTGTTTTCTTGGTTTCTTCCACATCCGCCTCCGCAGATTTTCTGTAGCCGTAGGACCGTTTGAAATCTTCGGTCGCTCTGTAAGTTCGCACCTGAATGTCGGTTGGATTCCAACCATTGGCCGGGTCAATGTCGCAGGGGCAGCCGGTACTGACGCAGACAAGATCTGTCAGCGCGCGCAGCAGCACGAAATCTCCGGGTCGCGACCACGGATCATCCATGCCGATGGCATTGTCATCGTCCAGCATCGTGTTGAAAAAGAAGTTGATCGCAGGCCAACCTGCGCGGGGCCGGATGCCATACTGGTCCAGATCTTTGTTGATATTTTCCGAGCAATTGACATGGCCAGGATAGCCCAAGTCTTCATAATACCGAGCTGTGCAGGCCAGCCCGAACGTGTCGTGGCGGCCGCACGTATCCTGCACGATCTCGACCAGGGGTTCTTGATCCACCGACCAGTACTTTGAGAATATGCCTGGTTGCGGATACAAACTGCCCATCAGGCTACGTGTCGTGGTGGGATCAATCTCGCGTTCGATCCCCTGATCCAGTGCACGTCGGCTGAACGCCTGAAAGTCTGAACATTCGCGGCCCCTGACATCCACGATCTGGATGAACTCCCCGGCTTTGACCTCATAAGATTTGGCATTGCCAGGCTGAATGTTGATATCCTTGAGTGGGTCGGCCAGAGGATCGGGCGGGCCCACGTTGGGTTTTTCCAAGCCAGGAGCGGCACGCTGAATGTACAGGATAATGTCGGTCGGCGGGTTGTTGTCTTCGGGTCGCATCGCTTCGCCGGGAGCAGAGACGATCAGAAGACCGTCGCATTCCGCCACGAAATGCGCCATGTCGCCGGGCCGTGATCCATCCGAGAAAGCCCGGATCGCATCCCCGCGTCCGATATCGAAACCTGCAACCTCTAACGCGCGTAGCACTTTCTTGCCCGAAACCGAGCCATTCGCCAGAGTCGCAATCAGCCCCTCTGGTCGACCGTGCCCCTGCGCGCCAAGCATGGCAGCGTCCGAGCTTCGATCGGGGGCAAAGAACACCATCTCGGCGGGTTGCATCCCATCGCGATCCAGCAATGTGATCGTGTCGCCTTTGGACACCGAAACCGCCCGCGACCCTGCGCCAGGGACGGGATGACGTTCCGTTCCATGCGGTAGAATCGGAAGACCGGGGGCCAGAACCCCGCTACGTTCGTAAGGCACTTCGAAAACCGGTTTCACATTCATAATGCACCTTCCTGAATGGACTCGGTTGCACCGCGGTGCGTGACCACCAAAAGGCATCCCGCCTCGGTGCGCGAAAAATGGCTGGAACCGGCGGCCAAACTGACGAAGTCACCGCTGCGATAGCTGAAACCGTCGTGATCAGTCAGATCGCCTTCGAGGACAAAGAACTCTTCCGCACCATGATGAATATGCGGATTCGAGCGCGTTCCCGGGGCCATCTTCATCAGATAACTCCCTTGCCCGGTGACTTCGTCAAAGCTGACATTCTTCCACCAGACCTGTTCGTCGAGCAGACCGTCCATGTGCATTCTAACAAAGCCGGTATCGTCGAACCGGGCGACAGTACGCATGTTTTGCTGTTGTGCCATCTTAATCGAGCCCCAGTCGCTTTTTACGCTGTTCCGCCCAGCTGCTGATCGCCATGTCAAAGGTCAGCGCCATCAGCGACACGTTCAGGCCGAGGACAAAGTTTTTGCCCAACTCGGTTCCGGCCAGCGTTCGCTGAAGTTCTTGCCCAAGGTCCTGCGTGCCGATAAAGGCTGCGATGATGACCATGAAAAAGGCGAACATGATGGCCTGATTGAACCCGACCGCCATAGTTGGCAGAGCCAGTGGGAACTGTACCGACATCAGCTTTTGGCGACGGGTTGAGCCGGACATGTCGGCGGCTTCGGTCATTTCCGGCGGGACGCTGCTGAGGCCAATAATAGTGTACCGGATCAGCGGTACGGCGGCGAAGATCAGGATCGAGAACACAACCGCCACGTCATTGACACCGAACAACATGATCGCTGGGATAAGATAAATAAAGCTGGGGAAGGTCTGCGCGGTGTCGCAGGCCAGAAGGATGCTTTTCGACCAGCGTTCGGACCGGGCAGCGATTACGCCCAGCGGTATTCCGATCAGTGTGGCCAGCGCAACAGCCGAGATAACTGTATACAGAGTGATCACCGACCGGTCCCACCAACCCGAGAATGCGACGATGGTAAAAAACACTGCCGCATAGATACCTGGGCGGCGTCCGCCGACCCAATAGGCAAAGGCAACGACTATTAGGATGAAGGCGGGGGTCGGGATCGCCAGCAGCGTGTCCCGGAACGGGATCAGAACCTTGACGTTCAGGAACCAGCGCAACCATTCAGTTGTTCCCTTGATGGCGTCGATCGCCAGGAACGACTTGATCACCACGTCAATTTCCTTGCCTTGGCTCAGGTGCTGTTTGCGGCCAACTTCAGCCAGGATCGGGAATACCTGCGATAGCAGGATAAACCCGATGAACAGACCCAGTGCGACCAGCGAGATTTGATGCCGCTTCCACCAGGGCGTGTTGCGTTCAAAGTGAACTGGTTGCTTGACCACCCAGGCCTTGGACATCCGGTCCAAAGTCACGGCCAAAAGGACGATAGTGATGCCAATCTCGAAGGATCGTCCGAGCTTGAAACTTCCCATCATCGCCAACAGTTTAGCGCCAAGACCCGGCATTCCGATAAAGGCGGTCAGAACGACCATTGCCAGACACAGCATGATCACCTGATTGACGCCAACCAGAATTTCGGTGCGCGCTGCCGGAATGTATACATGGCGCAGCATCTGCCAGCGAGTACAGCCGGACATCTGACCCGCTTCGATCACTTCGGGGCTAACCTTCTTGAGCCCCAGCGTTGTCATCAGGATCATCGGCGGGATCGCGAACGTAATCGTTGCAACGGCCCCGGCGGTTGGACCCACCTTGAAGAAAATCACCGCAGGCAGCAGGTAGGTAAAGAAGGGCAGGGTTTGCAATATGGACAGGATGGGCTTCAGGACCCGCTCGAACCAACCGTATTTCCATGCGGCAATACCCAAAGCCAGCCCCAGCAGGAACGCCAGGGGTGCTGCAACCACGATCACCGACATTGTTTGCATGGCGATCTTCCACTGGCCGATTGCTGCGGTCCAGATAAAGGTGCCCGCGCCCAAAGCGGCCAACTTCCATCCACCGACAGCATAACCCACAACCGCGGCAACGGCGGCAATCGCAGACCATGGGATCGGTCCCAGATAGGGCCAGCGACGCTTGCCTTCCAAAAGGTTGGCCGATGTATCCAGCAGGAATTCAAGCGGACCTTCCGCGATGAAGCGGGTGACGTATATCAGGCCCAGGTCATTCTGGATGAAGTTGAAGATCGCATCCAGAACTTGTGCGGTGGGCGGGATCGCCGCTTCGGGGATGCGGTTCAGCCATTCAGGCAGAATACCAGCGGCTTTGGCAAGGATCAGTGCAAACGCCACTGCAAGCAGCGCGGTAAGTACCCGTGTACGTCCCCACGGCTTGTCCGAAGTCTCCGTCAGATCAGTGGACAGCGTCGCCATTATTCGGCTCCGAGCAGAACATTCAGAGCGGTGTCGCGTTCCAGGACACCGGTGATAACGCCTTTGTCATCTGCAACCGGCAAAAGGATGCGGTTGTCATTGACCAGAACTCGCGCAAGTTCGTGGATCGTTGCGCCACCATTGATCGGAGCTCCTTCCAAGGCGTGCCCGTTGACCGGTTTCGCCAGCCCTTTCGCATGCACCACGCGGGCTTTGTCGATGTCCTCGGTAAATTTCGCCACATATTCAGTGGCAGGATTCATGACGATTTGATCGGGTGTGTCACACTGTTCAACCGCGCCATTGCGCATGATCGCGATCCGATCTGCCAAACGCAGCGCTTCGTCAAAATCATGAGTAATAAAGACGATGGTTTTACCCAGCATCTCTTGAAGCCGTAGGAATTCATCCTGCATTTCACGCCGGATCAAAGGGTCAAGGGCGGAGAACGGTTCATCCAGGAACCAAATATCCGGCTCAATCGCCAGGGACCGGGCGATGCCGACCCGTTGCTGTTGCCCGCCGCTGAGTTCACGCGGGAAATATTCTTCACGACCCTCAAGGCCCACCAGCTTGATTACTTCCAATGCGCGTTCGCGTCGGTCATGGCGATCCTGACCGCGCATTTCCAGCGGGAAGGCCACGTTATCCAGAACCGTACGATGCGGCAGCAGACCGAAGGACTGGAACACCATGCCCATCTTGTTGCGTCGCAACTCGATCAGGTCGCGCTCGCTCAGGCTCATGATGTTCTGACCGTCAACCTCAATCGTGCCGCCGGTAATGTCATGAAGACGTGAAAAGCACCGTACCAAAGTAGACTTACCTGATCCGGACAGCCCCATGATGACCAGCATTTCACCCCGGCCAACTTCAATCGAGACGTCTTTGACCCCGGCGATGTAACCGTCCGCACGTATCTCGTCGAAACTGCGACCCGCGGGCATAGATTTCAGATAGGTCTCAGGAGAGGCTCCAAACAGTTTCCAGACGTTTTTGGCTGAGATGACGGGCGCTGTGGCGGACATGGCTGCCTTCTTTCTTGTTAGGCGCGGCCTCGCTTCACCGAGATCAGCAAGGCCGCGCCAGTTTCGTCGCGAATGACCGGTTTATCAACTGCAGGCGCTGATCCAGGGGTCAACAACAGCGCGGTTAGCGTCCAGCCATTCGGCTGCCGCCTCTTCCGGTTCCAGCTCGTCTGTATCGACCAGCTTGGCCATTTCCGCGATTTGCGGGTTGGTGAACGAAATTTCAGTCAATACGCAGTAAGCAGCCGGCCACTTATCTTTCATGCCATCCCACGCGGCTTTTTTCAGGTAACCGCTGGCTGGGTTTCCGCAATCATACAACGCATCGGGATTCGGACCTTTGGATGGATCTTTGTCGCAACCATCTTCCCAGGCCGGAAATTCAACAAACTCACCGGGCCAGACAGCTTCGGCAAAGTTGGGTGTCCAGTTGAAGACCAGAACAGGTTTCTTATCCGCCTCTGCCGCTCCGATCTCGGCCCAAAGGGCTGCAGCCGAACCCGCATTGATAACCGTGAAATTCAAATCAAGCGCTTCGGCACGTTCCTTACCGTGCTTCAACCAGTCGACGGGTCCATCCAGATACCGGCCTTTGTCCCCGGTTTCCGCTGTTGCGAAAAGATGCGCGCAGTCGTTTAAAGCTTGCCAATCAGGCAGGCCGGGGCAGGATTCCTTAGTCCACATCGGATACCACCAATCCTCGCGCGTGACTGCATCATGATCGCCTGCATCATGCAGTCCACCCTTTTCCAGCGCGGCGCGGAAGGATGCGCCAAATGCACCTTCCCAGACTTCCATCTCAAGTGTGACATCGCCCAAGCGTACCGACTCGTAGACCGCCTGACTGTCTGTTGTGACGTATTCGACGTTGTCACCGATCTCTTCTAGTAGTTGACCTGTAACGTAAGACATCACGATCTGACTGGACCAGTTGTGAATTGGAATGACGATCGGATCGCTGCTGTCTTCGGCGAACGCTCCGGTGCCCGCTACCGCTGCCAAGGTTGCAGCAGAAAATAGGTTTGTGAGTTTCATGTTTGCTCCCTGAGTGACGTACATTTCTTATCTGCGGACTCTTCCGGCCCCGAATTTTCTCATTCTGCCTAAGTTTTCACGAGACGCAGAACAGAAATTTGAGAGGCATTGCCTATAAATTCTTGAGGCAAATCTGACTTTTCACTATTTTAACAGTCAGTTGCCTGATCGGTTTCCAGTCGAAACGGGCAAATGTTTTTGATTGCGATCATCTTCAGATTGGGAAACCGCCTTCAGATGCCAAAGAAAGCGCCAATTACCGGGAAGGTCCTTCCACCGCTCGATTACCTTTTGGCATTTGAAGCGGCTGCGAAGGCGCAGAGTTTTGCGCAGGCCAGCAAGGTGCTCAACATTTCGGAAACGGCAATCAGCCGCAAGGTGCGACTGTTGGAGCAGCATTATGATGTTCCGCTGTTTGTCAGAGGTCATCGCTCGGTCTCGCTGACGCAGCAAGGTGCGATTTTGTTGGCAACTGTGGAAAAGTCGCTGGACCTGATGCGGGATGTTAGCCGTGACATGCTGGCTAAACATCAGGCCAACACAGTCTCGATCTCTGCGACCAACTCGGTTGCGTCACTCTGGTTGATGCCACAGCTAAGAAAATTCAACAAATCTAATGATCGCATTCGTATTTCGTTGGTGTCTTCCGACAGTGATGCAGAGTGCCTGTCAGATTCGATGGATTTGACGATATTGCGCGGGGATGGGGAATGGCCTGGATATGATGCTCAGCTGTTATTTGGGGAAACTGTTTTTCCGGTCTGCAGCCCGGAGTATCTCAGTAGTAATCCGACGGTGACAGATTTAACTGCTTTGCCAGAGTTGGATCTGATTGAGGTGACAAGTAGTCACGCGGAATGGATGACATGGCACACGTGGTTCAACGGCAATGATATTTCGACCTCATTGATGGAACGCGCTGTGGCCTTCAACACCTATCCTCTCTCTATACAAGCTGCAGTCGATGGATTGGGGGTCGCATTGGGTTGGGCCCATCTTGTCGACCCACTGCTTGAAAGCGGCGCGTTGGTCAGACCAATTCAGGACGTCTCGGTGCGAACACAGTCTGGGTATTATCTTCTTAAAAGCCCAACGCAAAAAGCATTCCCGGAATTACGCATCGTTGAGGATTGGTTGTTGGGGCTTAGCGCGGTGCGCAAACGTTACGCGTGATCCGTGACCCCATTGGGTAACAAATACCCTTTCGGTCATGTCCTCGTATTTCCAAGGTTGACCCAAGGGAAAAATTATTTACCGTAAAGAAAGTATTCGATTCCTCCCCGGTCGCACATGCGGGCGGGTTTGAGTTCGTTAAACCTACTTTGCACGGAGCCCAGCACCCAATGAGCTACAAATCCGACATCGAAATCGCCCGTGAGGCGAACAAGAAGCCGATTCAGGAAATCGGTGCGAAAATTGGCATCTCCAGTGACGATCTGCTGCCTTACGG